>CANJXE010000022.1 GCA_947478745.1 Actinomycetota bacterium
ACCTGAACCTCAAGTTCTACCTGTACCACTCGTAGCGCACTGAGAACGACGAAGGGCCCCGGCCCTGCTCCGCGAGGAGTGGGAACCGGGGCCCTTCTGCGTGCTGCGACTTAGAGCGCGGCTGCGTACTTCGCGGCCACGGCGTCCCAGTTGACGACGTTCCAGATCGCCTCGAGGTAGGCCGGGCGCTTGTTCTGGTACTTCAGGTAGTACGCGTGCTCCCAGACGTCGATGCCGAGGATCGGCGTCTTGCCCTCGGACAGCGGCGAATCCTGGTTCGGGGTCGACATGACCTCGAGCTTGCCGTTGTTGACGACGAGCCAGCTCCAGCCGGAGCCGAAGCGCTTGATGCCGGCGTCGGTCATGGCCGCCTTGAGGGCGTCGAGACCGCCGCACTCGGCGTCGATCGCCGCGGCGAGATCGCCGGAGGGGGCACCGCCGCCGTTGGGGCCGATGATCTCCCAGAACAGCGTGTGGTTGGCGTGGCCGCCCGCGTTGTTGCGGACCGGGCCCTGCTTGTCGGCGGGCAGCTTGTCGAGCTGGGTCAGCAGCTCTCCGACCGGGGTGTTCTCCCAATCGGTGCCGGCCAGCGCCGCGTTGGCGTTGTCGACGTAGGCCTTGTGATGGCGGTCGTGATGGATCTCCATCGTCGTCGCATCGATATGGGGCTCGAGTGCGTCGAACGAGTAGGCGAGAGCGGGAAGCTCGAAAGCCATGTGTCCTCCTGGTGGGTTGAAAGCGAGTGTTCTGCGCATGCTAGTCGGGGACGAGCGTGCGCCGTTCCCCTCTTCGCAGGCTCAGAGCGTCGGGACCAGCCTGCCGTCGAGCTCGCGCACCAGCAGGCCCTGCAGCTCGAGCTCGGCGATCAGGGCCGCAGCGGCAGCAGCGGTGAGCCCGCAGCGCGCGGCCAGGACGTCGGCCGATGCCGGCTCGCGTCGCAGGGCGGCCAGCACCCGGCCGGCAGCACCCGTCACCGGCGGATCGTCGGTGCGTCCTGCGCCCGGATCGATGCCGAGGGCGATCAGCGCGTCGGCGGCGTCGGTCAGCGGCAGGGCGCCGTCCTTGATCAGCTGGTTGGTGCCCGCGGCAACGCTGCTCCACGGTGCCCCGGGGACGCTGAACACGTCGCGGCCCAGCTCGAGGGCGAGGCGCGCGGTGATCAGCGCCCCACTGCGCCCCGCGGCCTCGATCACGATGGTGACGTCGGCCAGGGCGGCGACGATGCGATTGCGCTCGGGAAAGCGGAACGGCGCCGGCGGCGTGCCCGGGGCGTACTCGGAGAGGACGCCACCCGCAGCCGTGATGCGGCGTGCCAGGGGCACGGTGGCGGCCGGGTAGTCGCGGTCGATGCCGCAGCCGAGCACGGCGACGGTACGCCCGCCGCGGTCGAGCGTGCCGGCGTGCGCTCCGGCATCGATGCCACGCGCCAGACCGGAGATGACCCCCACGCCGCTGGCAGCCAAGTCGCCCGCCAGGCGCGTGGCGAACGCCACCCCAGCCGCCGAGGCGTTGCGCGACCCGACGATCGCCACCAGCGGCGATTGCAGCAGGTCGGTGAGGCGATCCGCTGTGAGCGGCGGCCGCAGAAAGATCTGGTCGGGTGGGTCGGTGAGGTCGTGCAGGCGCGCCGGGTACGCCTCGTCGCTGCGAGTGATGAATGGCGTCATGCCAGCGCTCCCAGCCGCACCGCGATGGCCTCGGCCACGTGGTCGGTGTGGATCGCGTCGCTGTCGGCGAGATCGGCGATCGTCCGCGCCACGCGCTGGATGCGGTGCATGCCGCGGGGCGAGAGCCCCAGCCGCCGCACGGCCTGATCCACCAGCGTCAGGCACGCCTCGGCCAGCGGGGCGAGCGCATCGAGCTCGCCGACCGGGATCTCCCCGTTGATGCAGCCACGGGCAGCTTGGCGCTCGCGGGCCTCGCACACGCGAGCACGCACGGTCTGGGTGGACTCCGGCTGGTCGACGCGCAGCACCTCCGGCGCGGGGCGCTCCAGCCGCACGCCGACGTCGATGCGATCGAGCAGCGGCCCGCTTGCCTTGCGCTGATAGGCGATCACGCGCTCGCGGGTGCACGTGCAGCCATCGGGGCCACCGCCACCACACGGGCAGGGGTTCATCGCGGCGATCAGCGCGAAACGCGACGGCAGGACCACGGAGCCCGAGGCACGGGAGATGCGCACCGTGCCGTCCTCGATCGGGACCCGCAGGGCCTCGAGCGCGTCGCGGCGGAACTCGGGCAGCTCGTCGAGGAACAGCACACCACCGGTGGCGAGCGTGACCTCGCCCGGCCGGATGCGCGTGCCGCCGCCGACGAGGGCAGCCGTCGTGGCCGAGTGGTGCGGCGCGCGAAACGGCGGCACGCGCAGGAGCCCCGACCCGGGCGGGAGCACGCCGGCGGCGGAGTGGATGCGCGTGGCGAGCAGCGCCTGGGCGTCATCAAGCGGCGGCAGGATGCCGGGCAGGCGCTTGGCGAGCATCGTCTTGCCGACGCCGGGCGGCCCGATCATCAGCAGGTTGTGGCCGCCGGCCGCACAGATCTCGAGTGCCCGGCGAGCCGACGGCTGGCCGCGGACGTCCACCAGATCGGGCACGTCGGCATCACGGGGAGCGCCCGCGGGACGGAGGTCGCTGGGACGCGCCTCGCCGTTGAGGATGCGGACGGCGTGCTGCAGGCTGGTGCAGCCCACCGGACGACAGCCCGGCACCAGCGCCGCCTCGGCCGCGCACTCGGCCGGGCACAGCAGCACGGGGCGTCCGACTCGCACCGCGGCCTCGGCGATCGAGAGGATCCCCGGCACCGGCCGCAGGCGACCGTCGAAGGCGAGCTCGCCGACGGCGGCCACCTCATCGACCAGCTGGCCCTCCAGCGTGCCGTGCCCGGCCAGCACCGCGAGGGCGATCGGGAGGTCGAACCCCGCCCCCTCCTTGCGGACCTCGGCCGGCGCGAGGTTGACGAGGATGATCGATGAGGCCGTGTTGACGCCCGCGACGATCGCGGCCGAGCGGATGCGCGCCTTGGCCTCCTGCAGCGCCTTGTCGGGCAGCCCCACGATCGTGAAGCACGCGCGGTGAGGATCGGTTCCGCCGTTGGCGTAGACCTCGATCTCCACGGGCGTGGCGTCGAGACCGGTCAGGGCGAAGGCGTGGGCGCGGTTGAGCATGTCCCCCACGCTGGCAGCCAGGGTGCGACCGGCGAGCGACGCGGACCTACGGGAAGCGCGTGGAGCTGCGCCCGTGACGCTCGGCCGTGACCGAGTTGCGGAGGATGCGCACGCGCCAGCCGTCGATTGCGACGACATCGATGCGGGCGCCCGTCGCCCAGCGGTGGCGCCGCTGCAGCACGCCAGCCGCGCGCACCAGCCGCTCGGCCTGTCCCCAGGACAGCGCGTGCGTCGCCGCCACGCGACTGCCGCCCCGACGGCGCTTGACCTCGACGAGCACCAGCAGGCGCCCTCGGCGGCAGACGAGATCGACCTGCCCCACCCCGGTCCGCACGTCGCGCCCCACGATCAGGTACCCGCGCAGCAGGTAGAGCAGCGCGGCGAGCAGCTCGCCGTCGCGCCCCGCCTGCGCCGGCGTCCTACGCAGCCAGCGAGATCGGCGCGAAGGAGTGCCGGTGGGCACGACACGGTCCGAGTCGCGTGATGGCCTCCATGTGCACCGCCGTGCCGTACCCCGCATGCGCACCGAACCCATACCCCGGCGACAGGGCATCGAGCTGCTCCATCACCCGGTCGCGCGTCGTCTTGGCGATGATCGACGCCGCAGCGATCGCCGCGCTCGTGCCGTCGCCCTTGACCAGCGCTCGATGCGGACGCGCGTGCAGCGGCAGCGCGAAGCCATCGACGAGGAGCTCGGACCCCTCGGGCGCCTGCAGCAGATCGAGCGCACGGCTGAGAGCGCCGAGATTGGCGGCCTGGATGCCGATCTCGTCGATCTCGCTGCTGGAGATCGCCACCACGGCGATCGTCAGCGCCGTCGCCCCGATGATCGCGGCCAGCTCGTCCCGGCGCGAGGCCGCGAGCTTCTTCGAGTCGTTCAGGCGCTCCAGCGCCGTCACCTGCTCCATCGACAGCGCGGCAGGCTCGAGCAGCACCGCCGCCGCCACCAGCGGGCCGGCCAGCGCACCGCGCCCGGCCTCATCGGCCCCCGCCACGAAGCGCGCGCCAAGGCCGCAGTCGTGCTGCAGCAGTTCGCGTCCGATCGGCGTGCGGGGAGCCATGGCACGAGCCTAGCCGCCGCATCGGCAGCCGCTCACGCACAGAGACGCACGAGCCGCGCGCCTAGAGGATCTTGAAACGCTCGAGCGGTGTCAGGATCGCCACGACGCGACCCACGATCGCGTCAACCGGCACGGCGCCGTACACGCGCGAGTCGATCAGCACGCCCTGGCGATCATCCGACATCACCCACCACGTCCCGCGGGGGATCCGGATCGGGCCGAAATCGGGCGTCGGGGTCTTCAGGTACAGCAGCTCGGACGGATTGCCGCACTCGTCCTCGGGCTGCGGCCCGACTGTCGCATCCGGCAGCTTGCGGCAGAGGTACAACCTGCCGTCCGTCGCCCCGACGACCTCGCCCGCGCGCCCGACGATGCGGCCGACACCGGCGATCGGCTCCGACTGGCCCAGCGCGGCATCGACGCCCTTGAAGCGGTCGACGACGACCACATCACCCACCCCGACCGGCGAGTAGCGCTTCGGCACGACCAGCACGCGATCGCCCGACTCGACGCGATCGCCCATCGCAGCCCGCGGCACCGACACGCCGTGCGGGCCGATCCGCAGCACCGCCCCGAACACGAACGCCGCCAGCAGGAAGCCCAGCGCCAGCGCCACGAGCGAGTACGTCGTCGGCCAGTTGAAGCCCTCGCCCGGCACCTTGCGGATCGAGCGGCGCCGCAGGAACGAGATCAGCGAAGCGCCCAGCGGACCGAAGATGATCGCGACCACGCCCGCCGTCAGGCCCCGCGAGCCGCGCAGCACCGCATCGAGCACCGCCGCAGCCGCCCAGAGGCCCCAGACGATCGCCGCAAGCCACAGCAGCGGCGACCAGATGACCGCCCCGAGGTACAGCAGGACGACCAGGAGCAGCCCGCCGAGCGGACGCGGCCAGCGCATGATCCGGGCGATGCCGAGGAAGCGCGGCGCCTTCTTCAGGCTGTTGCGACGGCGGCGGCGATTGAGCTCGATCTGTCGCGTGCTCTCGCTGGCGCTCATCGGATCACCAGATCGAGATACGACTCGGCGGCCAGTACGACATGAACGCCACGCCGATCATCTGATCGCGCGTGATCGGGCCCCAGTTGCGGGAGTCGTCCGAGTCGGAGCGATTGTCGCCCATCATGAAGTAGCGGTCGTTGGCGATCCTCGTCGGACCGAAGTCGTCCTGCGGGCTCGACACGAACGGCTGGTCGAGGAAGGCGCAGCCCACGGTGCCCTTGACCGAGCCACCCTCGGCCGGCCCCTTGCCGCTGCAGACGTAGACCTTGCCGCCGGTGGCGCCGATCGTCTCGCCCGGCATGCCGATCAGGCGCTTCACGAACGTCTCGTCCGCGGCGGTGTTCGTGTCATAGACATCGGCACCGACGCCGTTGGGATGGAAGACGATGATCTGGTTGCGCGAGGGATCCTGGAAGCGCAGCGTGAAGCGCGACGCGATGATGCGCTCGCCAATCGCGATCGTCGGCTCCATCGAGCCCGACGGCACGCGATACGGCTTGACGATGAACGCCTGCACCAGATAGGCGATACCGACCGCGATGACCACGGTCACGACCAGATCGACGATCGGGTTCTTGCGGAGCTCTCTCAGACTGGCCACGTCGTCACATCCTACGTTCCGCGCGTGCGGACGTCTGCGCCGTGCCTACTGGAGCTTCTCGCGGATGCGCGCCTGCTTGCCGATCTTGTCGCGCAGGTAGTACAGCTTGGCGCGACGCACCATGCCGATCGCGCCGACCTCGATCTTGTCGATCTTGGGCGAATGCACGGGGAAGGTACGCTCCACGCCGACGCCGAACGACTGCTTGCGGACCGTGAAGGTCTCGCGGGTGCCGTGGCCCTGACGCTTGATGCACACGCCCTCGAAGACCTGGACGCGCTGGCGATTGCCCTCGATCACGCGGAAGTGCACCTTGACGGTGTCGCCCGCCTTGAACTTGGGGACGTCGCGGCGCTGGGCTGCTTCGATCTCTTGGACGATGTTCATACGGGCGGGATCCTAACCCAAAACCGGATCCGACCCCGCAGGTACCCCTCGGAGGCGATCAACTTTGCTTTGGGGTCTGACCCCGAAGCAACGTTGCCTGCGCCTCGGACTGTGCTCTGCGCCACGCCGCAATGCGGCCATGATCGCCCGAACGGAGGATCTCCGGGACGTCCCAGCCGCGGAACTCGAGGGGCCGCGTGTAGTGCGGATACTCGGGCAGACCATCGAGGGCGGGCGCGAACGACTCCTCCTCCGCCGACGCATCGTGGCCCAGCGCGCCGGGCAGGAAGCGCGTGACGGCGTCGGTGATGACCATCGCCGCCACCTCCCCACCGGCCAGCACGTACGGGCCGAGGCTGAGGGTCTCCGTCGCCACGTGATCGAGCACGCGCTGGTCGAAGCCCTCGTAGCGGCCGCACAGGAGCGTGATCGCCCCCGCGCCCGCCAGCTCGCGCGCATAGGCATCGTCGAAGCGGCGCCCACGGGCATCCATGGCGATGATGCGGCGCTGCGCGCGCACCTCGTCCAGCGGCTGCTTGTAGATGCCCTCGACCGCCGCCACCGTCGTATCGACGCGCACGACCATGCCGGCGCCGCCGCCGTACGGCGTGTCATCGACGGAATGGTGCGGCAGCTCGCTGAACGTGCGCATGTCGTAGACGCCGAGCTCGAGCTCGCCCTCCAGCGCGTTCTTGACGTGCCGCTCGTCCCCCAGCCAGGCGAACCAGTCGGGGAAGAGCGTCAGGATGTCGAGCGAGAGGGCCATGCGGGGATTGTCGCCGTTCGCGCACGCACCCGCGACGGATCGCCTGCCCGGGCACCACGGCAGGCGTCAGGCCGGCAGGGTCCGAGCACCTCAGTCGACGGCGATGGGCTCCCAGCCGTCGGCCAGCACGACACGGCGGCCGAGGATGTCGACCGTCGGGACGATCACGGCGACGAACGGGATGCGATGCTCGCCGACCAGCAGCTGGTCGTGCGCTACGCCATCCTCGACGGCGTCGATCGCGCCCAGCGGCGTGCCGTTGGCCTCCTCGACGATGCAGCCGACGAGATCGAAGCGGAAGTAGAAGTCGTCGTCGGGCTCGGGCAGCTCGGAGCGCGGCAGCTCGAGGGCGGCGCCGCGCAGCTGCTCGATGCCGGTGCGGTCTCCCGCACCCTCCAGCTGGATCAGCGGCGCCAGCTCATCACCGCGGCACTTCGACACGGTCCGCGGCGAGCCATCGACCAGGATCGTGCTGTCGAGCGGGAAGTCCCACCAGCCACACGGATCGGCCACGCGGAACGAGCCATCCAGGCCATGCGCCTTGCCGATCGTGCCGACGCGCACGCGCTCGGGACGCCACGGATAGTCGACGGTCATGCCGGTGCGGGGGTCTCGTCGACCTCGACGAGGACTCGACGACCGCTCTTGACTGCACCTGCGCGCACGACCGAGCGGATCGCGCGGACGACGCGGCCACCACGGCCGATCACCTTGCCGCGATCCTCCGGCGCCACGACGATGCGCAGCACGATCGCCTCATCCGTCATCTCCACGGTCACCTTGACGGCGTCCGGGTCGTCCACAAGCCCGAGTACCAAGTACTCGCAGAGCTCACGGACATCCTTCGGGGGCGTGGCCCCCATCGGTTAGATGATGCCCTGCTTCTGCAGCAGGCGATAGACGGGCTGCGACGGCTGAGCGCCGTTGGCAAGCCAGTACTTCGCCCGCTCTTCGTTGATCTCGATCAACGAAGGCTCGAGCTGGGGGTTGTAGCGACCGATGTTCTCGATCGCTCGACCGTTCCGCGGCGATGCGTCGTTCTGGACGACGATGCGGTAGATCGGATTTTTCTTGGACCCGAATCGGGCTAGGCGTAGCTTGACCACGGGAGGATCCTACCCTACCCCTGCAGCTCGGGCGGCAATTCCATCCCCTTGGGCAGTTTCGGCATCTTTCCCTTGCCGCCCGCGAAGGTCTTCATCATCTTCTTCATCTGCTCGTACTGCTTCAGCAGCGCGTTGACCTCGGTGACCGAAACCCCAGAGCCTGCCGCGATTCGGACGCGTCGCGAGCCGTTGATCAGCTTCGGATTCGAACGCTCCGCCGGCGTCATCGAGAGGATGATCGCCTCGACGCGATCGAGCTGGCCCTCATCGACCTTGGCGTTCTTCAGCTGCTTGCCAACGCCCGGCAGCATGCCCAGCACGCTGGTCAGCGATCCCATCTTCCGGATCGAGCGCAGCTGGTCGAGCATGTCGTCGAGCCCGAACTCGTTCTTGCGCATCTTGCGCTCGAGCTCTTCGGCCTTGTCCTTGTCGACGAACTGCTCGGCGCGCTCGATCAGGCTGAGGACGTCGCCCATGCCGAGGATGCGCGAGGCGAGTCGATCGGGGTGGAACTCCTCGATCTGGTCGAGCTTCTCGCCCGTCGTGATGACCTTGATCGGCACGCCGGTGATCGCGCGGACGCTGAGCGCGGCGCCGCCGCGGGCGTCGCCGTCGAGCTTCGTCAGGATCAGACCGCTGAAATCGATGGCCGCTTGGAAGTTCTGCGCGGTGTTGACGGCGTCCTGGCCCGTCATCGCGTCGAGCACCAGCAGCGTGTCCGTCGGCTTGACCTCGTTGCGGATGCGGACGAGCTCGTCCATCAGGTCCTTGTCGACGGTCAGGCGGCCGGCGGTGTCGACGATGACGACGTCGCGACCCTCCTCCTTCGCCTGCTGGATGCCGCGGCGCGCGATCTCGACCGGGTTCATCTCCGTGCCGTGCTCGTAGACCGGGACGCCCGCCTGGGCGCCGACGGTGACGAGCTGCGCGATGGCTGCGGGGCGGTAGACGTCGCAGGCGATCAGGGCGGGGCGCTTGCCCTGCTTCTCGATCAGCTTCGCGAGCTTGCCGCACGTCGTGGTCTTGCCCGAGCCCTGCAGCCCGCAGACGAGGATCACGGCAGGCGAGCCGTTCAGCTCGAGCTTCGTGTTGCCCTCGCCCATCAGCTTGGTCAGCTCGTCGTGGACGATCTTGACGACTTCCTGGCCCGGCGTCAGGCTCTCGGACACCTCGGCGCCGAGGGCGCGCTCCTTGACCGTTGCGACGAACGACTTGACGACGTCGAAGTTGACGTCGGCTTCGAGCAGGGCGAGGCGAATCTCGCGCATCGCCGCATTGATGTCGTCCTCGCTGAGGCGCCCGCTGGAGCGAAGATCGCCGAGAGCGCTGCCAAGTCGGTCGGAGAGGGAATCGAGCATCGTGTCGCACCGGCCGCGCCGGTCACCGGATCATACGGGCTGGCGCAGGCACGTCCGCCGCATCAAGTGTGAGAATGCACGGGCTGCATGGAAATCGAGCTTCAGTACCTCTACACCGGCGACGAGCCTCTGCTGGTGCCAGCCGAGCTCGCGAACTTCTCGCTGGCCGGCTCTGCGATCTTCGACATCCGCGACACGTTCTTCGATACCGGCGATCTCGACCTGCGCCGCGCCGGCTGCTCGCTGCGCATCCGCCGCCAGTCGAACCTCCCCACCCCGCTTCTGACGTGGAAGGGCCCGTCGACGCGACGTGCCGATCGCGCCCGCGAGCGCGAGGAGATCGAGTTCCCCGTCGATCACATCCCGGCGGACGGCGTCGAGATGCTGCAGATGGTCGAAGCGGCCGGGCTCCTGCCGAAGATCGCCGATGTGAATCGCTCGAGCCGGCCGCTCGCGATGATCGGCGAGCTGGAGAACCGCCGCTCGACGCACGACTACGTCCAGGGCCTCCATCACGTCGAGCTCTGCTGGGATCGCCTGCGCTTCCCGCTCGGCCCCACGCAGATCCGTCTCGAGCTCGAGACGAAGAACGATTACGCCGGCCGCTTCATCGGCGACTTCGATCGCGAGCTGCGCGAGATCTTCAACGGGTCCCTACGCGACGCCGAGTTCGGCAAGGCCAAGGAGCTGTGCGTGCGCCTCTACCCCGAGCTCTTCGGCCCGCAGGCCGCGTAGCACCCCAGCGTCTGGGGCACTGAGCGCCCGAGGGCGCTCCGGTTGAGGCGAGCCTGCCAATCAGCGTCGCTGCGACTCCAGCGACGGACACGATGGGCCCGGGCCCATTTTGTCCGTCGGCCCGCTACGCGCTTGGCGTTGTTTGGTGCCCGTTGGTCGGAGTGGCGTTGCAGTCTGTGCGGAAGGCGCGCGTTGCGCGTGCGAGAGTGGCGAAGGGCGTTGGGAGAGGATGCGGCGTGGGTGTGGGAGGCGTGCGTGTTCGTCGGTGTCGGGGTAGTGACATTTAGGGCCCGGGCCCCTTTTGTCAGCGGTGTGCGCAGGTCGCGATTGCTCGCGAGGCAGTGGCGCCGCAGGCCGTCGATCACCGAAGGACGCCGGAGCCGCAGGCCGTCGATCACCGAAGGACGCCGGAGCCGCAGGCCGTCGATCGCCGAAGGACGCCGGAGCCGCAGGCCGTCGATCGCCGAAGGACGCCGGAGCCGCAGGCCGTCGATCACCCGCGGGCGCTTTCGCCGACAGGGCGGGCGGTCAGGCCGCGCCGCTAGGAGGGGTCGGCGAGGTCGGTGGCGACCGCTTTGTAGGCGGCGAGGGTGCGGTCGCGTTCGATGGCGTGCTCGACGATGCGGAGTGGGCGGTCGGGGGCCCAGCGGGCCGCGTAGGCGCCCGTGGGGTCGAAACGCTGCTCCTGGAGATCCGGGTTGAAGACGCGGAAGTACGGGGCCGCGTCGAGGCCCGTGCCCGCCACCCACTGCCAGGAGCCCGCGTTCGAGGCGAGATCGCCGTCGGTCAGGTGGCGACGGAACCACTGCTCGCCGCGGCGCCAGTCGATATGGAGATCCTTGACGAGGAAGCTGGCGGCGACCATGCGGGCGCGATTGGCGACCGAGCCGGTCTCGGTCAGCTGGCGCATCGCGGCGTCAACCATCGCGAAGCCCGTCTCGCCGCGCGTCCAGGCCTCGAAGTGCTCGTCCAGGCCGAACCACTCGATGCGGTCGTAGCGGGGATCGATGCAGCGCTCGGCGAGATCGGGGTGGTGATGCAGGACGTACTTGAACCAGTCGCGCCAGAGAAGCTCGCTCGCGTACTTCGGGGCATCCGCGCGATCTGCGACGTGCAGGGCGCGACGCGGCGAGAGCATGCCCTGGCGCAGATAGCCCGACAGCCGCGAGGTGGCATCCGGCTCGGCCACCAGATCACGGTCCTTGGCGTACCCGGCGAGGTAGCCCTCGTCGCGCCACGACCGCAGCCGGGCCAGCGCGTGCGTCTCGCCGCCAGGCACATCGGACCGCAACGTCACCGGGCGACCGACCAGCATCTCGACGCTCGGGATCTCGGGCGCCGGAGCTGCGAGCAGCCGCCCCTGCAGGTCGTAGTCGTGCGGCGGCGAGGGCAGCTCTGCGAGCACCCGCCGCACCGAGCGGGCGTACGCCGAGTAGGTCCGGCACGGATTGCCCTCCTTCGTCAGCACGAGCTCGTGCGGGACGTTGACCTCGTCGTCTACGACGACCAGCTCGGCACCGAGGCCGCGCAGGGCCTCCTCGGCGGCGCGCTCGATCATGCCCGCCGTCGGCTCCTCATCGCGATTGGCGAAGACGCGCTGGGCACCAAGCTCGCGCGCCACGTCGAGCAGCTGCTGGACCGTGTCGCCGCGACGGACGATCAGCCCTCCCCCGCGCTCGGCCAGCCGGGCCTGCAGGTCGTTCAGGCCCTCAACGATGAAGCCCAGCTGGGCGTGCCCCACACCGCGCGTCTTCATCGCCGGGTCGAGGACGTAGAGGAAGGCCAGAGGCGCGCCCGCCTCGAGCGCCGCCGCGATCGCGTGCGAGTCGTCGAGCCGCAGATCGCGGCGCAGCCAGACCAGAACCGGAGTCGTCATCACAGTCATCTTCGCAGCGCGACCACCGGGGCGATGACCCCGCAGCCGTGGCGGGCTCGCCTACGCCGTGCCGAGGCCGAGCAGCGCACGGGCGAAGGAGCCCGCGTCGAACGGACGGAGATCGTCGAGCGACTCGCCGACGCCGATCAGCTTGATCGGCACGCCCAGCTCGAAGGCGATCGCCAGCGCGATGCCGCCCTTGGCCGTGCCGTCGAGCTTGGTCAGCACGATGCCGGTCAGCGGCGTCGCCTCGCTGAACACCCGCGCCTGCTGCAGGCCGTTCTGGCCCGTCGTCGCGTCGATCACGAGCAGCGTCTCGTGCGGAGCGCCCTCCATGCGGCCGTTGATGACGCGCCGGATCTTGGCCAGCTCGTCCATCAGCCCAACCTGGTTCTGCAGACGTCCGGCCGTATCGACGAGCACGACGTCTCGACCGCGGGCCACAGCGGCCTCGATGCCGTCGTACGCGACTGCGGCCGGATCACCGCCATGGGCCGAGCCGACGAAGTCCGCCTCGGCGCGATCGGCCCACGCCTGCAGCTGCTCGTCGGCCGCGGCGCGGAACGTATCGGCAGCCGCCACGACGACGCTCTTGTCGACGCGCCGCAGGTGCTCGGCGAGCTTGCCGACCGTCGTCGTCTTGCCGGTGCCGTTGACGCCGACCATCAGGATCACGGTGGGCTGGTGCGAGACGTCGATGCGGGCCTCGGCGCCCGCCAGCAGGTCGGCGATCTCCTCAGCGAGCGCGGGTGCCAGATCTGCGCCGGGCGTCAACCCGCCGGCAGCGACGCGACGCTCGAGGCGGCCGATGATCTCGACCGTGGCGGGCACGCCGCAGTCGGCGAGCAGGAGCGCCTCCTCCAGCTGCTCCCACGCCGCCTCGTCCTCGGGGTCGAAGGCGATCGACTGGATCTGGCCGGACAGCGCCTTGCTCGACTTGGACAGCCCGTCGACGAGCCGACGGAAGAAGCCGCCGCCCTGCTCGTCCTGCGGCGCCTCCTCGGCGACGGTGACATCGCCGAGCCCGGAGAACATCTGATGCGGATCGGCCATCGGGCTACGCCACGTCGGGCGCTGCGGCGAGCGTCGGGCCGTCGGACTCGCGCGGGAGGCGGCGCGAGATCACCTGGGAGACGCCGTTGCCCGGCATCGAGACGCCGTACAGCGCATCGGCGGCCTCCATCGTGCCGGCCTGATGCGTGATGACGATGAACTGCGCGCGATCGCGGAAGCGGTTGACGAGCTCGAGGAAGCGGTCGATGTTGACCTCGTCGAGCGCGGCGTCGACCTCGTCCAGCACGTAGAAGGGGCTGGGGCGCGCGAGCATCAGCGCGAAGGTGAAGCCGAGAGCCGCCATCGACTTCTCGCCACCCGACAGGACCTGCAGCGAGCGGATCTTCTTGCCGGCGGGCTGCACCTCGAGCTCGACACCCGGCTCGGGGGCCTCGCGCACGGCGTCGACGTCGTCGAGATCGTTGCCAGCCTCGATCGCGGGGTCCTCGTCCTGGCCCTCGTGCGCGTCGATCGCCTCGGCGGCCTCCTCGGCGGCCTCGACGTCGACGAGCTCAGCCGGATCGACGAGGCGCAGACGGCCCGAGCCGCCCGGGAAGAGCGTCTCCATGACCTCGGCGAAGCCGGCCTCGACAGTGGTGTACGTGCTCTCAAAGCGGTTGCGGATCTCGGCCCCGAGCTCGCGGACCAGCTTGCGCAGCTCGGCGACGGACGTGTCGAGATCGGTGATCTGCTCGGTGATGTCGTCGGCCTCGACCTTGGCCTCCTCGTAGGCCTCCTTGGCCAGCGGGTTGACGGCGCCGAGCTGGGCAACGCGGCGCTCGAGGCGCTCCACCTTGCCCTCGCGGACCGTGCGCTCGTCCTCGGGCAGCGGCTCGGTCATGTCGACGACGTCCTTGGCGCCCTCGAGCTGCTGCTCGATCAGGTCGCGACGACGGGTGCCGAGATCCTGCAGGCGCTCCTCGCAGCGTTCGAGCTCGACGCCGAGGGCGGCGACCTTGCCGGCCGCATCGCGGCGCTCGGCGCCCAAGCGCGCGTCGGCCTCGGCACAGGAGCGCAGCTCGGTGCCGAGCTCGGACACACGGGCCTCCCCGGCCTGCGTCTGGGCGCGAGCGGGCTCGCGGAAGCGCTCGGCGGTGACGAGCGCCGCGCGGATCGTCTGGAGGATCGACGGCAGGTGCTGGACGACCGCGGCGAGTGCGGCCGCGCCGCGCTGGGCGAAGTCGGCCTGCCGCTCCTGCTCAGTGGCGAGCGTGCGCAGGCGCGTGCCCTCGACGCGCGCGCGCTCGGCGCGCTCCTCGGAGGCGGCACGACGGCCGCGACGATCGGTGACCTCGCTCTGCAGACCGACACGCACGGACTCGGCGGCCTCGTGCTCGGCGGCTCGCTCGGCGACGCGCTCGCGCAGCGCCGTGAGGCCGCTCTCGAGCGCCACGACCTCGATCTGAGCGGCGACGGCACGAGCTTCGGACTGCGCCGCATCCTCAGAGGCGGTGCGCAGGCGCTCGGCGGTGGCCTCGTCGAGACGGGCCAGGCGGTCGGCCTCGCGGCCGGCCTCGCCGAGCTCGCGCTCGAGGCGCAGCTGGTTGTCGCGGGCCTCGGCGACGGCGGTGCGGGTGGCGGCCTCGGCCTGCTCGAGCGACGCGCGCTGGCTCGTCGCCGCGGCGAGCGCGGCGGTGGCAGCGACGCGCGCGGCCTGATCGTCGCGGACCTGCTGCTCGATGCCGACGAGGTCGCGCTTGCGCGCGAGGGCGCGGCCGGCGGCGTCGCCCGCGCGGAAGGCGATGCCGCGATCGGCGTCGAAGCCGCGTCCGTCGGCGAGGACGCCGATGCCGCGCTTGACCGCGAGGAGATCCTCGGGGCGCTCGACCAGGAGCACGCCGTCGAACAGGCCGCTGGGCACATCGCCGGAGGTCTCCACGCGGGAGGCCAGCGGGACGCCCGGGCCCTCGGCCTGCCGGGTCGGCAGCCGATCGAGGCACAGCAGCGCAGCGCCCTCGAGGGCATCGTCGGCGAGCAGATCGACGGCGTCACGGGCGACGCGGGCGACGGCCTCGGTGGCCCGCCACGAGAGCACCGCGGCGACGGCGCGCTCGACGCCCTGATCCGGGCGGATCTGGTCGGTGACGAGCGAGACGCCACGATCGCGGAGGCGCACGAGCGCCCCGTCCAAGCCGTCGCCGCGATCGATCGAATCCTTCAGCTCCTTGACGCGCGCCTCGGCGGACTGCGCCTTGGCGTCGGCGGCGGCGGATGCGCCGCGAACGTCGGCCTCGGCGCGGCGGGAGCCGTCGGCTGCGGTGCGTGCGTCCTGCTCCGCGCGCTCGGCCTCGGCCAGCGCCTCGCGGGCGGTGATGACGTGCGCCTCGATCGTCTCGAGCAGGATCTGCGCCTCGCGACGCGCGGTCTCGCGCTCGCCGACGCCCTCGCCCAGCTCGGTGCGCCGCAGGACGGCAGCAGCCGCACGCTCGCGGTTCTCGGTCGCCTCGGCGCCGGCGCGGGCGAGACGGCCCTCGTGCTCGGCCTCGGCGCGGCGCGCCTCGAGGACGGCCCCGAGCGCGGCCTCCGAGGCCTGCGTGGCGGCGGTGAAGCGGTCTTCGATGCCGGTGTCGTCAGGATCGGCGGCGAGCTCGGCGCGCTCGCGCTCGGCCTGCAGCTCGACCGCGGCAGCGGCGGTGGCGGTGGCGGCGGCCTCGTCGATCAGGCGGCCGGCGCGAATACGCAGGCGCTCGCTGTCGTGGGCGAACTCCTCACGACGCTCCTCGAGCAGCGTCGTGCGATCGGTCAGACGCTCGACGCCCGCGTCGAGGCGCTGCACGAGACGCGAGGCGGCCTCCTGCTCGCTGACCAGCGCACCGAGCGCGCCCTCGGCTGCCTCGCGGCGCTTGACGACCTCGGCGGCCTGCGCGTCGAGCAGGTCCTGCAGGGCACGGGCCTCGCGGAGATCGTTCTGGCGCACGCCGCGATCGCGGCGCGTCTCGGCCATCGCAGAGAGCACGAGCTCGAGACGCAGCTCGAGCAGCTCGGCCTCGAGCAGCGCGGCGCGCTCGGCGGCGGAGGCCTGCAGCGCCAGCGGCCGCAGGCGGCCCTGGATCTCGGCCTGGCGCGTGCGCGCCTCGACCAGATGGCGCTCGACGCGGTTGAGCTTCTGCTGCGCGCGAATGCGGCGGCGCTTGAACTTGCCGAGGCCCGCCACCTCCTCGATCAGCCCGCGGCGCACCGTCGGGCTGGCGAGCAGCACCTGGTCGACCTGGTTCTGTCCGATGATCGCGTGGCTGTCCTTGCCGAGGCCGATGTCGGCCAGCACCTCGTGCACGTCGAGCCGGCGCACCGGGACGCGGTTGAGCATGTACTGGCTCTCGCCATCGCGGCTGAGGCGGCGCAGAATCGACAGCTCGGGGCGTCCACCCGGCGCGACACCGCCCTCGTCCTCGAGGACGAGTTCCACCTCGGCGACACCCGCGGCGGCGCGGCCCTCAGACCCGCTGAAGAGGACGTCGATGCCCGTCGCGACGCGCACCTCGCTCGGCGCCTGCGAGGCCATCGCCCAGCGCAGCGACTCGGCGATGTTCGACTTGCCGGAGCCGTTGGGGCCGACGATGACGCCGACGCCGCGGTCGAACTGCATCACCGTCTCGTCCGCGAAGCTCTTGAAGCCCTTGATGCGGATGCGCGTGAGCCTCATGCGCCGGGTCCCTCCAGCGAGCGCATCGCGCGGCGCGCGGCGTTCTGCTCGGCGGCCCGTCGCGACGTGCCCTCGCCCTCGCCCCGGACGTCGCCATCGACGATCGCCACGGCGCGATAGTGGCGTGCGTGCGCTGGTCCGGTCTCCTCCACAAGGTCGTACGCTACACGGCGACCCCGACGCTGCAGCAGCTCCTGCAGGGCCGTCTTGGGGTCGACACGGGGATCGACGGCATGCTCGGTGAGCGGCGCGAAGGCCTCGACGGCGGCCGCGCGGGCCGCGTCCCAGCCGGTCTCGAGGAAGATCGCGCCGAGCGCGGCCTCGGTCAGATCGGCGAGCACGGAGCGGTTGAGCGCAAGCGCCGCCGCGCCGTACTCCTGATTGGTGCCGACCAGCGCGGCGGCCATCCGCGCGCCGAGTCCCTCGTTGCGGGCCACGACGGCGCAGAAGCGGGCCGAGCGGAGCTGGTTCTTGATCCGGGACAGCTCACCCTCGGTGGCATCCGGATAGCGGTCCAGCAGGTAGGCGCCGAGCGCGAGGTCGAGCACCGCGTCGCCCAGCAACTCGTATCGCTCATACGAGTCACCGGGCGACGCAGCCCAGCTCGCGTGCGTCAGCGCACGGGTGCGCGACTCGGCCGCCAGGGCGTCGAGTCGCCGTGCAATCGGGCCCGCGAGATCAGTCAGCGCGGGCGACGATGAAGTCAACGGCCTCGCCGACGGTACCGATCGACTGGGCCTCCTCGTCGGAGATCTTCACGCCGAAGCCCTCCTCGAGGTCCATGATCAGCTCGACCAGGTCGAGCGAGTCGGCCTGCAGGTCGTCGCGCATGTGAGCGCTCTCGACGATGTCTGCCGGGTCGACGTCGAGACGCTCGACGAGAATCTCCTGCACCTTGCCAAGAACTACTGCGCGATCAGCCACTGCACCCTGCCTTGTTTTCGAAGTCGTGTGGACGCGCTGACACTAGCAGGCGGGCAGAGCCGCGCTACCGGATGCGCGCGGCGATCGCGCCCACGAGATCGCGTTCCACGCCCTCGGCGGCGTAGCGGCAGGCCTGCGCGATGCCCCGCGGCCGCGCCGATCCGTGGGCCACGACGGTGACGGCATTCGTGCCGAGCAGGTGGCCGCCGCCGTAGGTATCGGGGTCGAGGCTGTCGCGCACGCGGCGCAGCGCGGGCCGCAGCAGGAGCGCGCCGAGCGTGGCGCGCAGGCCCGTCGCCTCGCCGCGCACGCGGAGGAACGCCTCGCGCGCCGTGCCCTCGCAGGTCTTCAGCGCGACGTTGCCGGTGAAGCCGTCCGAGACGATCACATCGACGCGGGAGGTCAGCAGGTCGCGTCCCTCGACGCTGCCGCGGTAGATGAGTCCACCGTCGGCGGCGAGCAGCGCGTGGGCCTCCTTGGCGCGGGCATCGCCCTTGCCGGGCTCCTCGCCGATCGTCAGCAGACCGCAGGTGGGCGCGTCGATGTGCAGGAGGTGCTCGGCGAAGGCGCTGCCGAGGTGCGCGAACTGCAGCAGCTGCTGCGGCGTCGTGTCCATGTTGGCGCCGGCGTCCATCAGCACGGTGGGGCGAGCCGAGCCCGGTAGGACCGCCGCCAGTCCGGGACGGATGACGCCGGGTGCGCGTCCGATGATCAGCGCGGCGGCGGCGAGCGTGGCACCGGAGTGGCCGGCTGAGACCAGCGCCTGGGCCTCCCCCGCCCGCACGGCACGGGCCGCGACGACGATCGAGGAGTCGCCATCACGACGCACGGACTCGGCCGGATCGGCATCCTGGCGCACGACGCTCGCGGCGTGCCGGATCTCGATGCGCTCAGTGTCGCCCACGAGCGGACCGAGCACGGCAGCATCACCCACGAGCAGCACGGACAGCTCGGCGCTGGCCACAGCGGCGCGCACGCCTTCTACAACGGTCTGCGGCGCGGTATCGCCCCCCATCGCGTCTACCGCGATGACGACGCCCATGACTTACGCCAGGGGAGCGTTATCGATGATGTACCGCTTGCCGCGGTACGTTCCGCAGCTCGGGCACACACGATGCGGCAGTTTCGGTGCCGAACAGACGGTGCAGGTCGCCACGATGGGAGTGGCGATCTTGTGCGTTGCGCGACGCTTGTCGCGGCGGGCCTTGGAGGTTTTCCGTTTCGGGACTGCCATATCGCGGGGCAGCCTAGCGGACACCGCCCCGGGGCGGTGGCACTACCCCTCAGGAGCGTCGTCGACGAGCTGTTGGAGCGCGCTCCAGCGGCTCTCCACCTCGGGCGGCGGGCACGTGCACTCAGCCGTATTGAGGTTCGTCCCGCACGACGGGCAGAGCCCCTCGCAGTCCTCCTTGCAGAGGATCTTGTGCGGCATCGAGAGGACGATCGCGTCAGCCGCCCACGTGCTGATGTCGAGCTCGTCGCCCTGCAGGTAGTCGCAGACCTCCTCGGCCTCCGCCCCGGGCGCCGGATGATCCGACTGGTACTCGCGGGCGTCGATCGAGACGGGCACCGTGGCCTCCTCGAGGCAGCGATGGCACGGGCCGCTGATCGTCGTGTGCAGCCGCAGGCGCATCAGCAGCCCGGAGATCACGCGGGTGATGTCGACGCGCGCGATCGGCGGCGCGGCGGGTGCGTGGTACGCGACACCGCCGAGCTCGAGCTGGGGCACCGCAACCGGAACCTCGACCGAGCGCTCGACGCCCGGCTCGAGCCGGAGCTGCGAGATATCGATCATGCCCGGCCCTGCCTCGCCGAGATCAGGTTGTGATCTCGGTGAACTGCGCGGAGCCACCCGACGTGCGCTCCGGCGATGCGCTGGCCAGCTGGCCGCGGCCGCGCTGGACGGCACCGAGGAACTTGCCGAGGTTGTTCTCGAGCGTGCCGAGGATCTCGTCGGCGTAGTCCTCTGCGCCGAGCCGAATCTCGCGCTCGCGGTTGCGGGCGTTCTCGAGGATCTCCTGCGCCTGGCGCTCGGCCAGCCGCACGACCTCCTGCTGTGACGCCTCGCGCTGCGCGATCTCCCGCGCCTCGACGACGATGCGCTCGGACTCGCGCTTGGCCTCGCCGAGCATCTCCTGACGCTCCTTGACGATCCAGCGCGCCTGCTTGATCTCGTCCGGGATCGTCGCGCGCATCTGGTCGAGGATCTCCCAGATCTCCTCGCGATCGATGCGGACCTGATCCGTCAGCGGGACGGCTTTGGCGTTGTGGACAAGCTCGTCGAGCTTGTCAATGAGAACGAGGACATCCATGAAGACTCCTTCACATGCTACGTGACGTCGGATGGTCGTCGAACCAGCGGACGACACACGGTGGAACGAGATTCTCGATCGAGCCGTTGAACTCGGCGATCTCGCGTACGCCGCTCGAGGAGACGAAGGACAGCGGCCCCGAAGCGGCCAGGTACACCGTCTCGATCTCCGCGGCGAGGTGATGATTGAGCTGCTGCATCTGGAATTCCCACTCGAAGTCGGAGACCGCGCGAAGCCCCTTGACGAGCGCGCACGCACCACGGGCGCGGGCGAACTCGACGACGAGATCCGTGAATGTCTCCACACTGACGTTCGGCACCGCTGCAAGCGATTCCTGCAGGAGCTCGACGCGCTCGTCAGCCGGGATCAGCGGTTCCTTGTGCTTCGGCCGACGCACGACGCCCACGACGACCTCGTCGAAGAGCGTCGAGGCACGCCGAATGATGTCGACGTGTCCGAGCGTGACCGGGTCGTACGATCCGGGACAGATGGCGATGCGCTGGCTCATGCAGACCCAAGGATGACGATCCGGGCGGCTGCGATGCGGCGGTTGTACCGCTCCTCGAGGCCGGGGATGTCGAAACCGCCCTTGGCAGCGGTCTCAAGGACGATGCGTCCGGCGGGTGCCAGCGCCTGCGGCAGCAGCGTCGCGAGGGCCGGCGCGAGCTCCGCGACGGCGTCGTACGGCGGGTCGACGATGATCAGGTCGAACGCCTCGCCCGCCGCGACCAGCCGCCTGAGCGCCGTCAGCGCATCGGCTTTCTCGAGCGTCGAGCGCTCGCCCTCGCCGAGCTCCTCGACGTTGGTCCGGACCACCGCGAGCGCCTGGCCGTCTCGCTCCACGAAGCGGCAGTGGGCCGCCCCGCGCGACAGCGCCTCGAGGCCCATCGCGCCCGACCCCGCGAACAGGTCGAGCACGCGCGCATCGACGACGGCCGGGCCGAGCGACGCGAAGATCGCCTCGCGGGCCCGATCGGAGGTCGGCCGCACGCCCTTCCCCGGGGGGACGGCGAGACGGCGCGAGCGGTGCTGGCCGGCAACGATGCGCATGCCCTGAGGGTATCGCGGCCGGGCGTCGACGCGCTCGGGGGATCAACGTTGCTTAGGGGTCAGACCCTCATGCAATGTTGAAGACGCCTGAAGCGGGAGGACGATTCGGCAACTTTGCATGAGGGTCTGACCCCTAAGCAAAGGCGAAGACACCCAAAGCGGGAGGACGATTCGGCAACTTTGCGTAAGGGTCTGACCCCTAAGCAAAGTTGCCCCGGACGCTTCGCGACAGCACCGAAGCTGCCGGTCGACCTCACGGCCTGGCCGCTGCTGGCCGCGCGGCTGCAGGCGGCCTGGGCGCGGCCCGCGTGGGCGGCCGGCCTGGCTGCCGCGGCGCGATAGCCGGGATCAGCTTTGCTTTGGGGTCAGACCCTTATGCAAAGTTGTCGAACGGTCTGCTCGCTTCAGTCTTCTCCAACTTTGCATGAGGGTCTGACCCCAAAGCAAAGCTGATCACGCTCGGCGGAGCGCGGCGATCAGGTCGCCGAAGCGCTCGTCGGCCGCCAGCTCGAGGATCTCGTCGCCGCCCTCGCGGAGCAGGCGCGCGGCGTCGTCGCGGGCGCGGTCGAGCAGGCGGCGATCGCTGTGCAGGCGGGCGTAGCGCAGGTCGGTGCGGCCGCTCTGGGCCTCGCCGAGCAGGCGGCCCTCGCCGCGCATCTCGAGGTCGATCTCGGCGAGGGCGAAGCCGCTCGTGTGCCGGACCAG
>CANJXE010000023.1 GCA_947478745.1 Actinomycetota bacterium
AGAACGCCGCAAGTTGCGACGAGCCATTGGCCCAAACGCGCAGCGTTTGGGTAGCCAATTGCGAGTCACAATCTCCTCCCGCAGAAACGCGGTCCGCGCGCAGCGCGGGCAACCCCTCCTCTCCGATTCCCGAGCCGAGACACCGTGATCTGCTCCACCCCAACATCGCAGAACTGCTCCTAGCGAACTGAGAAGAGAGCGCCGCAGATTGCGGGGAACTATCGGCCCAAACGCGAAGCGTTTGGTTAGCCGATCGTGACCCACAACTTCCTCCCGCAGAAACACGGTCCGCGCGCAGCGCGGACAACCCCTCCTCTCCGCTTCCCGAGCCGAGACACCGTGATCTGCTCCACCCCGACATCACAGAACTGCTCCTGCGCACTCAAAAAACGGCGCCACCACCATCCAACGCCCCGCCCGTACTCCACCGCGCATCCACCCGCACCGACTACCGATCCCCGCCCGGCCCTATGGGCGATGCTCTTGCTCACAGGTTGCTGACGTGCTCTCTGCCCGTCTCCCGTGCGGTCCAGCCATGCAACCTGTGCCTCCCATTCTCTCAGGAGGTAGCCGCTCCCCTCACCCGGGAGCGGCTGGCGTGGAGCATCGGGGCCTCCTCCCGCACCAACTGCGTCCTCGCGCAGGGTCGTTTGGCTCCGCATTCACCCGCACGCCGTCGCGCAGAAACCCCTCATGACCGGTTCTGTACGAGGAAGAGACTCCCCGTGCAGGCTGCAGGATGCTTTCCACCGCGCTGCGTGTGGTCCCGCCCTCGCAGCCTGCATCTCTCTCCCCCTCAGGAACCAGCCGCCCCCACCGGGGCGGCTGGCCTGGGAGACGATCGGTCAGGACCGCACCGGCACCCGCTTGGCACGCCGCTCAATGAGCCGCCCGCGCACGCGCGCGAGCACCGAGTCCTGTTCCGCAGGCACCGTGATCAATCCCCGCAGGTCGAGCCGCATGAGGGCGACTCCACCGAGCTCGCGCACGGGCACGAAGCCGAGCTCCTCGAGCGCCGCACGCGGCAGCGGTACGAGATGCGGGGCGTCGGGCCGTTCGACCGGGGTGGCGTAGGCCTCGAGCGCGATCAGGCCACGGTCGCGGGTCTCCCCGGCCACCGCGAGCAGGAGATGCTGGACGACCCATGGACCGGCTGAGGGCTCGACCAACGCGCACGTGATCAGGATCGCATCGGGGGATGGTGGGCCGGCGGGCAGCCGCCGCGCGTGCGGAAAGTCCGCCGACGGCCCGTACTGCACGATGCCGATCGTGCGGTCGTCCTCGCGACAGAGCATCCCCCAGGCGCCAAAGCGCGCTTCGATACCCGCCGCCCAGCGCTCCTTGTCCACCCCTCGCGGGCCACCCTGCCACCACGTGCAGTTCCGGCACGGCCCGGGCGCGTCGTGGAGCGAGGCGCGGACGAGGGACGTGATCGCCATGCCCTGATCCTAGGTGGCGACGAGGGTGAGGATCGTGATCTCGGGGCGGGCGAGGAAGCGCACGGGCACGAAGGTCGTGCCGACGCCACGGGAGACGTGCATGGTCGCGTCACCGCGCCGGAAGACGCCCTCGCTGTACGCGTGATTCAGCTGCGACAGCCGGATCCGGCCCGAGGGCCAGGGAACGCAGATCTGACCACCGTGGAGGTGCCCGGCCAGCACGAGATCACGTGCGCCGGGCGGCAGCTCGTCGAACAGATCCGGGTAGTGCGAGAGGACGACATGGAGCTCGGCGTTCGTCTCGGGCCACGGGACGAGGAGCGGCTGGCCGTGCGGCGGCAGGACCTGCGGTCCCTCCTGCCGACGCGGCTCGATGCCGCTGATCGCGATGCGCGCCCCCGCCCGCTGAACCTCGACGGTCTCGTCGCGGAGCAGCTGGACGCCAGCCGACGCGTAGTCGGGCACCGGTCCCGCCTTGGAGAATGGGTCGCGGACGTAGCCGAGGTCGTGATTGCCGAGCACGGCGAACACCCCGAGCGGCGCCTGGAGGCCACGCAGGAAGCGCAGCAGCTGGTGGGCGCCGCGCTCGTGGCTCAGCTGGTCGCCGGTGATCGCAATCAGGTCGGGCGCAGCCTCTGCCAGCAGCGCCTCCGCTCGCCGGGCGGCACGGAGGTTGACGCCGGGAGCGCCGAGGTGCAGGTCGGAGACGTGGGCTATGCGCAGCCCGTGCAGGCGCGGATCGAGGTCGGGAATGGGGAGCTCCCGCTCCAGCCGAACGACCGAGATCGCCTCGGCCATGCCCGCGCCCAGACCGAGGGCGGCGATTCCGAGAAGGGGCAGCAGGCGCACCCCCACAGCCTACTTGCCGCCCGCAGGCTCCTTTCCGGGGAACGCGGCGGCGAATCCGCACGCCGCCCACAGGCCGCGAGCCTCGCGCTGGGCGATGGCGACCTGCTGGGCGATGGCGGGCGCGTCGTCGGTGTTGGGTGCGATCGCCAGCTCGCGGGCGAAGCCCGAGAGCGCGAGGGTGCGCGACAGATCGCGGCCCGCGATCGGCCCGTCGCGCGGGACGATGCGCGCGAGCAGCCGCTCGTAGCGGTCGCGCTGCTCGATGGCGGGCTGCACGTCGACGACGCGATCCAGCAGCCAGGCCCGCGTGGCGTCTGCTGCCTGCGTGCCGAAACAGCCCGCGGGCCTGCCGGGGTGCTCGATCTCGGGCGTGT
The DNA here is from genome assembly GCA_947478745.1 of Actinomycetota bacterium. Taxonomy (GTDB): domain Bacteria; phylum Actinomycetota; class Thermoleophilia; order Gaiellales; family F1-60-MAGs149; genus F1-60-MAGs149. The sequence goes on from CANJXE010000023.1 coordinate 2,663, forward strand.
CGATGCCGACGATGCGCACCGGGCCCTCGTAGCCCGCCATCTGGATGCGAACCGTATCGCCGTCGAGCACCTCGACGACGAGGCCCGGACCGGCGACCACCGGCCCCGTCGAGGGAGCCGCCGCCGTCGGCTGCGAGGACACGGGGACCAGCCGGGCGATGATGATCGCCGCCACGAGGAGCGCGAGGATCAGGAGCGTGGAGCGGCGCGGTGGCATGCCTCCACCCTGCCCGACCCGAGCCGGGCCAGATGCGCGCGGTCTATGCCGGGTTCGTCAACGGAGCAACCACGTCGAAGTACTCGACGGCGTGCTTGCCCGTGCTTCCGGTCGCGCGCCAGTCGTACCACGCCGCAGCGACGACGGACATGCCGCCGGGCAGCAGACGCAGCAGCACGCCGGCGGTGCGACGGCGGGCGATGTTCGCCACGATGTCGGTGCCCACGGCGGTGCCGAGGGCAAGCGCGGCCTCCGGCGGGATCGTGCCCGACTGCAGCTCGGCCACGGAGATCTCGAGCTCCTGCACGCGGATGATGCTGCCATCGATCTCGGCGGCCCCGGCCGCGAGGCCCAGCACCAACAGGATGTCGAGGCGGCGCAGCTCGGTCTGCTGCACATCGAGACCGCGCAGGTGCGCAAGCGCGAGGACCATGCGGGCCTCGGCGACCGTGCGCACCATCTGATCCGCGACGGCAGCCGCGAGCTCCACGGCAGTGCCGGCAGCGGGAATCACGGCCGGAATTGCGCTGACCGCACCGCGCGCCGCGCCCTTCCACGCCGCATCGCGCACGACCTGGCGCTCGAGGGCGCGCTCATCGAGCTCGCTGCGCACCACGCGCGTGACGTCGGCGCGGACCGCCGCGCTGCTGGCGAACTGGCCGACGGCGAAGTCGATCGTCGTGAGCATGCCCGAGCCGATCCGCTCGATCAGCGGCCCCACGCTGAGGCTGGCGACCTCCGTGATCGCGCTGATCGACGCGTTGCGGGTCGCCCCGCTGACGATCGCACCGGTGACGCCGTTGCGGAGGAACGGGGTCGCCTGCGTCGCGAACGCGTATGCCTTCGGCGAGCGCGCAGCGTTGTACGCCGCAGTGGCGCCCTGCTGGATGATCTTCGACTTCAGGCCCACGAGGCCAAGCCTACCGGACGGCCCGAGTGGCCGGGCTTAGGCCTCGATGCCGACGACCGAGGGCAGCTTGAGCTTGCCCTTGACCTCGGGAGTCAGGCGCGTGACGTGGCGCTTGAACTTGAGCTCGGACTCCGAGATGCCGGCGGCAGCGCCCAAGAGCTGGGCGAGATGCAGGATCGGGATCTGGAAGTCGTTGCCGGCGAAGGCGGATGCCTTGCGCTGCCAGGCGTCGAGCGACAGGTGGCAGAGCGGACACGGCGTGACGATGACGTCGGCGCCGGCCTCCTTGGCCTGCTGCAGCGGCTGGACCAGCTCGCCGAGAGCCACGTCCTCACGGGCGAGGACGATCGGGAACCCGCAGCACTTGACCTTGGCGGGATAGTCGATCGGCTCGGCACCGCAGGCGGTGATCAGGCGCTCGAGCGACTGGGGACGATCCGAGTCCTCGAAGCCCAGAATCTTCGCCGGGCGCAGGATCTGGCAGCCGTAGAACGGCGCGACCTTGAGGCCCTCGAGGCTCTTGACGGCAATGCTCTTGAAGCGGTCGTAGCCCTCACCGGCCGAGACCTCCCAGAGGAGGTGACGAATGTCGACGCCACCCTGGTACGTCGCGGCGCCAACCTGCATCAGGTTGTCGTTGACGCGAGCCAGCACCGCCTTGTCCTCCTGCAGGGCCTTGTTGGCCTGGCGCAGGTTGAGGGTGCAGACGTTGCAGATCGTGAGGATCGTGTCGCAGCCCATCTGCTCGGCCTGGCCGAGGATGCGCGCGGAGATGTGCAGGTAGTAGTCCGGCTTGGCCTCGTGGATGTCGCCGGCGCCACAGCACGTGACGCTGGGCATCTCGACGAGCTCGATCTCCAGCTTCTTGGCGATCGCGCGCGTCGAGGAGTCGAGCTCCTTCTGCGACAGGCTGGCAAGGCAACCGGGGTAATAGGCGTAACGATCCTGCATGGTCAGTCTCCCTGGACGGCGTCGGGATGCTTGGCCGTGGCGCGCCGCGGCTGTCCCTTCGCCTCCTTCTCAAGCAGCTTCCAGAGCCGCTTGACCTCGTCATTGTCCTTCGCCTTATGCGGGCTCAGGGGGTTCGGAATCTTGCCGGCGCGCGCGAGCTGGAGCGCGAACGGGATGTCCTTGATGGCATTGATCGGCCCGATCGTCTTCGGCACCAGCTCCGTCTCGCGGAGATAGCCGCCCTTGTACGTCGAGTCGACGAACACCTTCGCGTGCTTGGCGCCCTCATCGCGCGTGAAGCCCTCCTTGAAGGACTCGGCGCCGAGCTTGGCGATTGCGTCGCGCGGATCGACGTGCTTGGGGCAGCGCTGGTTGCAGAAGTAGCAGCGGGTGCAGTCCCAGATGCCGTGCGCCCCGTTGAGGTCGCGCAGGCGCTCGCGGGTGTCCTTGTCGCGGGAGTCGCCGATGAAGCGGTAGGCCTTGGCGAGCGCTGCGGGTCCGAGGAACTCTGGATCCGACTCCATCGAGTTGCACTCGGAGACGCAGCAGCCGCAGAGGATGCAGAGCGACTCCTTGTGGATCAGGTCGCCGTCCTCCGGCGCCACGCGCCACTCCTTGGCCGGGACGTCGACGTCGAGCGTGTCGAGGTACGGCTTGACCGCGCGGATCTTCTGCCAGAACGGCGCCATGTCGACGACGAGGTCCTTGATGACGGGCAGGTTGCCCATCGGCGAGACCGTGATCGTGTGACCGGCGTCGACGAACTTCTTCATCGGCGTCTTGCAGGCCAGGGCCGCACCGCCATCGACGCGCATGCCGCAGGAGCCGCAGACCGCCATCCGGCAGGACTTGCGGTACGAGAGCGAGCCGTCGTGGATGTCCTTGATCGCGTCGAGCGCATCGAGCACCGAGGCCGTCACAGGGATCGTCACCGTGAAGGTGTCGAAGCGGGACTTCTTCGTCTCCGGGTCGTAGCGGCGCACGCGCAGCGTGGCATCCATCTTCTCGGTGTCGTACGCACCCTTGAGGGTGGTGAAGTGCGCGTTCTTGATCTCGGTCATCTCAGTAGCTCCGCGCCAAGGGCTGATGCTTGGTGATCGTGACGGGCTTGTAGTCCAGACGGACCTGGCCGTTGTCGTTCCAGTTGAGCGTGTGCTTCAACCACGTGTCATCGTCGCGCTCGGTGAAGTCGAGGCGCGAGTGGGCTCCACGGCTCTCCTTGCGGGCCAGTGCGCTCGTGACGAGGCAGTCGGCGCACTCGAGCAGCGAGTTGAGCTCGAGCGCCTGCGTGAGGTCGGTGTTGAAGATCGAGCCGTGATCGTCGATCTTCAGCGTCTTGGCGCGTTCGCGCAGCTCGAGGACCTTGTCCTGGCATTCGGCCAGGGCGGCCTCGGTGCGGTACACGCCCGCCTTGTCGTACATCGTCTTGGCGAGCTCCTCGCGGAGGGCGCCGGGACGCTCGCCCTCGGAGTTGCCGACGATGCCCGCGATGCGGCGATCCTCGTCGGCGAGGACCGAGGCTTCGATGCGCGCGCCCGTGTCGCCCTGCTCCTTGACGCGCTCGGCAGCGGCCTGACCGGCACGGCGGCCGAACACGATCGTCTCCATCAGCGAGTTGCCGCCGAGGCGGTTCGCCCCGTGGATCGAGATGCAGGCGACCTCGCCGGCGGCCCAGAGGCCCGGCACGCGCGTCTCGCCCCACAGGTCGCAGTCGACGCCGCCCATCATGTAGTGGGCGCCAGGGCGCACCGGGATCGGCTGCTGGATCGGATCGACGCCGGCGTAGTCCATGGCCAGCTCGCGGGAGCCCGGCAGGCGGGACTGCAGCTTCTTCCAGCCGAGGTGCGTGAGGTCGAGCAGCACGCAGCCGTCGACGCCGCGGCCGTCGGCGATCTCCTTCCACTCCGCGCGGGACACGACGTCGCGGGAGGCAAGCTCCATCGCGTTGGGCGCGTCGCCGACCATGAAGCGGTCGCCGTCCTTGTTGCGGAGGTACCCGCCCTCGCCGCGGCAGCCCTCGGTGATCAGGACGCCGTTGCTCTTGAGCGTCGTGGGGTGGAACTGGAGGAACTCCATGTCCTTCAGCGCCACGCCGGCGTTCCAGGCCAGCGACATGCCGTCACCGGTGCAGGCAAAGGCGTTCGTCGTGCCGTAGTACATGCGCCCGACGCCGCCCGTCGCGAGGATGACGTGGTTGGCCTGGATCGCGTGCAGGCCACCGCGCTGGGTGTCCCAGGCGATGACGCCGGCGCACTGGCCGCCGTCAACGACGACCTGCGTGGCGAAGAACTCCTCGTAGACCTTGATGTCGTGCTTGACCAGCTGCTCGTAGAGCACGTGGATCAGCACGTGACCGGTGATATCGGCCGAGTAGATCGTGCGCGGCGCGCCAGCGGCGCCGAACGGGCGCTGCGCGAGCTTGCCGTCGGCAGCGCGCGTGAAGATGGCGCCCATGTGCTCGAGCTCGTAGATGTCGTCCGGCGCCTCGCGGGCGAAGATCTCGATCGCGTCCTGGTCGCCCAGGTAATCCGAGCCCTTGACCGTGTCGAAGGCATGGCTCTCCGGGGAATCCTCCGTCGCGTTGCCGAGTGCGGCGTTGATGCCGCCCTCCGCCGCGCCGGAATGGGACCGCGTGGGGTGCAGCTTCGAGATGACGGCGACGTCGACGCCCGCTCGCTTCGCCTCGATCGCAGCGCGCATGCCGGCCAAGCCCGCACCGAGGACGATCACATCATGTCGAATCATCAGGAACCTCCGAAAGCAGTGCACGGCGATGCCGCGCGTTTCCGCAGAGTACGTGCGCAGGCGGATGCCCGCAAGGACGTGACAAGCGCCACGATGCGTCGTTTCTCTGCCATTGCATGGTGTTTCGCGCCCACAGCGCATGCGGCGGAGTCGCACGGCTAGCCTTGTCCCATGGTCCGTCAGGTCATCCGCGAGACGCTCTCCCTGTACGGACGGCTGTTCCGGCAGGTCGTGGTGGCCTCGTTCCTGGTCTTCCTGCCCTTCACCATCGCCCTGCTGGTGCTGGAACTCGCCGTGCCCGACTCGTCGAGCGCGCAGCAGGGGCTGGCGATCATCGACGCCGTCGGCTCGCTGCTCCTGTTCGTGCCGCTGGCGTCGATCCTGATCATCCGCTCTGCCATGTCGTTCGAGCAGACGGGCGAGGCGAGCACCCGGCGGGAGGCCGGGGCCGCGTTCGGATCACTCGTCCCCTACGTCGCCACGCAGGTGCTGGTGCTGATCGTGATCGTCGCGCTGCCGGGCGCGCTGATCCTCGCCGGCTACGCCGCGGGCTCGTCCACGATCATGACGATGGGCATCGGCGTGCTGATCGGCTCGGCGCTCCTCAACGGCGTGCGCCTGACGGTCGCCACGGTCGCGGTCGTGACGGGCGATGCGCAGGGCGGCACCGCGCTGCGGCGCTCCGCTTCGCTGACGCGCGGCAACTGGCTGCGCACGCTCGGCGTCGTCGTCCTGCTGTCGCTGCTCGCGCTGCTGATCGCCGTCGTCTTCTCGAGCGCCGGCCTGGCCTTCCCCAGCGGCCGGCTGCAGGACATCGCCACCTCGGTCTTCGGGCTGATCGCCAACGCGCTGACCGTGCCGATCGTCGCTCTCGGGTCTTACCGGCTGTACCGCGTGCTGCAGGCTCAGGCCTCGGCGCGGCGCGCGGCCTGAGCCTGCGCCTTCAAGAGCGCGTCAGCCTCGACCACCTGGCCGTGCAGCTCCTCGCGGGGCAGCGCGAGGGCGAGCTCCAGCGCGTCGGCCACCGCTGCCGGCTGCTTCGCAATGCCGCGCTCGTGCCAGCGTCGGAACTGGTCCACCTGGGGAAAGCGCTCTGCGTCGACGGCGCGCAGCCCGGCCTGCATCGCGGTGTCCGTGAGACCGGGGACGAACGAGAACGCCGTCAAGGACGGCCCGGCCTCCTCGGCGAGGTAGCGGATGTAGGCGTCGAGCCCTGCCTTGGCGGCGCCGTACGCGGCCCAGCCGGCGAACACGCGCGTGGCGCTCGAGGCCGAGATCGCGACGAACGTGCCCCGCTCGGCGGCCAGCATCGCCGGCACGGTCGCGGCGGCCAGGTTCGCCGTGCCCGCAACCGTCACCGCGAGCGTCTCCGCCAGCGCGTCGCCGTCGAGCAGCCACGGCCGGTCGATCGGCCCCAGCAGACCGGCGGCGGCGACGACGAGGGTCGGCGCGCCGAAACGCGCGATCGCGGCCTGCGCGCCCGCGGCGACGGCCGCCGCATCGCGCACGTCGGCGACGGCAACCTCGACGCGATCGGGCGCCAACGCCTGCAGCGTGGCCAGGTCCTCGGCCGTGCGGGCCACCGCACCCACGGAGAACCCGCGCGCCAGGGCACGCTCGGCGATGGCGCGCCCGATGCCACGGGACGCGCCGGAGACGATCAGCAGGGGAGTCATGCCTGATCAATCGCAGGCCGAGGCCCTGCGGCCGCGGCCGGTGGGATACCCTGACCGGCATGTCGACTCCGCTCGGCGCCGCCCGCCGCCTGCTCGCCGACGGCCACCGCCCCACGCTGCTCCTGAGTGCACACCAGACGCCGTTCGGCTCGCGCTCGCTGCTGGCCGTGGCGCCCGACGCGACGATCCAGCTCGAGACGGGCGCGGGCCTCCCCGCGATCGGGCCGCGGCTCGTCCACGAGGCACACGGCGAGGGCATCTGGATCGGCGCGATCGCCTACGACGCGGGCCTCGATCTGCTCGGGATCACGCAGCGTCACCCGGCCCGCGACCCAGCGCTGCTGGCGCACTACCACCGCACCTACGCCGTCCACGACGAGGCGAGCGGCGGCTGGGAGGTGCTCGGGCCCGACGGCCCGACCCGCACCGTCCTGACCCGCGCCATCGAGGGCGACGACCCGCCGGCCGAGCTGGCCGAGCTGGCCGAGCGCACCGCCACATCGGGGCTGACGCGCACGCAGTTCGCCGAGCGCGTCCGCGAAGTCCAGCGGCTGATCAGCGCCGGCGAGGCCTTCGAGGTCAACCTCGCCCACATCGTGCGGGTGCCGTGGCAGGGCGGCGGCTGGGACCTCTTCGAGCGGCTCGTCGCAGCCGCGCCGGCCGACCACGCGGCGTACCTCGCGGGAGACGGCGTCGAGATCGCCAGCGTCTCACCCGAGGTGTTCCTCCGCGCGCAGGACAGCACGGTCGAGACGCGGCCGATCAAGGGCACGCGCCGCCGCGGCGCGACGCCGGACGACGACGCGGCGCTGGCCGCCGACCTCAGCGCATCGGCGAAGGATCGCGCCGAGAACGTGATGATCGTGGACCTCCTGCGCAACGATCTCACCGCCACGGCCGAGCCTGGATCGGTGCGCGTGACCGCGCTCTGCGAGCTCGAGCGCACCGAGAACGTGATGCACCTCGTCAGCGCCGTCCAGGCGACCGTGCGCGAGGACGTGCGCCTGCCCGACGTGCTGGTGTCGTGCTTCCCCGGCGGCTCCATCACCGGCGCACCCAAGCGCCGCGCGATGGAGCTGATCGATCGCCTCGAGGCCGACGCGCGCGGGTTCTACTGCGGCAGCGTCTTCGCCTACGAGCCGGCGCGTCGCGCGCTGACCGCGAGCATCGCGATCCGCACCGCAACCGTCGCCGACGGCGAGGCGCGCTACGGCGCGGGCGGCGCCGTCACGCTCCTGTCGGACCCGGCGGAGGAGGCCGAGGAGACCATCGTCAAGGCGCGCCCGTTCCTCACCGCCACGCGCGCCACGCTGGCCGGGTGGGAATCGTGATCTCCGTCTTTGAGACCGCACTCGTCGAGGACGGGCGCATCCGCCTGCGCGAGCGGCATCTGGCGCGCCTGGGCGCATCGGGTGGCTCGCCGGAGCAGGTCGCCGAGCTCGACGCGATCCTGACCGACCTCTGCGCTCGCGACGACCAGCCGTTCGTGATGCGCGTCGACGTCGCCGACGAGGGCCTCACGGTGACAACCCGCGCGCCGCGCTCGACGGCGCCCGTGCGCCTTCCCACCCACACGGGCTACGACCCCGAGCTGGACATCCGACGCATCAAGCTCGCCGATCGCTCGTGGGCCGAGGCGATCGAGGCCGAGCATGGCGGCGACGAGGTGCTGCTCGTGTCCGCCGACGGGCTCGTCGGCGAGACGACGCGCGCCGGGGTGCTTGTCCTGCGCGTCGACGGCACGCTCGTCGTGCCGCGACTGCGGGGGATCCTGGCGAGCGTGACGCGCAGCTGGGCCGTCGACGTCACGGGCGCGGTCGAGGCCGACGTCCCGCTGGCCGAGCTCCTTGCGGCCCGCGGCGCGGCAGTGCTGACGGCCGGGCGCGGCGTGATCCCGATCGCCGCGGTCGACGACACGCCCTTGGCACGCGATCCGCTCTTCGACGCCCTGCATACGACCTGGCGGGGGCTGCCGTGATCGTCATCCTCGACAACCGCGACTCGTTCGTCCTCAACATCCAGCACCGTCTCGACGAGCTCGGCGTGCCCGCGCGCGTCGTGCCGTCGCACAGCACGCGGCTCGACGAGATCGCGGCGCTCAGGCCCACGGGCCTGATCGTCTCGCCCGGCCCGCAGGGGCCCGACGAGGCAGGCATCTCGACGGCCGCCATCCGCACCTTCGGCCGCGATATCCCCGTGCTGGGCATCTGCCTCGGACACCAGTGCATCGCCGTCGCGTTCGGCGGGCGCGTAGGGCCGAACGCGAACGCCCTGCACGGCAGCGCGTCGCGCATCGAGCACGACGGCACCGGCCTCCTGGCGGGCGTCCCCTCCCCGTTCGACGCTGGCCGCTACCACGCGCTGGCCGCCGACGAGCCCGCCGCCGGCAGCGACCTGATCGTCTCCGCGCGTCTGACCGACGGCCTGATCATGGGCCTGCGGCACCGGACCCTGCCGATCGAGGGCGTGCAGTTCCACCCCGAGAGCGTCCTGACACCGCACGGCTTCCAGATCCTCGCGAACGTCGCCCGCCAGTGCGGCCACCCGGTCGATGCTGCCCTCGTCGCCGCGCTGGTCGCCGACGCCGAGCGCGTCTGCCGCTCCTGACCGATTTGGACCCGGGTCCAGATTTGCAGAAAACGTGCAGATTTGGACCCGGATCCAAATTGACCGAAAACGTGCAGATTTGGACCCGGGTCTCCATTGACCGAAAACGTGCTGATCTGGACCCGGGTCCAGATCAGCTCACGTTCGCGACCAGCAGTGCCGGCGTCAGTTTGGATCCGGATCCAAATTGACCGAAAACGTGCAGATTTGGATCCGGATCCAGATCAGCTCTTGTTGAGCGCGAGCAGCGTCAGCATCTCGTAGACGACGTTCGCGGCCATCAGCGCCGTCTGCTGCCCCGGCCCGTCGTACTGCGGGGCGACCTCGACGACGTCGGCGCCGACGAGGTTGCGGCCGCGCAGCGCGCGGACCAGATCGAGCGCCTGCTCGCCGGTCGGGCCGCCGATCTCCGGGGTGCCCGTGCCCGGGCAGAGGCCGGGGTCGACGAAGTCGATGTCGAACGAGAGGAACAGCGGGGCAGCGCCCGCGCGCTCGGCGATCGCCGCACCGAACTCCTCCGCGGACCAGTGGCGCAGGTCGAGCCACGGCACCAGGCGGATGCCGAGCTCGTCGGCGACCTCGTAGTCCTCGGGCCCGTACAGCGAGCCGCGTTGTCCACCCTGGAACGACTTCGAGGGGTCGATCAGTCCCTCCTCGATCGCGCGCTTGGCGAAGGTGCCGTGGTTGTACGGCATGCCGTTGTACGAGTCCCAGAGGTCGTGGTGCGCGTCCAGCTGGACGTAGGCGACCGGGCCGTGCTGCTTCGCGACGGCGCGCAGCTCCGCGAGCGCCACGGAGTGATCGCCGCCGAGGCCGATCGGCACCGCACCGCGCTCCAAGATCCCCGTCACGTAAGCCTCGATACGCGGCAGCGTCTCCTCGATGTAGCCGGGCACGGTCGGGGCGTCACCGGCGTCGACGCACGACAGGTGGCCGAACACCATCTGCCGCTGGGCCGGGTTGTACGGGCGCAGCAGCGCCGATGCCGAGCGGATCGCCTCGGGGCCGAAGCGCGCGCCGGCGCGGAACGAGGTGCCGCCGTCCCACGGCATGCCGAAGATGGCCGCATCCGCGCCGTCGATCTCCGGCAGGTGCGGCAGGCGGGCGAAGGTGCGGATCCCGGTGAAGCGGGGCGCGGCGAGAGCGTCAGTCGGCTGGTGCATGCGCATGACTGTAGGGGTTCGGACGACCGCCGTCGCGCCGTATGATCAGAGGCACGCGCCAAACCGCACTGGGCGGCGAAGAACCCTGCAGATGGCTGCCACCACCCTCCGATGACCCGCGCGCTCCGCCTCACCCTGATCCTCGGCGTCCTCGCAGCCGTGGCGTTCGGCGCCATCGCGATGTGGGCGCTGCAGGAGGAGACCTCCGACTTCGCCTTCGTGCCGCGCGCCGCCCAGCCCACGCTCGGCGTCGTCGAGCTGCAGGGCGAGGAGAACCCCCCGCCCGGAGCAGGACGCCTCTACTTCACGACGGTGGGAGTGCGCCACGCAACGCTCTGGGAGACGTGGTTCGGTGTCGCTGACGGCGGCCAGCTGGTCCCCGAGCACGCGGTGCGGGCACCGGGCGAGTCCGACACGGAGCGCATGCAGATCGACACGATGGCGATGGACTCGTCGCAGGACGCGGCGGAGGTGGTCGGCCTGCGCGCACTCGGTGAGCGTGTCGTGGTGACCCCGGCGGGCGTCCAGATCGTCGGCATCGATCCGGAGGCGCCGATCGCAGCTGCGGGCGCCGCGCTCGGCGACGTCATCCTCACCGCCGAGGACCGGAAGGTCACGACGATCGAGTCGCTGCGCACCGAGCTGAAGGCCGTCGGCGCCGAGCACACGGTGGACCTCGGCCTGCACCGCGACGGCGGGTTCCTGTCGATCGCAGCCAAGACCATTGCGTCCTCCACCGGCGCGCCGATCCTCGGGATCATGCCGCAGCAGGCGCATCGGATCGCGGCGGCGCGCACCGTCACGTTCCACGTCGACGGCGTCGGCGGGCCATCCGCCGGGCTCGCCTTCGCGCTGCAGATCTACAGCGCCGGCAAGGACTACGCGAACCTCAACGGGCACCGCGTGGCCGCCACCGGGACGCTCACGATGACCGGCACGGTCGGTCCCATCGGCGGCATCGGCGAGAAGGCGATCGGCGCCCGCCGTGCCGGTGCCGACATCTTCCTGGTGCCGCGCGACAACGCCGACGAGGCGCGGGCCGCGCACGTGGCCGGTCTCAGGATCATCGCCGTCGAGAACTTCACCGGCGCTCTGCATGCGCTCGCCGAAGCGACCTAGCGCGCGCGGGCAAATGCCGCATTTTGCGGGGAAAACGGGGGGCGGTGACTTGCCCGGATCTCCGCTCCTTCGTAGTCTCTCCCTGTCGCCGGAGAAGGCTCCGCCGACAACCCCGCGTTCCTTGGAGGAGCCCACTCGGTGTCTGTTCGCGCCTGCAATCAGTGCTACTTCCACGCGCATGATCTGTGCGCGCTGGCCCGCACCGAACCCTGCGCGACCTTCCGACCGGCGCGCCGCGACGGCCTCGTGCCGCCGCCGCAGGCACGGCTGATCGAGCGCCCCACCGCCCTGCAGCCGCTCGTCGCGCAGGCCTCGTAGCACCCCGCTACGGTTCTCCCCCATGAGCGATCTCGAGACCCCGAACCCGAAGAAGACGAGCGAGCGCAGGCCGTACATCCTGCTGGTCATCGTCACCATCGTGCTGGTCTACCTGCTGGCGTTCTCGCTGCTCAACACGCACCAGGTCGATGTGTCGTTCGTCGCGGTCAACACCTCGATCGCGCTGATCTGGGTGATGATCGCGTGCGCCGTCCTCGGCCTCGTGCTGGGCATCCTCGGGACGTTCCTGCTGCTGCACCGCCGGCACCGCTGACGGCGGAGACGCGTCCGCAGAGGAGATCGGCGCCCCCCTCGGGGCGGACCCCAGACGGATGGCGCACGGTGCGGAACCATGTCCATAGCGCCGCTATTGAAGTTCAATGTACGCAGATGGCTATAGTTTCGACATGAGCGAACGTCACCCCACCCAAGAGCACAAGAGCAGCCCGAAGCCGTACATCCTGCTCACGGTCATCACGGTGGTATTCATCTACCTGCTGGCCTTCACGCTGGTCAACACCCAGCAGGTACACGTCTCGTTCGTCGTCGCCTCAGCCGAAACGGCACTGATCTGGGTGATGCTCGCGAGCGCCGGGTTGGGCCTGGTGCTCGGCATCCTCGGGACGGTGCTGCTGCGGCATCGCCACCACCGTCGTCACCCCTGACGGCGGTGGTGCGCTGCCTCAGATGAGCTGGGCCAGGCGGCTGATCCCCTCGTCCATCTCCTCGGGCTTGACCGCGGAGAAGGCGAGGCGCAGATGGTCCTTGCCGGAGCCATCGACGAAGAAGTCGCTGCCCTTGACGAACGGCACGCCGGCCTCGTTGGCCTTCGGCAGCAGCGCGTCGCAATCGACGCCCGCAAGCTGGCCCCAGAGGAAGTAGCCGCCCTCGGGCGCACGGAACGAGAAGCGGTCGCCGAGGTGCGCATCGAGCGCCGCCACCAGCGCGTCCTTGCGCGTCTCGAGCTGCGGCCGGACCCGGGCCAGGCCCTTGTCGAAGTCGCCCGCGTTGCAGTACTCGGCCACCGCGGCGTGCGCGAAGTGCACCGCGCCGATGTAGGTCTGGTTGGCGATGTAGGCCATCTTCTTGCGCAGCTCCTCGGGAAGCAGCAGCGCGCCGGCGCGAACGCCGGGAGCGATCGTCTTCGTGAACGACGTCGAATAGATCACGCGCCCGGCCTGGTCGAGATCGACCATGCGCGGCACGTCATCCCCGGAGAAGCGGAGATCGCCGTACGGGTCGTCCTCGAAGATCCAGAAGCCGTGCTCGGCGGCGAGATCGACGAGGCGCTGGCGGACGGCGAGCGTGGTGACGTTGCCCGCCGGGTTCTGGAAGTTCGGGATGATGTACACGAGCCCGGGCGCCCTGCCGGCCTTGATCGCGGCCTCGAGCGCATCGACGTCGATGCCGTCCTCGAGCAGCGGGTACGCGTCGACGGTGGCACCGAAGCGCCTCAGCGTCAGGATCGTGCGGTCGTAGGTCGGCGCCTCGACGGCAGCGCGCCCGCCGGAGCCGGCGAACAGCACCTCGGCCAGGAAGGCGAACGCCTGCAGCGAGCCGTTGGTGACGAAGACGCCGGCCGGGTCGTAGCCCCAGCGCTTGCCGACCCACTCGCGGAGCGGCATGTAGCCCATCGGATCGCCGTAGAGCAGCATCCCGGTCGCATCCTTGTCCATCGCGCGGGCAATCGCGTCCTTGAGCTCGGCGACGGGAAGGAGGTCTGCGGACGGAACGCCGCGTGCGAAGGAGATGGTGGCCATGCCCGGCAGTCTACGAAGACAGCCGGGCATGTGCGACGACGGGAATCAGCCCTTCGCGACGAGGTCGGCGACGATCTGCGCGGCCTCCGTCGGGTTCGTCCCGACCGGGACGCCCTTGGCCTCGAGGGCCTCCTTCTTCGCCGCAGCGGTACCTGCCGAACCGGAGATGATCGCCCCGGCGTGGCCCATGGTCTTGCCGGGAGGCGCCTCGAAGCCGGCGATGTAGGCGACGACGGGCTTCGTGATGCGCTCCGCGATCACCTCGGCCGCCTTCTCCTCCTCGTTGCCGCCGATCTCGCCGACCATCACGATGTACTCGGTCGCCTCATCCGCCTGGAAGAGGTCGAGCGCGTCGATGAACGACGTCCCGATGACCGGATCGCCGCCGATGCCGATGATCGTCGAGTTGCCGAGGCCCTTGGCAGCCAGCTCGCCACCGATCTGGTACGTGAGCGTGCCGGAGCGCGAGACGAGGCCGATCGGGCCCGGCCGGAAGACCTCGGCCGGGATGATGCCGATGTTGGCAATGCCGGGCGAGAGCGCACCTGGGCAGTTCGGCCCGAGCAGTCGGATGCCGCGCGGGCGGAGGTAGTGGTAGACCTCGAGCATGTCGTGGGCGGGAATGCCCTCGGTGATGCAGATGATCTGCTCGACGCCGGCGTCGGCCGCCTCGAGGATCGCCTCGGCGGCGAAGCGCGGCGGCACGATCACCAGGGAGGTGTTGGCCCCCTGCTTGTCGACCGCGTCGGCGACCGAATCGAAGACGGGAATGCCATCGACGTTCTGCCCCGCACGACCCGGCGTGACGCCGGCGACGACGTTGGTGCCGTAGTCGCGGTTGCGGAGCGCGTGGAACGTGCCCTCGCGTCCCGTGATGCCCTGGACGACCAGGCGCGTGTCCTTCGTTGCGATGACAGCCATGTCAGCCAGCCTCTCCGGCCAGACGAACCGCCGTGGCGGCGGCCTCCAGCATGGTCTTCTCCACCGTCACCTCGGGGCGCTTGGCCTCGGCGAGCAGGGCGCGTCCCTCCTCGGCGTTGGTACCGTCGAGCCGCACCACGATCGGTGCGCGGATCTCGGTGGTCTCGAGCGCGCCGAGGAGGCCCTTGGCGACCTCGTCGCAGCGCGTGATGCCACCGAAGATGTTGAACAGGACGCTCTTGACCTTCTCGTCCGAGAGCACGATGGCCAGCGCCGTCGAGATCTTCTCGGCCGAGGCGCCGCCACCGACATCGCAGAAGTTCGCGGGACGTCCACCGGCCTGGGCGATCACGTCCACGGTGCTCATGACGAGCCCGGCGCCGTTGCCGAGGATGCCGACGTCGCCATCGAGCTTGACGTAGGCGAGGTCGGCCTCGCGCGCAGCCTGCTCCTGCGGATCGGCAGCGGCGAGATCGCGCATGGCCTCCACGTCGGCATGGCGGAACAGCGCGTTGTCGTCGATCGTGACCTTGGCGTCGGCGGCGAGGAACGTCCCGTCGTCGAGCAGCACGAGCGGGTTGACCTCGATCAGCATGGCCTCCTCCGCGACGAACACGCCGTAGAGACGCGCGAGCAGCGGCGCCAGGGCCTTGCGCTCCTCGATGGGGATGCCGGCGGCGCTCATCAGCTGCACGCCGTGGAAGCCCCGGTAGCCGAGCGCCGGATCGACGTGCAGGCGGGCGAGCATGTCGGGATGGTTCTCGGCGACGTCCTCGACGTCCATGCCGCCCATCGTGGTGAGCATCAGCAGGGGCATCTTCGCGGAGCGGTCGAACGTGACCGAGAAGTAGTACTCCTTGTCGATCGCGACGCCCGCCTCGATGTAGAGCCGACGGGTGATGTGGCCGTTGATGTCGAGGCCGAGGATCGCCTCAGCCGCCTCGGCCGCCGCGGCGGGCTCCTTGACGACCTTGACGCCGCCGGCCTTGCCGCGGCCTCCGGTCAGGACCTGGCTCTTGACGACGACGACGCCGCCCAGCTGCTCGGCGGCCGCACGGGCCTCATCGACGGTATAGGCCACGACGCCGGCGGCAACGGGAACGCCCGCCTTGGCGAACAGCTCCTTGCCCTGGTGCTCATACAGATCCATTCGGGAACCGCTCCTCGCTACATCTTCTGGTATTCGGGACCGCTGCCGCCCTCGGGCGGTGTGAAGCGGCCGCCCTTGGCGGTGATGGCACCGCACTGGACGCAATTGGACGGATCCATGTGCACGCGGACGAGGCCATCGCCGGACTCGGAGCCCTCGATGATCTCGTACACCTTGGCCGGGCACATGTTGACCCAGGCATCCGCGAGGTCCTTGGGGACCCGCGACGGGTGGATGCGAAGGTGGTTCGGCTGATCGTCGCGCGTCTTGTTGCCCGACAGGAACACGCTTGAGAGCTTGTCGAAGGTGTACGCGCCGTCCGGCTCCGTGTAGACGCTGCGGAGGTTCTCGACCTCGTGCTCGGCGTCGGCGTGGAAGGCCGTGGCACCGAAGGGAATGCGCCCCTTGGTGAGGGTGATCAGCGGGGCGACGGCACCGCCGCCGACCAGACCGCGCTGGAACTGCTGGCGCGAGTTGCGCACCTCCCACAGCTCCTTGCCGATCGGGCCCTCGCGCACGGCGGAGTCGTAGGCGGTCAACGCACCCGGCTGGGTGACGTCGAAGCCGGCCCGGAGCGCAGCGTGGATCGCCTGCGCGGCGTAGATGCCCGACTGGATCGCGTAGTGCACGCCCTTGAGCCGCGGGACGTTGACGAAGCCGGCCGAGTCGCCGACGAACAGCGCACCGGGGATGCTGAGCTGGTCGGGGATCGCGTAGAAGCCACCCTCGGGGATGACCTTGGCGCCCCACTCGACGCGCTCGCCGCCCTCGATGACCTTGCGCACGAGCGGGTGCAGCTTGAGCTCCTGCAGCAGGTCGTGGACGCTGAGCGTGGAGTCGGCCCAGTCGAGGCCGACGACGAGGCCCATCGAGACGAGGTCGGGACCCATCGGGTACATCCAGGAGCCGCCGAACTCGCGGTAGCGCGCGGCGCCGCGCAGCGGCCAGCCGAGCGTGTGGATGATGCGATCGAGGCCCTTGGGGACGCGCCACAGCTCCTTGACGCCGAGCGCGTAGACCTGCGGGAACGGGCTGGTGACGCCGAAGGCCGTCATCGCGGCCTCGCGCAGCTTGCCCTGCGCGCCCTCGGCGAGCACGGTCACCTGCGCGTGCACCTCGGTGGCGGGTGCGGCACCGGGCTTCTCCGTGCCGTCGCGGTCGAGGCCCTTGATGCCGGTGCGGATGCCACGGACGGCGCCGTCGGCGACCAGCAGCGTCTGCGCGTCGGTCTCGGGCAGGACGTAGGCGCCGAGCGCCTCGGCCTGCTCGGCGAGGAACTTGTTGAGCGTCGCCAGCGAGATCGCGTGGTTGCCGTGGTTGCGGAACTCCGGCGGCGTCGGCAGCTTGATCGCGCGCTTGCGCGAGGTCAGGAAGTACACCGACTCCTTGTCGACGGCGCCGTAGGTCGGCAGCTGGTCGTCGGTCAGGTCGGGGAAGAGATCGCGCAGCGGCTGCGGGTTCATCATCGCGCCGGACAGCGAGTGGCTGCCGACCGCCTTGCCCTTCTCGATCACGACGATCGGCACCTCGCCGAGCCGCTCGAGCGTCTCCGGATCGTCGGCCAGCAGCTGGCCGAGCTTCACGGCGCACGCCAGACCGGCCGCACCGCCGCCGACGATGCAGACCCCGGTGGGGATCTGGAGGTCGACCGGTGCGTTCGGTGCGTCTACAGCGGCCGCAGGGTCGTACGGCGGTGGGAAATCACTGGGTAGCGTAGGCATCCCCGGCACGATAGCGCCAGAGCCAACGGCTACATGGCGGCGATCACGCCATCCAGCGTCACCCGATGGTGCTCCCACATGCGGGAGCTGGCGATATCGCCGTCGCGCTCGGCCAGCGCCTCGACGATCGCGGGATGCGCATGGCTGTCGAGCAGCAGCGGCAGCTGCACCCCGGAGAGCGCGTAGGCGGCGGTGTAGAGCTCGGCCCGCCGCTGGCTGATCAGCGACACGAGCTCGCGGTTGCCGGAGGCGGCGGCGATCGTCAGGTGGAAGCGGTTGTTGATGACGCCGACCTCACCGGCGCTGTGCGGCTGCTCCATCTCGGTCGTCAGATCCGCGAGGATCCCGACCTCCACATCGGTGATCAGCGCGGCGGCGATGCGCGACGCCTGCGCCTCGAGCCCGCCGAGGATCTCCGCCTGCTGACGCAGGTGCGCCGGATCCGTCGAGCCGACGCCGGTCAGGATCGCCCGGTCGCTCGCGGCGACGAATGAGCCGCCGAGGCGACCGCGATGCGTCTCGAGCAGGCCGTCGGCACGCAGCTCCGACAGCGCCGCGCGGACGGTCATGACGCCGACGCCGATGCGCTTGGCCAGCTCGGTCTCGGCCGGCAGGCGATCACCGTCGCGGAGGACGCCGAGCACGATCGCCTGGCGGATCCGCCGCGCGACCTCGTCGACGGCCGTGGGCGTGTCGATCGGCTGGAAGACCGTATCGCGCACGAACATCGGCTCGTCCTGCCATACCGTCGTCTCGTTCTGTCCCATGCGGAGATGATAGGGAACCCCTGACCGGACGAACAGGGGAACGGGTATCCGTCAACACCCGGACGGTCCGGGACGCTAGGCCTCGAGCTCGATCAGCACCTGGCCGGACTGCACGGCCTGGCCGGCCTGCACGTGCACGGCCACCACGACGCCCGCGTGCAGCGACTGGACCTCGTTCTCCATCTTCATCGCCTCCACGACGGCCACGACCTGGCCGGCCTCGACGGTATCGCCCTCGGCGATCTCGACCTGGAGCACGGTGCCCTGCATGGGCGAGACGATGGCGCCCTCGGCGGCCGCACCGGCACCACCCGCCATGCGGGCGCGGATGCGCTCGCGCGCCTCCTCGGCACCGGCGGACGCGGGCAGGCGCAGCACGACGTCGTAGCGACGCCCCTCGACCTCGACCGGGACGTGGCGCGGGATCGTGACGCCGCCGGCGGCAGCCGGAGCGGCGACGGGCGCCTCCTCGGCCAGCGCGGCGCAGGCATCGGCCCACGCGCCCTCGACCAGACCGGCGCAGGTCTCCCCGGCCGCGAACTCCGGGGCGCGCATGACGATGCGGTGCATCGGCAGCAGCGTCTTGGGGCCGACGATCTCGTACTCGTCGAGCGCGCGGCGCATGCGCGCGATGGCGCGCTCCCGCGACGTGTCCCAGACCAGCAGCTTCGCGACCATCGGGTCGTAGCGGTCGTTGATCTCGCCGCCCTCCTCCACGCCCGACTCGACGCGGATGCCCGGACCGCTCGGCGGCCGGTGGCGATGCAGCTTGCCCGGCGACGGCGTGAAGCCATTGCCCGGGTCCTCGGCGTTGATGCGGCACTCGATCGCGTGCCCGCGCA
>CANJXE010000024.1 GCA_947478745.1 Actinomycetota bacterium
CCGCGCGGGAAGGCGGGCAGCGTCTCCTCCGGGCCGGCCGGACCGCGCTGCGGCAGCGACGGCTCGAGGTTCGCGATGCAAACGTCGTAGGCGGCAAGCGGCTGCCAACCGGCGGCCACCAGCATCTCGCCGTCGCGGCTGAAGGTGAGGCTCGGCGCGGTGTAGCGCTCCTCGCCGTCGGTCGTCGCCGTCTTGCCCTGTGCCGTCGCGGGCGGCAGGATCGTGCGCGACTCGCGCTTGTCAGCGAGGTAGGCCTCCTCCACCGCGGGGTCGTCGAGGCCGGCCAGCACGGCGTCGGCGTCGATACCAGGCACGCTGCGGACGATCGGCTCGAGCACCTCGAGCGAGTCGTGCGGCGGCGTGGTGGTGAACCACGAGAAGCGCATCGCGCGCATCACCGCGTCGGCGTCCTCATGGCTCTGCCGGCGGGCGCTGACGATCAGGCGACAGGCGAGGCCCGTCGCGGCCGGCCGCTCGCGCGGCGCCGTCCCGAACGGCATGCCGAAGCGGTTGCGAAACTCGATGTGCCACTGCGTCATCTTCTCGCCGGTGTAGCCCGCGTCGATGTAGCGCTGGGGATCCTCGGCCAGGCCGATCATGCACGTGCGCCAGTTGAGCCCGTCGCCGTAGCGCCACTCGAGCGCGCGGATGAACGGCTCGGCGGAGTAGGCCCACGGGCAGCCCGGATCGGTGTAGTGGACGACGTCGATGCTCATGGCGCCAGCGTAGCGGGGGCATGAGCGCCGACGTGGACGTGGGACGGGTGGCCGTGGCCTCCGAGTGATGCGACGAAGGGGTCAGACCCTTTCGTCGCATGGGCTGCAGTAGCACCGACGCTGTGAGCATCGACTCTGGCAGACATGCGACGAAAGGGTCTGACCCCTTCGTCGCATCGTGCTCACCGGCGACGTTCGGGCGGACACCACATCCGCACGGTTGTGATGGCCACCCCGACATACTGTCGCCGATGACCGCCCGCGTCCCCGACCGCCGCATCCTCGCGCTCGCGCTGCCGGCGCTCGGATCGCTGGCCGCCGAGCCGCTCTACCTGCTGGTCGACACGGCGGTCGTCGGCCACCTCGGCAAGGAGTCGCTGGCCGGGCTCGCCGTCGGCGCCGCGCTGCTCGGCAACGCCGTCTGGCTGATGAACTTCCTCGCGTACGGCACGACGAGCCGAGCCTCGCGTCTGTTCGGCGCCGGCCGCCGCAAGGAGGCCGTGGAGCGCGGCGTGCAGGCGACCTGGCTCGGGGCGATCGTCGGCATCCTGCTGCTGCTCGTCCTGCAGTTGCTCGCCGACCCGCTGACGCACCTGATCGCCGGCAACCACCCCGACACGCAGGCCGCCGCCCTCGGCTGGCTGCGGATCGCGCTGTTCGGCGTGCCGTTCGTCACCATCGTCCTCGCCGGCTCCGGCTGGATGCGCGGCGTCCAGGACCTGCGCAAGCCGTTCGTCTTCCTGATCGCCTCGAACATCGTCAGCGCGGCGCTCGCCCCGCTGCTGGTCTACGGCTTCGACCTCGGGCTCAACGGGTCGGCCTACGCCAACGTCGTCGGACAGGTGATCGCCGCGGCGCTGTTCCTGCAGGCGCTGCTGCGCGAGCACGTCTCGCTGCGGCCGTACCGCGAGGGACTGATCGAGCAGCTCGGCGCGGCGCGCGACCTCGGCATCCGCACGATCGCGCTGGAGGGGACGTTCCTCAGCGCCACCGCCGTCGCCTCGCGCCTCGGGCCCGAGCAGGTCGCCGCCCACCTGATCACGATCCAGCTCTGGTACTTCCTCGCGCTGACGCTCGACGCCTTCGCGATCGCCGCGCAGGCGCTGGTCGGCGAGCTGCTCGGCGCAGGTGAGGTGGAATCCGCCAAGGCCACCGCGCGGCGGCTCTGCGAGCTCGGCGCGATGGTCGGCGCGGTCTTCGGTGCGATCATCCTGGCTGGCTGGCGCGTGATCCCCCGGCTCTTCACCGATGACGCCGACGTCGTCGACGCGACGGGTGCGACGTGGGGCTGGTTCGGTGCCATGCAGCCGTTCGCCGGCGTGGTGTTCGCAATCGATGGCATCCTCGTCGGCGCGGGCGATACCGCCTTTATGCGGAACTTCACCCTCGTGGCCGTCCTGGGCGGGTACCTTCCCTGCATGCTCGGGACGATCTACTTCGGATGGGGCCTGACGGGCCTGTGGCTCGGCATCACGCTGTTCATCCTGATCCGCTTCGTGCTGGGCGGGCTGCGGACCTACCGCGGCCTCTGGGCCATCGGCGGCGCCACGACGTGACCCCGTCGTTCGGGGCGGCGCTGCGCGTCTGGCTGCGACTCGGCTGCGTCTCCTTCGGCGGCCCAATCGCGCAGGTCGACCTGATGCACCGCGAGATCGTCGAGCGCCGCCGGTGGGTGGATGAGCGCTCGTTCCTCCACGCGCTGCGGCTCTGCACCGCGTTGCCCGGGCCCGAGGCGCAGCAGCTGGCGTGCTATCTCGGCTATCGCCTGCACGGGGTGCGCGGCGCGATCGCGAGCGGCGGGCTGTTCATCCTGCCCAGCCTGCTGCTGATCATCGCCCTGTCGTGGATCTACATGGCGTTTGGCGAGACCGGCGTCGTGACGGGCATCGTGCGCGCGCTCGGCGGCGCGGTGGTCGCCCTGGTCGTCGCCGCCGGCATCCGGATGGGGCGCAAGGTCGTCAAGACGCGCTGGACGCTGGGCATCGCGCTCGTCGCGGGCGTCGCGATGCTGCTCGGCGCGCTGTTCCCGATCCTCGTCGCGCTCGGTGCGCTGGCTGGCGTGCTGATCGGCCGCGTCCGCCCAGCCGCACTCGTGCCGCTCGAGGACCAGGAGGACCCGGGCGCGCCGCCCGAGGCCATCGACCGGCCCGCGCTCGTGCGCCGCGCGATCATCGGCGCCGCGATCTGGCTGGCTGCAATCGGCGCGCTGCTCGTGGTCGGCGGCGTGATCGCCGAGCTGACCGGGTTCTTCACGATCGTCGCGCTCGTGACGTTCGGCGGCGCCTACGCCGTGCTGCCCTTCGTCGCCGCGGCCGCGGTCGGGCGCTTCGGCTGGCTGACGCCCGAGCAGATGATCGCCGGCCTCGCGCTCGGCGAGACGACGCCGGGGCCGCTGATCATGGTCAACTCGTTCGTCGGCTTCGTGGCCGGCTGGACGATCCTCGGCGGGGCTGCCGGTGGGATCGCTGGCGCGCTGGTCGCGACGTTCGCCACCTTCGCCCCCTCCTTCCTGATGATCTCCGTGGGCGCGCCGCTGATCGACCACGTCCCGCGGCGTGGCCCCGTCGCCGATGCCCTGGCCGCGCTACAGGGCGTCGTGGCGGGAGCCATCGCCGTGCTCGTCGTCTACCTCGCCGACCACGCAATCCTGCGCGACGGCGGCATCGACCTGCTGGCCGCCGCCATCGCCGTCGCCGTGTTCGTGCTGCAGCGGCGCGGCCTGCCGGTGCCCGCGCTGATCGTCGCGGCGGCTGCGATCGGTGCAGTCGTGGGCCTGCTCGGCCCCGCCGTCGGTCTCCTCGCCTGAGTTCGGGCCCGTGGCATGATGCCGGGATGACGAGCACCGATCCCCTCCGCGCCCGCCGTCCGCTTCCGGGCGTCGACGGCGTCGACTACTTCGCCCTTGCGGCCTGTGACGAGGCCGGCATCGACACCGCCCAGCTGCCGTACACCGTGCGCGTGCTGCTCGAGATGCAGCTGCGCCACTCGACCGGGCCGCACGTGTCCGAGGCCGACATCCGCGCGCTCGCCGCGTGGCCCGCGCCCGCACCCGAGGGCACGTCCGTGCCGTTCATCCCCTCGCGCGTGATCCTCCAGGACTTCACCGGCATCCCGACGATCGCCGACCTCGCCGCGATGCGCGATGCGCACGCCAAGCTCGGCGGCGACCCCGGCGCGATCGACCCGCTCGTGCCCGTCGATCTCGTCATCGACCACTCCGTGCAGGTCGACACGTTCGGCACCAAGTACGCCTTCGAGAAGAACGTCGAGCGCGAGTACGAGCGCAACGGCGAGCGCTACCGCTTCTTCCGCTGGGGCCAGGGCGCCTTCGGCCGGCTGCGCGTCGTGCCGCCGGGCATGGGCATCGTCCACCAGGTCAACGTCGAGCACCTCGCGAGCGTCGTCGACGTGCGCGAGTTCGACGGCGGCCAGGTCGCGCTGCCCGACACGCTCGTCGGCACCGACTCGCACACCACGATGGTCAACGCCCTCGGCGTGCTGGGCTGGGGCGTCGGCGGCATCGAGGCCGAGGCTGCGATGCTCGGCCAGCCGCTCGCCATGAGCGAGCCGATCGTGGTTGGCTTCGAGTTCCGCGGCACGCTCAACCCGGGCGTCACCGCGACCGACCTCGTCCTGACCGTCACCGAGCGCCTGCGCGCGTACGGCGTCGTCGGCCGCTACGTCGAGTTCTGCGGCGATGGCCTCAGCGCGCTGTCGATCCCCGACCGCTCCACGCTGTCGAACATGGCCCCCGAGTTCGGCGCCACGGCAGCGACCTTCCCGGTCGATGCCGAGACGATCCGCTTCCTCAACTCCACTGGCCGCGAGGCGCAGGCCGCCGTCGCCGAGGCGTACTGCCGCGCGCAGGGCATGTTCCGCGAGGACGGCCAGCCGCTCGCCACGTACTCCGACATGCTTGTCCTCGATCTGCACGAGGTCGTCCCGAGCCTGGCCGGACCGAGCCGCCCACAGGACCGCGTCGATCTCGGCGGCGTCCGCGAGAGCTTCAAGCAGGCCTTCCCGCGCGAGTCCTCGCCGGTGCGCATCCCCGTCGCGGCGCTCGTCCCGGTCGAGGCCGCGGGCACCACGACGACGACCGAGGACTGCACCGTCGACCACGGCAGCGTCGTGATCGCCGCGATCACCTCGTGCACCAACACCTCGAACCCGTCGGTGATGGTCGCCGCCGGCCTCCTGGCCCGCAACGCGCGCGCCAAGGGCCTCGAGACGAAGCCGTGGGTCAAGACCAGCCTCGCACCGGGCTCCCGCGTCGTCACCGACTACCTCGACCGGGCCGGGCTGACCGGCCCACTCGACGAGCTGCGCTTCAACCTCGTCGGCTACGGCTGCACCACCTGCATCGGCAACTCGGGCCCGCTGCCCGACGCGCTCGACGCCGCGATCTCCGAGCACGAGCTCGCGGTCGGCGCCGTCCTATCCGGCAACCGCAACTTCGAGGGCCGCGTGCACCCCAAGGTGCGCGCCGCGTACCTCGCCTCGCCCCCGCTCGTCGTCGCCTACGCGCTGACGGGCACGCTCGACATCGACCTGACGACCGAGCCGCTCGGGATCGGCACGGACGGCGAGCCGGTGATGCTCGCCGACATCTGGCCGACGATGGAGGAGATCAAGGAGGTCATCGCCACGGCTCTGACGGAGGACGTCTACGTCAAGGAGTACGGCGCGATCTGGGACGGCGACGAGCACTGGCGCGCCCTCTCCGCACCGACCGGCCAGACGATGGACTGGGACGCCGACTCGACGTACGTCCGCCAGCCGCCGTTCTTCACCGGCATGGCCGCCGAGCCGCGCGATCTGACCGACATCTCCGGCATGCGCGCCCTCGCCGTGCTGGGCGATTCGATCACGACCGACCACATCTCGCCCGCCGGCGTGATCCAGCCCGACGGCCCGGCCGGCCGCTGGCTGCAGGAGCACGGCGTCGAGCAGCGCGAGTTCAACTCCTACGGCGCCCGTCGCGGCAACCACGAGATCATGGTCCGCGGCACGTTCGCCAACATCCGCCTGCGCAACGAGCTCGTCCCCGGCACGGAAGGCGGCCTGACCGCCTACCAGCCGTCGGGCGAGGTCATGGCGATCTACGACGCTGCGGAGCGCTACCAGTCCGACGGCGTGCCGCTGATCATCATCGCTGGCCGCGAGTACGGCTCGGGCTCGTCGCGCGACTGGGCCGCCAAGGGCACGCTGCTCTTGGGCGTCAAGGTCGTCATCGCGGAGTCCTACGAGCGCATCCACCGCTCCAACCTCGTCGGCATGGGCGTCCTGCCCCTGCAGTTCCCCGAGGGCGTCAACCGCGGCACGCTCAAGCTCGACGGCACCGAGACGATCGCCGTCTCCGGCCTGCCGGCACTCGAGGCCCGCGGCACGATCACGGTGACGATCACGCGCGCCGACGGCACCTCCGAGTCGTTCGACGCCCTCGCGCGCGTCGACACCCCCGTGGAGATCGAGTACCTGCGGCACGGCGGCATCCTGCCGATGGTGCTCCGCCAGATGGCGTGATCGTCGGGGGGATGGGCCTCGCCCATCCCCCCGATCCGCGGCATCTGACGCCCTGCAGTGACATCTAGGGCCCGGGCCCCTCTTGTCCATGGACTGACATTTAGGGCCCGGGCCCCTTTGGTCCGTGCAGCGCGAACACCGGCGCGCTTCGACATCACGAGCGGGCGGCCGAGCGGCCCGGATCAGGCCAGCAAACGCTCCAGCACCTGCGCCACGCCGTCGTCGGCATTGGAGGCCGTGATCTCGTCGGCGATCGCGAGCACGTCGGCGTGTGCGTTGGCGACCGCGACGCCGTGGCCCGCCAGGCGGATCATCGGCAGGTCGTTGGGCATGTCGCCGAAGGCGATCACGTCGGCCGTGTCGATGCCGTGGCGCGCGCACGCGACGCGCAGGCCGCGGGCCTTGTCGACGCCGAGGGCGGAGAGCTCGACGATGCCGTAGCCCGAGTGCGTCACCTCGGCGCGGTCGCCCACGACGGCGTGGACGACGCGGACCAGCTCGTCGTGCTCGAGGGCATCATCGCGGACGATCAGCTTGGTCGTGTCGTTGGCGCGCACCATCTCGAGGACGTCGCCGAGCAGCGTGTCCTCGGGCGTCGGCCGGTACGTCGGGTAGGCGGTGTCGCGACCGAACTGGAAGGTCATCTCGCAGGCGAAGTGGCAGCCCGGGGCATCCTGGCGCAGGTGCTCTACGAGCTCGGCGGCGAGGGCGGCCGGCAGCGGCGCGTGGTCGATCACCGCGTGCTCGTCGACGTCGTAGAGCAGCGCCCCGTTGGCGCAGACCACGATCGAGTGGGCACCGGTCGCCTCGGGGAGGGAGCGCACCCAGCGTGGCGGTCTGCCCGTCACGAGCACGACGTCGATGCCACGTGCGATCACCGCATCGAGGGCGCGGCGCGTGCGCACGCTGACCTCTCCGTCGGGATCGAGCAGCGTGCCGTCGAGATCCGAGGCGACGAGGCGCGGAAGGCCGTTCAGCATCGCGCCGCCGATGCCGCCCACGGGTTCCCGTCAAGTCCCGCGAGGCTCATCCGAGGAGCACCGGACGGACGAATCATCGGGAGCACGACCAAAATGGATTTCTCCTCTGCGGCTCGATCGCAGGCACCATCCCCTCCTCCAGTACCACGCCGAGGCCCGCGCAAGCGGGTCTCGTGCGTTGCGGGGATCATGCGAGCAGGAAGCCCAGGAAGATCGTATTGGCCACGAGCAGCACCGCGATGATGACGGTGAAGCGCGTGAGGTTGCGCTCCATCACCTGCGTGGCTCCAAACTGGCTCTGCCCGATGCCGAACGCTCCCGACAGGCCCGTGTCCTTGCCCGAGTGGGCGAGCACGAGCACGATCACGAGAATTCCGAGGATCACCTGCAGCGCTACGAAGATGCCTTCGACCATGCGCGGAGTGTACCCGGGTCGGCTAGACCAGCGCGACGGTGCCCGCGGGGCCGGCCACGAGCCGCCCGATCACGGGGCCGGGAAGCGCTGCCGGATCGGTCCCAGCCGGTACCGCAGCGAGCAGACCGCCAGAGGTCTGGGCATCGCAGGCGAGCGTGACGAGGGCATCGATGACGCCGTCCGCGGCCCGCATGTACGCGGCTGCCGCAGCGCGATTCCGGCGCGATCCACCGGGGATGACATCGGCCTCGACGAGCTCGCGCACGCCCGGGATCAGCGGCAGCGCGGCCAGGTCGATCTCCGCTGCGCAGCCCGATTCGCGCACGAGATTGTGGAGGTGCCCGACGAGGCCGAAGCCGGTCACGTCGACGACGGCGGACGGGCCGATGCCGCGCAGCGCAGCCGCCGCTGCCGCGTTGGTGGCCGCCATCACCTCGACGCCAGCCGCCAGCACGGCCGCCGGGGCGGCGTCGTTGCGCATCGCGTTGGCGACGATGCCGCTCCCCAGGGGCTTGGAGAGGCACAGCAGGTCGCCGGGGCGGCCGCCGCTGTTGACCCAGAAGACGCCGTCGGGCGCGATGCCGGTGACCGCCAGCCCGTAGAGCGGCTCGGGCGCGGTGACGGTATGGCCGCCGACGATCGAGACGCCGGCCGCGTGCGCGGTGGCGGCTCCACCCCGCAGGATCTCCGTGGTGACGGCGGCGCTGACGCCCGTCGGGATGGCGAGGATCGCGAGCGCGAAGCGCGGGATGCCGCCCATCGCGTAGACGTCGGAGATCGCGTTGGCTGCGGCGATGCGGCCGTAGTCGAAGGGATCGTCGACGACGGGGCCGAAGGCGTCGATCGTCTGGATCAGCGTGCTGCCGTCGTCGAGACGGATAACCGCGGCGTCGTCGAAGGTCGCGCCCGAGACGAGCACGTTGGGATCCTCGCGGTGGGGCACGCCCTGCAGCACCTCGGCGAGCGCCGCAGCGGGCAGCTTCGAGGCGCAGCCGCCACCGCTGGAGAGCTGGGTCATGCGGATCGTCGCGGCCATTGCCGACACGCTACCCGACTCCCGCGGATCGGCATGGGAGTCGCGCTACGCTCCGGGTATGAAGACGCGCACGCTCGGAAGCAGCGGCGTCGAGGTCTCTGAAGTGGGATTCGGCGTCTGGACCCTGGCCACCGGCTGGTGGGGCGAGTACACGGACGATGAGGCTGTGGCGCTGCTGCGCCATGCGAAGGATCGCGGCATCACGTTCTTCGATACCGCCGACACCTACGGCGAGGGTCGTGGCGAGGTGCTGCTGAACAAGGCCTTCGGCAACGACGCCGACGTCGTCGTCGGCACGAAATTCGGCTACGACATCTACTCCCCGTGGGAGCGCAAGGGGCACGTCGAGCGTCCGCACGACTGGTCGCCCGCGTTCGTCAAGTACGCGCTCGAGCAGAGCCTCAAGCGCCTCGGCCGCGACCAGATCGACTTCTACCAGCTGCACAACCCCCGCATGGACGCGCTCGAGGACGACACCCTCTGGGAGTACCTCGCCGACCTGCTGCAGGCCGGCACAGTGCGCTCGATCGGCGTGGCCCTCGGGCCCGCGATCGGCTGGCACGACGAGGGCGTCTGGGTGGCGAACAACCGCCCGCTGCACGCCATGCAGGTGATCCACAACCTGCTCGAGCAGCAGCCGGGCCGCGACTTCATCGCCAACGCGACCGCCAACGGCGTCAGCGTCGTCGCCCGCGTCCCCCACTCCTCGGGCATGCTCGAGGGCCGGTACACGACCGAGACCGTGTTCGCCGAGAACGACCATCGCCGCCATCGCACCAAGGGCTGGCTGGTCGACGGCGTCCAGAAGGTCGAGGCGGTCCGCTTCCTCGAGACGCCCGAGCGCACGCTCGGCCAGGGCGCCATGCAGTGGCTGCTCCACCAGCCCGCCGTCGCGACCGTGCTGCCGAACATCTACAACGTCGAGCAGATCGACGAGTTCGCCGCCACCTCCGAGACGCCCCCGTTGACCGACGACGAGTTCACACGCGTCGAGGCGCTGTGGGAGGACGGCTTCGGCGTCCAGGCCTACGCCGGCGACGACGCCAAGGTCCTGCTCGGAGAGCTCGCCTCGAACTAGGCGGTGCGGCCGGCGACGGCCTGCAGGAGATCCAGCATGCGGCGCGCCTGAACGACGTCCGCCTGCGCGTCGGCGCGGGCCTGCCCGGCGGGGTCCTCACGCGGCATGTCGAGCGCGGCGCGCAGCCCGTCGAGGATCGCGTCCTCGCTCTCGGGATCCACGGTCAGGGCCGACGTGGCGGGCAGGTCACGGGCGACCGGCGCGGTCTCCGACACCACCAGCGGCACCCCGCAGGCGACGGCCTCGAGGGCACCCAACCCGTAGCCCTCGCTGAGTGCCACGAGCGCAGCGACATCGGCCCCGCGCAGGAGCACCGGCACCTGATCGGGCTGCACCGGGCCCAGCAGACGCACCCCGCTCATCCCCCGCAGCTGCTCCTCGAGCGGGCCGGAGCCGGCGATCCAAAGCTCGCCCCCACCGCGCTCGGCGAACAGCCGCTGAGCGGCGCGCGCCAGACGCTCAGGGTTCTTGCGCTCGATCAGGTTGCCGATCTGCACGATCAGCGGTCGCTGCGGTGCGGCGCCGTAGGCGGAGAGATCGGCCGGACCGGGACGGAACAGCACGCGATCCACCCCGGTGTTGATGACGTCGATGTCGAGTCCCGGATAGATCGCCGCCAGCCGCTCGGCGAGCGCCGGCGAGACGGCCACGACCTTCGCCGCACCGGCGATCGCACGCCGCAGCCCACTGCGCAGCGGGCGCGAGCGCTCGAGGTGGGTGACATCGCCGCCGTGGGCCACGAGGACGTACGGCGCCCTCGCTGCTCGGGCGGCGCGGCGCGCCATCAGCGCGGTCGGCACCAGGTAGTGCGCGAGCACCACGTTGGGCTGCATGCGGTCGGCGGCGTGGGCGCTGCGGCTGCCGAGCCCGCGGTACTTCCGCACGGTGCCGACCTTGCCGGTGGCCCGCTTCTCGAGCCCGGCGATCTCGACGACGCACCCGGCCTGCTCCAACGCGCGCGTCTGCCGCGCCACGAAGACGCCGTACTGCGGCACCTCGGGCGAGGGGATCATGTTGGAGACGACAAGGACTCGGAGCGAATCGCGCACCTACTGAGGATGCCGCATGCTCCGGTCGCTCGACGGTATGAGCCTGCGCGAAAGTTGGCGCAAAGCGGCACAGTTCCGTATACGCCTCTGTAGTTCAATTGGTAGAACACTGGATTTGTAATCCAGGTATATCGGTTCGATTCCGGTCGGAGGCTCTTCCTGAAGCGACGATGCATCACCTGCAGCGCTGACATCTCAGCCAAGCCGAGCGATGCCCGCTTCTACAGTCGCTCATGTGCCGCGCGGACGAACAATCGCGGCGTCGCCCGTAACCGCCGCTCAGGCCGCTTCGCCGCGAAGCCCTGTGCGCAGTGCACCACGATCACGACCAATCCCCGCTTCTGCTCCCTGCGGTGCTGCCACGACCACCAACGCGCCACCTACGACGCCGGCATCTTGGCGAGTGGCGTCCTTCCATCTCCCCATGCCGCCCGCCAGTACCTGCGTCGCACGCGGGAACATCGCTGCGCGATCTGTGGCATCGATCAATGGTGCGGCCAACCTGTGCCACTGATCGTCGACCACATCAACGGCAATCCCTCTGACGATCGCATCGCAAACCTGCGGCTCGTCTGTGGAAACTGCGACATGCAGCTCCCCACGTATAAGTCCCGCAACCTTGGCAACGGCAGAGCCTGGCGTCGCCAACGCTATGCCGAGGGCAAGAGCTACTAGTGGCGTTTGGCTGCGGCTACGCCGTGTTTGTGATCCGGTGAAGTCCGCTCGTGTGGTTCCGCACAGGAGTACGCTGAGGGCATGGGAATGTACCTCCACATTGCGCATCGGGGGTACCGCACCGGACTCGGCGACAACACGCTCGCCCAAATCACCGAGGCGATCCGGCTCGGTGCCGACATGGTCGAGGTCGACGTGCGGCGCCGCGCGTCGGACGGCGAGCTGGTCCTGTCGCATGAGAAGGGTCCCAACGAGACCGCGCCCCGACTGCGCGATGCGCTCGCGCTCGCCCGGCACGCCAACATCCCGCTCAATCTCGATCTGAAGCAGAACCACCTCTCCGATCAGCTCGTGCGCGAGCTGCGCGACACCGACATGACCGAGCGCATCGTCATCACGGGTGGCGGCTGGGAGCAGGCGCTGTGGATCCGCCACCTCGAGCCGCGCGTCCGCGTCGGCCTGACGATCCCACGTCGTCACCACGACTGGATCCGGGCGCTCGGCTGGGCCGTCAACCGCGCGTGGCGCTACGTCTGGACGGGGCGCGTCGATCTCCTGCTGAAGGCGACCCACTGCGATCTCGTGACGGTGCAGCACCGCCTCGTCACCCCGCGCCTGATCACGCAGGTGCATCGCGGCGGCGGTGAGATCTGGGTCTGGACGCCCGACGATCCGGAGACGATCGCGCGCCTCGCGGCGATGGGCGTCGATGGCATCTGCACGAACGCCCCGGATCCCGAGCGCCTCGCTGCGGCGCAGCGCAGCGCGATCTCAGCAGCGGCGTAGAGCCCGGCTCAGCCGAACGTGCGCACGCTGTAGACCACGGCGACGACGACGCCGATCACCAGCACCACCCGCTGGAGCACCCGCGCGGGCACCCGGGTGGCCACGTGGCCACCGAGGAAGCCGCCGAGCAGCGCGCAGATCAGCATCACGCCGGCCGTCATCCACAGCACGTGGCCGGAGAACAGGAAGATGATCGCCGCAAAGGCGTTGATGACGAGGCTCGTGCACTGCTTCAGCGCGTTGATGCGGGTGAGCGTGTCGACGAGGACCATGCCGAGCACGGCGAGGACGATGATGCCCAGCCCGCCGCCGAAGTAGCCGCCGTAGATCGCGGCCAGGAAGACGCCGATCAGCGGTCCGCCGAGCCGCTCGGTGCCGTCGTGCAGGTGCGAGATGCGTGCGGCAACGCGCGTCTTGATGGTGTCGCCGAGCGCGAGGAGGACCACGGCGCCGAGGATCAGGAAGGGCACCAGCACCTTGAAGGCGCTCTCCGGCGTGACGAGGAGCAGACCCGCGCCGATGATGCCGCCCAGCGCCGCCGCCGGCAGCAGCACCCGCATGCGCCGCCCCTGGCCCATGAGGTCGCCGCGTTGGGCGTACGTGCCGCCGAGGTAGCCGGGCACCAGCGCGACGGTGTTCGTGACGTTGGCGGTCACCGGGGGCACGCCGAGCGCCAGCAGCACCGGGAACGAGAGCAGCGTCCCGCCACCCGCGAGCGCGTTGATCAGCCCGGCTCCGAGCGCGGCGAGGCCGGCAATGGCGAGTTCACCCGGCGACATGGGGGAAATCTAGGCGGTTTCGGCGACATCGCGACTGGCGCGATGCTGCTCGATCTTGCGCTTGACGCGCTGCAGGGCGTTGTCGACCGCCTTCGGGTCGCAGCCGGCCTGCTCCGCGATCGCGTCGTAGGAGTCGCCGGCCATGAAGGCGGCGAGGACCTCGGACTCGAGCGGGGACAGCGTGGAGCCGAGCATCGAGACGAGCGACTCGAGCTCGTCGCTCGAGATGACGCGCGAGGCGGGATCCATCGTCGGCGAGCCGGCGATCGCATCGCCCAGCGTGCACTCGCCCCCCTCGGGATCGGCTCCGGCCGGCGTGTGCGAGAACGAGATGTACCCGTTCAGCGGCTGATGCTTGTTGCGGGTGGCGCCCTTGATCGCGGTGATGATCTGGCGCGTGATGCAGAGCTCGGCGAAGGAGCGGAACGACGTCTCGCGATCGACGCGGTAGTCGCGGATCGCCTTGTAGAGGCCGATCAGGCCCTCCTGCTGGAGGTCGTCGGAGTCGCCACCGGCGAGGAAGTAGCTGGAGGCCTTGAGGCGCACGAACGGCTGGTAGCGGCGGATCAGCTGGTCCAGCGCGGCGTCGTTGCCGTTGCGGGCGCGCAGCACGAGGTTGAGATCGCCCTGATCGCGCTTCTGTCGGGCTGCCGGATCGGCGGTTCGCGCTCTGGTTGCTCGGGCGGGCTGCATCGTGGGGGTCCTGATCCTCTGTGCCGGGGGGATAACCCTCATCGTTTACATGAGGTTGACCCGGACGAACTCATGCTGCCTGACCTATTTGGGAAATGCAAGGCCAATATGAGTATTCATAGGTCTGTTCCTAATTTGCCTGCAAACCGTTACATTCTCGGGCATAGCCAATTCCCTCTGAATTCGGCTCTATGAGCCGCGTTACGACATGCTGATAGGGCTATGCCTATCCCCCAAGCCTCTGCAGGGGTTCAGCCCTGTGAGCGTTGGCGCACGGCTTCGAACAGCAGCACGCCGGCCGTGACCGAGACGTTCAACGAGGAAATCGAGCCCGCCAGGGGGATCGAGACCGTCTGATCGCAGGAATCCATCACCCGCGGACGCACGCCCGTGCCCTCGGCGCCCAGCACGAAGATGCAGCCATCGCGATAGTCGGCGTCGGTGTACCCGGTCTCGCCGTCCGCGGCCGCTGCGTAGCTCCAGATGCCGGGCCGCTTGGCGCGCTGCAGCCAATCGGCGAGATTCGGGGCCACGGCGATCGGCAGGTGCTCCACCGCTCCCGCGCTGGCCTTTGCAACGGCGGCAGTGACGATCGCGCTGCCGTGACGCGGCACCACCAGCCCGTGGGCGCCGGCGCACTCCGCGCTGCGCACGATCGCACCGAGGTTGCGGGGGTCGCTGACACCGTCGAGCACGATGATCATGGGACGATCGGCATCGAGCAGATCGTCAGGGTCCGAGTAGACGAACTCGTCGACGCGGGCCGCCACGCCCTGATGGTCGGCACTGCCGGCGAGCGCGCCGATCTCGTCGGCGCCGGTGACGCGCACGGCGCACTCGGCATCGCGCAACCACGGCAGCGAGCCCTTGGCCTTCTCCGTGACGAGGATCTCCTGCACGCGCCGGCGACCGCGGGTCGCCTCGTGGACGGGCTGACGCCCGTAGATGATGTCGCTGCTCATGCGGGCTGCAACTCCGGTCCGTCGGGGAGATCCTGCACGACCCAGCCCCGTTCCCTGAGCTCGTCGCGAATCGCATCGGCGCGGGCGAAGTCGCGCTCGCCGCGGGCGCGCTCGCGCTCCTGCAGCAGCGCGACCGCTGCGGGCGGCGGACCGTCCGCAGCCGCGGCGAGGCCGTCGAGGCCGAGCACCCGGAGGCAGTCGACCAGCACGGCGCGCGCCTGCGCGACGTCGGCGGGGTCGGCGTCACCCACGTCGAAGGCGGCGTTCAGCTCGCGAACGAGATCGAACAGCGCGGCCAGCCCCTCCGGCGTGCCGAAATCATCGTCGAGGGCGTCGCGGAAGCGCTGATCTGCAGCAGCCGCGGCGCTGGCGAGCGGACCGCCCTCGGCCGGCGATGCGTCGCCGGCCGCGCGCGCAGCGCGGCGCAGCGCCTCGCGCAGGCGGTCGTTCGACCTGCGCGCATCCTCCAGCGAGTCGGGGCTGTAGTCGAGCGGCGAGCGGTACTGGGCGCGAGCGAACAGGCTCAGCAGCGTCTCGCTGCCGTCGCGATCGAGCGCATCGGCAAGGCGGTCGATGTTGCCGAGCGACTTGGACATCTTGTCGCCGCCGAAGCGCAGCATCCCGTTGTGCAGCCAGGTGCGCGCGAACGGCCGACCGGTGATGGCCTCGGACTGCGCGCGCTCGTTCTCGTGGTGCGGGAACTTGAGGTCGATGCCGCCGCCGTGGATGTCGATCTCCTCGCCCAGCGCGGTCATGGCCATCGCCGAGCACTCGATATGCCAGCCCGGCCGTCCCGGTCCCCACGGCGAGTCCCACGCGGCGTCCTCGCCCGGCTTCTGCGCCTTCCACAGGGCGAAGTCGAGCGGGGCCTGCTTCTTCGACGTGATCTCCTCGGGCTGCATCTCGTCGATCTTCTGACCGGACAGCACGCCGTAGGACGGGAAGTCCGCCACGCGGAAGTACACGTCGCCGTCGGCGGCGTAGGCGTGGCCATTGGCGATCAGGCCCTCGATCATCGCGATGATCTCCGGCAGCGAATCGGTCACCTTCGGCTCGGCGTCGGGACGACCCAGCCCGAGGCGCGAGGTGTCGTCGAGGTAGCGCGCCGACTCGCGCTCGGCGAGCTCGCGGCTGGGGATGCCCTCGGCCTGCGCGGCGGTGTAGATCTTGTCGTTGATGTCGGTCAGGTTCGACACCACGCGCACTTCCCAGCCGGTGCGGCGCAGGTGGCGGGCCAGGGTCATCGCCACCACGAAGGGGCGGGCGTTGCCGACGTGCACGGGCCCGTAGACCGTCGGTCCGCAGACGTAGATCCCGAGCCTGCCGGGCGCGATCGGCTCGACGTCGTTCGTCGAGCGGCGCAGCGAGTCGTAGAGGCGGAGGGTCATGGCTGGTCCAAGACGGCCTGGGCGCGGGCGAGGATCTCGTCCCGCGGCAGCGCCGCGAGCAGGAACGGTAGCGGGATGCCGTGGTCCGAGGACGTCAGCACCCGCCGCACGGCCTTCTTACCCACGCCGAGCGCGTTGACATCGCGCGTGTCGTGCTCGAGCAACGCAGCCGCAGCGGCGCGATCGCCCTCGGTGGGCGGCAGCGGTGCAGCGCGCCTGATGACGCCGACCACGAGCGCAGCGGCCTGCGGCAGCGTGGCCGCGTCACCAAGGCCGGGCGCAAGCGCGGCCAGCTGATCGTGCGGGCACGCGACACCGCGCGTCGCGAGCTCTGCCGCCACACGCTCCACCAGCTCGTCGACGGGGAGCAGCGCGAGGTGATCCCGGCCGAGGCGCTCGAGCAGCGCCGGGTCGAGGCGCGTGGTGCCGTGGCCGAGGCGCGTCGGATCGAACGCCGCGGCCAGCTCGTCGGGCGCAGAGGCCGGCAGCGCCGTGATCGGCGGGCAGGCCGAGCGAGCCAGCCAATCGACGACGGCCGCCGGCAGCCAGCCGGCCGCACGCAGCTCGTCCACGCCGGCCGCCCCGTCGCTCGACGAGAGCTTGCCGCCGTCCTCGCCGACCACGATCGGGAGGTGCGCGAAGCGCGGCGGCTCGACGCCGAGCCCCGCGCAGAGCACGAGCTGAACGGCGGTGTTGGTGATGTGATCCTCGCCGCGCAGGACGTGGGTGATCGCCATCGCGGCATCGTCGACGGCGGTCGCCAGGTGGAACGTGGGCCGCCCGTCGGAGCGCACGAGCACCGTGCGGGGCAGCTCGCCAGCCGGGATGCGGATCGCCCCGCGACTGAGGTCCTCGATCACGACCTCGCGATCGACGGGCTCCAGCGCGATCGAGCCGTCCGCCCCGCGCCGGGCCACGCCGGCGGTGATCAGGCGCTCGGCACCCGCGAGGTGCTCTGCCGTGCGCAGCGACTGGCGGTACGGCGCGTAGGGCCCGTCGTCCGGCCCCTCGTCGATCGTCACGCCGAGCCAGCCAAGCGCCTCCTCGATGCGCGCGGCGGCGTCTGCAGTATGCGCGGAGGGATCCGTATCGTCGATGCGCAGCACGAGGGCCCCGCCCTGCTGCAGGCGCAGCAGGTGGTTGGCCACGGCGACCATCGCGCCGCCGATATGGAGGTCGCCCGTCGGGGCGGGTGCGAAGCGGACGCGGACGCTCATGGCAGCAGGCTCGCAGACATCACAGGCGATAGACGGCGATGGGGTACCGCGCCAGTGCCCGATCTGCAGTCACGAGCGTGAGCTGGCGTCGGAGGGCCTGCGCCGCTATCGCGCGATCAAAGGGATCTGCGTGAAGTCGCGGCAGGCGCGAGAACGCAACGGCATCCTGCATATCGAACTGCAGAACCCGAAAGCCCGATGCCTCCGCCCCTTCGACGAAGGCCTCGACCGGCGGCATCGGGCGACGCGCATCCTCGAGCGCGACCTCGATACCGGAAATCGCACTGATGAAGACACCCTCCCCATCGATCGCCGCAGCCACGGCCGTACGCGCAGCAGGCGTCAGACGAGGCGAATCCGTGAGCCACCAGATCGCGGCGTGCGTATCGAGCAGGAGCGCCACTGCCCGTCACTGCCCCTCGGGAGAATCAGCGAGCGACTCTTCGGGGAAGATCGAGGACCCGAACATCTCCCGCAACTCCTCGTCGCTCCACTCGAAGGCGTCGTCGGGGATGTCGTACTTGCCCTTCCACGCCCCGGGTCCCGCCCACTCGCGCTGGACCGGGATGGGCACGATCTTCGCGATCGGCGCACCGCCGCGGGCGAGGATGATCTCCTCGCCGGCTTCAACGCGCGCGAGCAGCTTCGACAGGTGGGTCTTGGCCTCATGGACATTCACGATGTCGGTCACGATAGCCCGCATACTAGTCCACTTAGTCCACCAATGCTCGCGCGGTGCAGCTGGACCTGCACGCACCGTCGCTGACGCCCCTCGCACTACGCTGCCGCTGTGCCGATGACGCCCGAGCAGCTCGCCGATCGCGTCCTCGCCTGGTACGCCATCCACGGGCGCGATCTGCCCTGGCGCCGCACGCGCGACCCGTACGCGATCCTCGTCAGCGAGGTGATGCTGCAGCAGACGCAGGTCGAGCGCGTGATCGAGCGCTGGACGGCCTGGCTGGAGCGCTGGCCGACCGCCGGCGAGCTCGCCGCCGCGCCACGGGCCGACGTGATCGCCGCGTGGCAGGGGCTCGGCTACAACCGCCGGGCCGTTGCGCTGCACGAGGCCGCCCGGGCGATCGCCGAGCACGGCGTCCCGCAGGATCAGGCAGGCTGGCGCGCGCTGCCGGGCGTCGGCCCGTATACCGCGGCTGCCGTCTGCGCGCTGGCCCTCGACCATGACGTGATTCCCATCGACGTCAACGTGCAGCGCATCCTCGAGCGCGCGCTCGACGCCACGGCGATCGAGCCGCCGCCCGGCCGGGGCCACGACCTCACGCAATCGCTGTTCGACCTCGGTGCCACGATCTGCCTCGCGCGCATCCCGCGCTGCGAGGCGTGCCCGCTGGCCGACGGGTGCCCCAGCCGCGGGAACCGCTACGAGCCGGCGCGCAGGCAGAGCCGCTTCGAGGGCTCCCGCCGCCAGGCACGCGGGCAGCTGCTCAATCGCCTGCGCGAGGCACCGGTGCCGCTTGCCGATTGCGATGACGAGATCGCCGCCCTGCTGATCAAGGACGGGCTCGCCGAGGAGCGCGACGGCATGCTCGCCCTCCCCATCTGAGATCCCGCACGGCTGGGCGATATAGGCTGTGGGAGTCGGGCGTCGTCGGCGCTCCCCATCCCTTCATCTGAGGACACTCCGTTGACCATCGTCCTGATCCTGATCGTCGTCCTGATCCTCGTCGTCGCGTTGTGGTTCATCCTCGCCTTCAACGGTCTGATCCGCCTCCGCAACGAGGTCGCCCAGGGCCTGTCCTCGATCGACGTGCAGCTGAAGCGCCGTGCCGACCTGATCCCGAACCTCGTCGAGAGCGTCAAGGGCTACGCGACGCACGAGACGGCCGCGTTCGAGAGCGTCTCGGCTGCCCGCGCCAAGGCGCTGGGCGCGCAGACGCTGGATGAGAAGGCCGCGGCGGACGGCGAGATGCAGGCCGCCGTCGGCAAGCTGTTCGCGATCGCCGAGGCCTACCCCGAGCTCCGCGCCGTGGAGTCCTTCCTGCAGCTCCAGAATGAGCTGTCCGCCACCGAGGACAAGATCGCCGCGGCACGTCGGTACTACAACACGACGGTCCGCGTCTACAACACGAAGCAGCAGACCATCCCGACGTCGCTGATCGCCAGCGCCCTCGGCCATGCGCCCGCCGAGTACTACCGCCTCAAGGATGACGCCGAACGCCAGCCCGTCGCGGTGGAGCTCGGCGCGTGACTCTCCAGCAGCAGATCCGCTCGGCCCGTATGCGGACCGTCCTCGTGATGGTCCTCTTCTTCGTGCTGATGGCCCTGATCGTGGCCGTCGTCCGTGTCGCCTTCGGCTCCGGCTGGGGTCTGATGATGCTGATGGTCGCGATCGGCTACGCGATCTTCGGCTACATCGCCGCCGGCTCGATCGTGGCCGCCACGGCGGGGGCCCACAAGATCTCGCGCGAGGACGCCCCCGAGCTCTTCAACAGCGTCGAGAACGCGGCGATCGCGGCAGGGCTCGCGAAGACGCCCGACATCTACATCATCGACGACCCCGCGCCCAACGCCTTCGCCGCCGGCCGCACGCCGGACAAGGCCTACGTCGCCGCGACGACCGGCATTCTCGCGCTGCTCGACAAGCGCGAGCTCGAGGGCGTCATGGCCCACGAGATGGCCCACGTCCGCAACCGCGACGTGCGCCTGATGACGCTCGCGGCGGTGATGGTCGGCGTGATCACGCTGATCGCCGACATGCTGATGTGGTCGATCTTCCTCGGCGGCGGACGCAACAACGACAACAACAACCCGCTCGGCGCGATCCTCGCGATCGCCGCGATCATCCTCGCCCCGATCGGCGCGGCGCTGCTGCAGATGTCGCTGTCGCGCCGTCGCGAGTACCTCGCCGACGCCTCCGCCGCCGAGCTGACGGGCGACCCCGAGGGCCTGGCCCGCGCCCTCTGGAAGCTCGGCAGCGACCAGCGCCCGCTGCGCAAGGTCAACCGCGCCACGGCGCACCTGTGGATCGAGTCGCCGCTGCGCGACAACCACGGCCTCAAGTCGGGCCTGTCGGGCCTCTTCGACACGCACCCGCCGCTGCAGGAGCGCATTGCGCGCCTTGAGGAGATGGGTGGCTTCACGTTGCCGCCCGTGCCCAAGGGCGCGGCCGAGCAGGCCTGAGCCCTCCCCCCGCCCTCCGCGCCCTTGGGCACGGGCGGCAACCCGAAGCGCACAGGGACTGCACAGGGATCCGGGTCCGAACTGCACAGGGATCCGGGTCCGAACTGCACAGGGATCCGGGTCCGAACTGCACAGGGATCCGGGTCCGAACTGTCCGGTGGCCTGCCCACTCAGCGGCCCCGTGAGTGACAGTTCGGACCCGGATCCAGCGCAATGGCCTCCACGCCCTGAGAAGACCAATCTGGGTCAATCTGAACCCGGACCCAAATCTGCACAAATCCGGTCAATCTGGACCCGGATCCAAATCTGCACGAAACCGGTCAATCTGGACCCGGGTCCAAATCTGCACAAACCCGGTCAATCTGGACCCGGGTCCAAATCTGCACAAACCCGGTCAATCTGGACCCGGATCCAAATCTGCACGAATCCAG
>CANJXE010000025.1 GCA_947478745.1 Actinomycetota bacterium
CGCGCGAGCCCGTCGGCCTCCATCATCTGCCCAGTCGCGATGTAGTGATCGCAGCCCCACGGGAAATCGACCCACTCGAGACCGAAGCCCTCCGCCGCCGCCAAGACGTCGAGCACCTCGCGCGCGGAGGCCATGGTCTCGATCCCGATCCCGTCACCGGGGATGGACGCGATGCGATGGGTGCGGCCTGTGGCCGTGGCGGT
This sequence comes from Actinomycetota bacterium, assembly GCA_947478745.1. Taxonomy (GTDB): domain Bacteria; phylum Actinomycetota; class Thermoleophilia; order Gaiellales; family F1-60-MAGs149; genus F1-60-MAGs149. Next base: position 204 of record CANJXE010000025.1, read on the forward strand.
TGGCATCGCGCCAATCTATCAGCCGCGGACCGTCGGAATCGTGTCGCCAGAGCGCTGGGCCGGCGGTGCGATGACCAGAGCCGACGCGCGGATTCGAACCGCGGACCCCTTCATTACGAGTGAAGTGCTCTACCAACTGAGCTACGTCGGCGTACGGCCGGGAGTGTAAATGCACGACGCGGGTCGCCACTGCGCTCGAGCTCTAGGAACGACCCTCCACGGCTGGCGACGAAGGGGGATCGTCTGGTCCGCATGCGAAATAGAACGGCGTTGACATTTCCGCATGGAAATCTAGTATTCAATGCGTGATCGAATACAACACACTCTCCGAAGATTTTCGCCGTGATCGATTTGCGTTCTTCCGCGAGCTCCGCGACACCGCGCCCGTGCATCTCGATGAACAGAGCGGCGTCTTCATCCTGTCTCGATACGACGACGTGCAGATGGCTGCGCGTGATTGGCAGACGTTCTCGTCGGTCGGTCCAGCGGCCAACCCGGCAGTCCCGCGCCTGAACGACCTCGACCCGCCGGATCACACCGCGCTGCGCGACAAGGTGTCGCTCGCGCTCACCACCGAGCGCATGCTGGGGATCGAAGACGCACTGCGAGACGACGTGCGCGCGGTGGTCCAGGATCTCGTGGCGCGCGGCGAGAGCGACCTGACGGCCGACTGCTTCCGGCCGTGCCTCCAACGCGTGATCGGGCGACTTCTCGGCCTGACGGACGATCAGGCACACGAGTGCCTTGAAATCAGCGACCTATTCGTACGGGGAATCCCCGGCGAGCCCGCCGCAACGCCCACGGCGCAAGAGCGTTTTCCGGCGCTCTTCGTCCCGCTCATCATGGCGCGCAGGCAGTCCCCCGGAGACGACCTGATCAGTGCTCTGGCTTCTGTCGGCTCGGATGGGAGTGCGGCGCTCACCGATGCGGAGATCCTCTTCTTCCTGTTGGGCGTGTTCTTGCCGGCCCTCGGCAACAACGCGTACGCCCTCGCCACGGCGGTTGAGTTGCTGGGCGCGCACCCCGACCAACGAGCCGAGCTCGTCGCCAACCCATCCCTCATCCCGCAGGCGTTTGAGGAAGTCCTCCGGTTCGACTCGACAACGCACGATTCACCACGCGTGCTCACGCGCGACGTCACGTTGCATGGCGTCACCATGCCCGCGGGAGCGCAGGTACTCATGGTGTGGGCATCGGCGAACCGTGATGAGCGCACCATTGACAACGCTGATCAATTCGACATCCGGCGAGAGCGACCGCAAGGGCTCAGCTTCGGATTCGGCGCCCACGAGTGCATCGGCGCCGCGCTAATGCGGATCGAGGCCCGCGTGGTGTTGGAGGAGCTCCTGGCGATCGCCCCGGACTTCGCCGTCATCGAGGTCGGCCCGCGCATCCGATCCACGTGGATCTGGGCGCACGAGTCAATCACCGTGTCGCTCGCCTGAGGCTCGGCACCGCGGTGAAGGTTGGCGCCGCGAACACACCGGCCACTCCGGCTCCGCTCAGACGCGCCACGAAGGCGGTTGAGGGCCATTCGCACGGAGAGCCGACGAGCGGATTCGAACCGCTGACCCCTTCATTACGAGTGGCTATGCGTGTTGGCCCTAGTTCGTGCAGCCTTTGCCGTTAAGGGTTCCTGTGGGCGTGACTGTGGAGCAACCGCTCGCATCGGTGAAGGTCGCGCCGGAAAGGGTGGCGCTGAGCAGATTCATTTGGCCCACTCTCGCGCTATTAAAGTTCGCGTTGGTCATGTTCGCGAAGCGCAGGTCCGCGCCAATCAGGTCCGCGCCGTAGAAGCTCGAGCCGTAAATGTTCGCCATGTACAGGTACGCGCTGGAGAAGTTCGCGTTGGTCAGGGTCGCGTTGGTCAGGGTCGCGCCGAGCATTTTCGCGCCGGGAAAGTCCGCGATGTTACCGTTCGTATGGTCCATGTTCGCGTAGCTTAGGGTCGCGCCGTTAAAGTACGAACTGTACAGGTCCGCGTGGACCATACTTGCGTCGTACAGGTTCGCGCCCTTCAACGTCGCTAGGCTCAGGTCCGCGTAGTCTAGGTCCGCGAAGGACAGGTTTGCGCCGTCCAGTGTCGCGCCGTACAAGTACGCGTGAGACAGGTTCGAGGCCACCATGTTCGCGCCCTGCAGTTGCGCGTACTTCAGTTTTGCGTACGACAGGTCCGCGCCGCTACAGTCTGGTGCGCAGTCAGGTGTCTGTCGCGCCCCCTTCTTCTTCGTTGCGGTGTGGAAGTGAAGTTTCGCGCCTTTGAGGTTCGCTCCGCGTAGATCAGCTCCGCGTAGGTTAGCTTCGCGTAGGTCAGCCCCTCGTAGGTCAGCATTCCGTAGGTCAGCGAAGCGCAAATTGACGTGATGCAGCGTCGCTCCTCTTAGTTTTGCTCCGCGTAGGTTTTCGCTGCTCAGGTTTTTGTGATGGCAGTTCGTCCCAGCTTTGATCTCGCAGCCGTTGACGTTGCGCGCCTGCGCCGAGCCAGCGAGCAGCGCGACCAATAGGAGTGACAGAGAGAAAACCTTCGCAAAAGAATGCATCGAGTTGATCGCTTTCATTAGGGGTTCAAGAGCCATTCGTTAGCTCCGTTCGCTTAGTCGTTAATCGGCCTTCACTAGCGCGCTAGCTGGGGACCAACCGAACTACAAGAATAGCATTGCGTTACGTTATTTGGCGTAGGTTCGGATGCCACTGAGTCCCGAACTTGAACATTGAGAGCCACGAAACGCAGAAACGCCGCGTTAGCGGCGCTTCCGGAGAAGCCGACGCGCGGATTCGAACCGCGGACCCCTTCATTACGAGTGAAGTGCTCTACCAACTGAGCTACGTCGGCGTACGGCCGGGAGTCTAGATGCACGGCGCTCGTCGGTGCGCAGCCGACAGCGTGGAGACATGCGCTCCGACTGTGAGCCCGCCTACCGGAGGGTGGGTGGGTAGCGCCACATGGGCCGGATCATGCGTCAGTTGATGGACGCCCGCGCGTCATCGGGGCAGAGGATGAGAACCCACAGGAACGAGGCCGTACGACCATGTTGACCCGCACACCACACCCCGATCGGCGCCGCCGCTACGCCGCTGCCGTGATCGCCGCAGCGCTGCTGGCGCTGATGGCGCTCGCGGGCACGGCTCAGGCCGCATCCCCGCAGCTGCCCCTCAAGACGCAGGGCGGCACGATCGTCGACACGGCCGGCAACGAGGTCGTCCTGCAGGGCGTCAACTGGTTCGGCTTCGAGACCGGCAACCACGCACCGCACGGCCTCTGGACGCGCGACTACAAGGAGATGCTCGCCCAGATCAAGGCGAACGGATTCAACACGATCCGCATGCCCTTCTCGCTCCAGATGCTCGACTCCACGACGACGAGCGGCATCGACTACGCCAACGGCCACAACGCCGCCCTCCAGGGCAAGACGCCGCTGCAGGTGATGGACACGATCATCGCGGAGGCCGGCAGGCAGGGCCTGATGATCATCCTCGACAACCACTCCACCACCGACGACTCGTTCATGCACCCGCTCTGGTATGGCCTCGGCGGCTACACCGAGGACAGCTGGGTCGCGGCCTGGGACAAGCTGGCCACGCGCTACGCCACCACGCCCAACGTGATCGGCGCCGACCTCAAGAACGAGCCGCACGGCGAGGCCACGTGGGGCACCGGCGCGGCCAACGACTGGCGCCGGGCAGCTGAGCGCGGCGGCAATGCCGTGCTCGCCAAGGCTCCCAACTGGCTCGTCCTCGTGGAGGGCATCGAAGGCCCCGTCGCCGGCGGCCAGCAGCTCGACCGCGCCTGGTGGGGCGGCAACCTCGAGGGCGTGCGCAACAACCCCGTCCGTCTCTCCGTCGCCAACCGCGTCGTCTACTCGCCGCATGAGTACGGCCCGGGCGTCTTCGCCCAGCCGTGGTTCTCGGATCCGAACATGGCCGCGATCCTCGCCGACCGCTGGCAGAAGGGCTTCGGCTACATCAAGGAGCAGGGCATCGCGCCGCTCCTGATCGGCGAGTTCGGCGCCAAGAACGTCGGTACGGACACCGTCGAGGGACGTTGGATCAACCAGTTCGCCACCTACCTCGAGCAGCAGGGCATCAGCTGGACCTTCTGGTCCTGGAACCCCAACTCGGGTGACACCGGCGGCGTCCTCAAGGACGACTGGACCACCGTGCACGCCGACAAGATGGCGCTGTTGACGCAGATCATGCGCCGGCCCGCCGTTGGCGGCACCGCACCCACCCCGGCGCCGACGCCCACGCCCACCCCGACCCCGACGCCCACGCCGACGCCGACGCCCACCCCGACACCGACACCCACGCCGACACCCGGCGTGGTCAGCTCGAGGGTCGTCGTCGACTCGCAGTGGACCAATGGCTGGTGCGGCAAGATCGTCGTCGCCAACGCCACGTCGAGCGCTCGGGCGATCGACGCGATCGCCTTCTCAGTGCCGAGCGGCGACGTGGTGGCCAGCACGTGGGGCGGGACGTTCACCCACAGCGGCAACGACTACTCGGTCGTCGCACCGAGCTGGGCACAGGCCGCGCCCGGCGGGAGCTACAGCGATACGGGGCTGTGCGTCTCGGGTTCGAGCCCGGGTCAGCTGAACAGCATCGTCGTCACGTCCCACCCGACCGGCACCACGCCGGCTCCGACGCCGACACCCACCCCGACGCCCACGCCGACGCCGACACCCACCCCGACGCCCACGCCGACGCCGACACCCACCCCGACGCCCACGCCGACGCCGACGCCGACACCGACGCCGACACCCACCCCGGCACCCACGCCGACGCCGACGCCGGCTCCCGGCACGGCGACGCTGTCGGCCGCGGTGACGAAGGACGCGACGTGGAGCAGCGGCCTGTGCCGCAGCTTCAAGGTCAGCAACACCGGCACGCGGTCATCGACCAATTGGAAGCTGGTCTTCACGCTGCCCAGCAGCGTCAAGATCACCGACAGCTGGAACGGCACCGCAACCCGCAGCGGCAACGTCGTCACGGTCACGATCCCGAGTTGGGCCGCCGTCATCGCGCCGGGCACCAGCTCCTCCGTGTACGGCTTCTGCGCCACCGGGACGGGTGAGCCCAGCGCGATCAGCGTCACCGAGATCGCCTCCACGACGACGGCCGTCGCGGTCGCTCGCTCGGGCAAGGCGGCCCACGCCCGAGCCGTGAGCAAGGCGAAGAAGATCCGCCACGCCCGCCAGCTCAGCGCACCCCGCGCCTGAGCTGACCCCGCCGGCCCCTCTCTCCGCCATCGCGGCGGGGAGGGGTCAGCGCGGACTGCGGCCGGCAGCCGGCGTCGGCAACGCCGAGACGACGTCGCCGCCAGCGAACTGGCACGTCATCACGAGCTCGACCGAGGAGTTCATCGCGAGGCCCTGGCAGCCGATCGCCGCGCGGGCGCACAGCCCGGACTGGCCGAAGACCTCGACCAGCAGCTCGGTGGCGCCGTTGATGACGCGCGGCTGCTCCTCGAAGGCCGGCGCCGAGTTGACGTAGCCCGTCAGCGTGATCATGCGCTGCACGCGATCGAGCGAGCCGAGCGCGTAGGCCATCACGCGCAGGGACTCGACGCACGCCACCCGCGCGGCCTCGCGCGCCTGGTCGACGGTGACGTCCTGCCCGACGATCCCGGCCAGATGGGCCGCGCCGTCACGCGTCGCGACCGTGCCCGACAGGTGCAGCAGATCGCCGTGCGCGACGTGGGAGATGAACATCGCCCCCGACGGGTCCTCGTTGCCGTACATCGCCACGAGATCCACATCGAGGATCCCGAGCGCGGTCGCCCGCGCGTGTGCGCCCACTAGTGGTGCGCTGTCGGCACCACGACAACCGGGCAGGCTGCATGACCGGTGAGCTGCTGCCCCACGGAACCGAGCAGCAGGCCCTTGAAGCCACCGTGGCCACGCGAGCCGATCACGAGGAGATCCGCCGACTCCGCCGCATCGAGCAGGACGGCACCGGGTCCACCCTCGACGATGTGGTGCTCGATCTCCACGCCGGCCGGAATGTTCGCCTTGGCGATGACAGCGTCCTGCGCGGCGCGGCCATCGGCCTCGAGCTCCTCGATCGGATACGGCGCCGGCAGACCACCGGGGCTGAGCGCGGTCACGGGAATCGACCAGGCCGTGACGACGCGCAGCGTGTGGCCGTGGGCAACCGCCTCCGTGGCGGCCCACTCCAGCGCGGGAACCGAGCGATCCGAACCATCTACGCCAACTGCGATAACGCCCATCTGAGGCCTCCTAGGGAATGCTCCTGAACTGTACGACACGTGACGGTGCGGGTTTCCCCGCAATCCCTCTCAGCGGGCGACCTCGCGCACGTCGTCGAGGCGGATCGGCAGCTCGCGCTCATCATCAAAGCGCACGATCACGGAGTCCGACGGCACGTTGATGCCGCGCACGACGCCGCGTCCCTCGGGCGTCTCCACCGTCCGGCCGATCGCCGGGGCGCGCTCGCGGAACGACAGGTACAGCGGGTGCTCGAAGGCGAGGCAGCAGCGCAGGCGACCGCAGAGGCCGGTCACGCGACCCGGGTTGACTGGGAGGTCCTGGTCCTTGGCCATGCGCAGCGTCACGCGGCGATCGTTGGCGGCGAAGCGGGTGCAGCAGAGGACATCACCGCAGAGGCCATAGCCCCCTGTTACGCGAGCGCCGTCTCGCGGGCCGACCTGGCGCGCCTCGATGCGGAGGTCGAGCTGGCGGCCGACGTCCTGGGCAATCGGGTGCAGGTCGACGCGCTCCTCGCTGGTGAAGCCGATCACGACGCGGCGCCCGTCGAAGGGCATCTCTGCCCCGTGCACCTTGACGCCCTGGTGGCGCTGGACGACCGCGCGGCGGAACACGCGGCGGACCTCGGCGGCGCGCTCGCGCTGCTGGCGACGCAGGACGTCGTCGTCGGGGGTGGCCCGACGCAGCACGCGGAAGATCCGCTCGGGCGCCTTGCCCTCGAGCTCGTAGCCCGCCCGGACGACGCGCCCGTACTCCTCACCGCGCGGCGTCTCGCAGATGACGCGGTCGTTCCAGGCCAGCTCCTCCCCGTTGGGGTCGAGCACCTCGACCGCGCCACCGGACTGGAAGACGATGCCGACGACGATCATGCCGTCACCGCCGCGCGCCGGCGGGCCGCTCCGACGCGCGCGTAGACGGCGGCCAGCGCGAGCGGGACGTTGATCGGCTGGCCGAGCGCACGACGCACGTCGTCGATGCCGGCGAGGGCGAGCTCGAGGCGGGCGCGCGTGACGTGCTCGGCGACCTGGGCCAGCGCCGCGGGCGCGGCGCCGGAGGCCACGCGGTCTGGGGCAGCGGCCTGCACGCAGAGGACGTCGCGGATGACCAGCTGCACCGTGGCGATCACGGCACGCATCATGTCGGTCTCGGCCCGACGGCGACGGCGGCTCGCCGTCGTCTTGCCGGAGGTCTCGATGCGGCGGCGCTCGCGGTCCAGCTCGCGCGAGGTCGGCAGCTTCTCGAGCCGCTCGAGCTGGGCGGCGGTGACGCCCTCCACCTCGGTCTCGACGGCCTCGCCGACGGCCTTGATGCCGGCGTAGGTGCGCTGCACCGCGGCGTCCTCGGCAAGCCCGTCGGTCAGCAGGGCCACGACGTCCCGCTCGACGCCGGCAATCCACTCGCCGACCGCCGCGTCGGCGGCCAGACGACGCGCGAAGGCGAGGTCGCCGCGCGCCCGAGCGCCGATCGCGCTCGCCGCATCGGCAGCGACGCCAGCGGCCACGAGCCGCGCGGCGATCGCCCCGGCTGCGAGCGGCGGGAACGCGATCGGCTGGCAGCGGGAGCGCACGGTTGGCAGCACGCGCTGGACGTCATCGGCGATCAGGATCAGCACGACGTCGCCCGGCGGCTCCTCGAGCGTCTTGAGGAACGCATTGGCGGCATCGCGATTGAGGCGATCGGCCTCGTCGACGATGCCGACGCGGCGCACGGCCTCCTGCGGGCGGTAACGCAGCGCGCTCGACAGCTCGTGCACCTGATCGACCAGCAGCGACTCGCCTTCCGGCTCGATCATGGCGAGGTCGGGATGGCTGCCGGGGACGATGCGGCGCACGTCGCAGCCGAGCAGCTCGGCCGCGAAGGCGCGAGCCGCGTCGCGCTTGCCGGTGCCGGCCGGGCCGTGCAGCAGATAGGCGTGGGCGGGGTCGCGCAGGCCGGCGTTGAGCAGGACCTCGGCGCGTGGCTGGCCGGGCAGCGCGAGCGTCACGGCTGCAGCCCCTCGAGCGCGGCCCAGATGCGCGCCGCGACCTCTGACTCGCCCCCGCGGGCATCGACCAGACGAACGCGGTCGGGTGCCAGCGCGACCAGCTCCAGGAAGCCCTCGGCGACGCGGGCGTGGAAGTTGGCGCCGGCGGCCTCCATGCGGTCGGGCTCGTCGTCGCGACGATCGACGCCGTGCAGGACGAGGGTGCGCGCCGGCAGGATGCCGCCCGTCGCAAACAGCGATACATCGCGGATCGGCTCGACGCCGAGCCCACGGCCCAGCCCCTGGTAGACGAGCGAGCTGTCGATGAAGCGATCGCAGACGATCCAGGCGCCACGGTCGAGCGCCGGGGCGATCACCTCCTGCGTGAGCTCCGCCCGCGCCGCAGCGAACAGCAGCGCCTCTGCACGATCGCCCATCGTCACGGCGGGGTCCAGCAGGAGCGCGCGCGCGCGCTCGCCGAGCTCGGTGCCGCCGGGCTCACGGCACTGCACGACCTCGCAGCCCTCGGCGCGCAGGCGCTCCGCCAGCAGCGCAGCCTGGGTGGTCTTGCCGACCCCGTCGGGGCCCTCGAGGCTCACGAACATGTAACAAGAGTAGTCCGGAGGGCCGTTTCCGGCGCACGTCGGCAGGAACGCCACGCACAGCGGAGAAGGCACCTTCCGTTATGGCTGCTGCAGAGAATCCCTTCCTCCTCGACACCGGTGCGTGGGTTGCCGTCCGTCGCCGGCGCTTCGCCGAGCGCTTCGCCACGTGGGCCATCCTCGCGGGCGCCGTGCTCCTGACCGGCGTCGTGCTGTGGGGCGGGTTCGCCCTGTTCGGCGCGCTGACGCACCGCTCTGCCGGGCCGGCTGCTCCCAAGGTCGAGGCGATCGTGCCCGCACCGCCGATCTCGCAGACCCCGCTCGTCGTCTGGAACGGCGTCGGCGCCGACGGCACCGCCGCCGAGGCTGCACGCCAGCTGATGCTCAAGAAGTACCCGATCATCAGCGTCGGCGATGCCCCGGATCACAGCTACATGCGGACCTACGTCATGTACCAGGAGGGCGACGCGGCCGGCAAGACTGCAGCACGTGACCTGATCAGGCGCATGCACCTCGACAACGCAATCGCCCAGCCGATGGACGGCGTCCGCAAGGACCAGCTCGCCGGCGCGCGTCTGCTGATGATCGTCGCGGACCCGCTCACCCGCCACTAACCGGCCTCGGCGGTTTGGCGCGTACCATCAAGAGCGTGCGTCCACTTCCCCGCCTGAGCCCCACTGCCGCCCTGCTGCTCGCTGCACCGGGCGTGGTCCTCGCGATCTGGGGCATCTTCTTCGGCGCCGGCGGCATCGCGCCGGGTGCCGCCAACCTGATCGCAGCGAGCACCGCGCTGCCCGCTGCCGTCGCCCTCGGGCTGATGGCCTGTGGGCGCTGGCCGTTCGCCCTGCCCAACCGGGCGAGCCTCGTCGCGGCCGGCGGGCTTGCGCTGTTCACGATCGTCGCCGCGCTCTCGGGCCTCTGGTCGCTCTCGCCCTCGCAATCGCTCACCAGCGCCATGCTGTCCTCCGGATACCTCGGCGCCCTCGCGCTCGGCCTGCTGCTCGGCCCGGCGCTGCGACGGCCCGGCGTCGTCTTCGCGACAGGTCTCACCGCCCTCGCAACGGTCTCCAGTGCCTGGGCCCTGATCGCGCGCTCGTTCGCGGCCACGACCGGCGTCCAGCTGAGCCCGCGGCTGTCCGGCACGCTGACGCTCCCCAACGCGCTCGCCGTGCTGGCCCTGGCCGGCGTCTTCGGCGGGCTCGCCCTCGCTGCCCATCGCGACACGCGGCTGCGAGCGCTCGGCGGTGCGGTCGCTGCGGTCAACGCGCTCGCGCTCGTCCTCACCTCGTCGCGCTCCGGCCTCGGCCTGACGGCGATCGGCGTCGTCGTGCTGCTGCTGATCCTGCCGACGCCACCGCGCATGCGCCTCGCCGGTCTGATCGCGATCATCCCCGCCGTCGCGCTCGGCTTCCGTGCCGCCTCGTGGACGGCGTTCACGGCGCCGGAGCAGAGCGTGCAGCCCGCCGGCTGGCAGCTTCTCGTCTCCGCGGCCGTCGCCATCGTGCTCGGCGCCGCGATCGCCGCCGTCTTCCACCGCGTGATGCCCGGGAACGACCCGGCCGGCACGCCGCGCCGCGCATCGCGCCGCACGCTGCTGATCGCCGTGGCGGGCGTCGTCCTGATGGGCGTTGCCGTGCTCGTGCGCTCCGGCGGCCTCCACGGCACCTTCAACGCGATCCGCGCCGGCTTCACCAGCCCCGTCGGGCAGGCCGGCGTCCGCGTCGGCATCGGCTCGAACTACCGCGACCACTGGTGGGCGACCGCGTGGGACGGCTTCACCGCCGAGCCGCTGCACGGCTGGGGTGCCGGCACCTTCCGCCTGCTCGAGCAGATCACCCAGAACCCGACGCAGGTGACGGACTCGGCCCACAACACGGTGCTGGAGGTGCTGGCCGGCGTGGGCCTGCTCGGCGGGCTGCCCTTCATCGTCGGCGGCATCGCCCTCGTGGTGATGGCCGTTGCGGGAATCCGCCGCCCACGCCCGGGCGACGCCATCGGCGCCGCGGTGGCTGCGATGGCGTCCATCGCCTTCCTCACCCAGGGCTTCATCGACGTCGACTGGAGCCTCGCCGCGGAGGGCATCATCGTCTACGCGGCGATCGGCGCCATCGCGCCGGCCGACCAGCCGCAGACGCGGATCACGCTGCCGTGGCGCGCGATCGCCAGCGTGCTGTGCGCCGGCCTCCTGGCGGCTGGGCTCTTTGCCATCCCGTTCTGGCTGAGCGAGCGGCAGACGGTCCAGAGCCAGGAGCTGCTGCTCGATGATCCGCACGCCGCGCTCCAGCAGGCCGCCAGCGCGCACCGCTACAACCCGCTGGCCGTGCCCCCGCTCCTGGCCGAGGCCGATGCCCTGGAGGAGCTCGGCGACCATGCGGGAGCCCGCGCCGCGCTGCAGGAGGCGATCCGCCTCGAGCCGCGCAACTACGAGGCGTGGCTCGTCTACGGCACCTACCTCGCCTTCTCGTGGGATGACCCGGCCGGTGGCAGGTCTGCGCTGATGTGGGCCGCAAAGCTCTCCGGCGACGACGAGTCCGTCCACGTGGTGCTCGATGCGCTGCCCCTGCCGGCCCCCTGAATCACACGTGTTCTCGCCTCCGCCACTACAGTGGGACGCCGTGCCGTCGAACACTGCCCGCCTCCGTCCGCTCCTTGCCACTGCGCTCCTGCTGGGCGTGCTGCTGGTCGCCGTGCCGTCCGCCGGCGCGGCCAACTGCGGCAAGCAGCTGATCAACGAGTACTTCTTCAGCGGCCACCTCAAGTACCACACGCAGGAGTGCTACGCCTCTGCCCTCAAGCAGGTCGATCCCGACGCCCGGATGTACTCGGGGATCATGGGCGCCATCCGCGCGGCCCGGGCCCGTGACAGGGGCGCCGACAACAAGGCCAACGAGCCGGTCACGCCGGATGCCGCCACCGACTCCGTGGCGCCGGGCCCGATCGACACCCTGCCCGTCACCACGGCGCCGCCGCTGCCGACCGAGACGGTGGAACCCACCATCACCGCCGAGTCGCGCACCGGCCCGATCCAGACGCAGGCAGCGGTGGACACCACGTCGTCGCAGCCGAGCGTGCCCCTGCCCGTGATCGTCCTCGGCGGTCTGGCCACCCTGCTGCTGCTCGTCGGCCTCGGCGGCCTCGCCGTGCGCCACCTCGACCGCGGCTACTAGCCTCGCGGCGAACCGCTGAGCGCCACGGGTCTCAGACGCGCTTGAAGATCAGCGCCGAGTCGTGGCCGCCGAAGCCGAAGCCCGTCGACATGACGTGCTCGGCGTCCGTCGGCCGCGCTGTGCGCACCAGCTCGAGCTCGACATCCGGCTCGGTCAGGTTCGCGCACGGCGGCAGCTCGTTGCGCGCGAAGCACGCGAGCGCGACGATCGCCTCGATCGCGCCGGCGCCCGCCAGGGTGTGCCCGTGCTGCCCCTTCGTGGACGAGACCGGCGTGCTGCCCAGCCCGGCCAGCTGAAGCGCGCGGGCCTCGGCGGCGTCGCCGACGGGCGTCGAGGTGGCGTGCGCATTGACGTAGCCGATCGCGGAGGCCGTGAGGCCGGCGTCGGCCAGCGCCTCGGCGATCGCCCGCGCCGGTCCGGCTCCCGTCGGGTCGGGGCTCGTCAGGTGCCCGGCGTCGCAGGCCTGCCCGTAGCCGACGATCTCGGCGTAGATGTGCGCACCGCGGGCGCGGGCGTGCTCGAGCTCCTCGAGGACGAGGACGGCGGAGCCCTCCGCCATCACGAACCCGTCGCGGGCGCCGTCGAACGGTCGCGATGCGCCCTCGGCACCGCGGTCGAGGGAGGCGACGGCACCGAGCTTGAGGTACCCGGCGATCACCGGCGAGACCAGTGCGGCCTCGCTGCCCCCGGCCAGCATGGCGTCGGCGCGACCCAGCCGGATGCGCTCGTAGGCCCAGCCGATCGCGTCGGAGCCGGCTGCGCAGGCCGTCGCGGGAGCGGCCGTGGGGCCGTGCAGGCCGTTGAGTCGGGTGACGGCCGCCAGCGGGGAGTTCGTCAACGCCAGCGGGACGGTGAAGGGGCTCACGCGATCGGCGCCGCGGTCGCGCAGCGCGTCCTGCGCCTCCATCAACGTGGCCGCTCCGCCGTGCGCGCAGCCGATGGCCGCCCCGATCCGCCAGCCGTCGATGCCGAGCTCGCCGGCATCGGCCAGCGCGTGGGAGGCGGCGACGGACGCCAGCACCCCGGCGCGATCCATGCGCTTGGCCTCGCGACGGCCGATCACGGCATCGACGTCGAAGTCGGGCACCAGGACGGCGGGAATCGTCGGCAGCCCCGGCAGGTCGACCTCGCGCACCGCCGTGCGGCCGGCGAGGATCGCATCCCAGAAGGCGCCGACCTCGTTGCCGAAGCCCGACGCGATCCCCAGACCCGTGATCGCAACGCGGCGCATGTCCCCCAGTGTGACGGGTCGCGCCCGCCGCCGCCTCTCAGGATTCGTTCATGGTCGTGCATCAGGCTCTGTGTGCACCAAACGCAATCTCACCCGCACCGAACGTGCGAACCCTGGAGTCCTGACATGAATGAGAACACCACCAACGAGTTGCAGCCCCGGGAGCCCAACGACCCCCAGCAGGCACCCGACGCCCCGCAGGGCACCGGCAGGCGCTTCAGCCGCAACAAGAAGTTCGCGATGCTCGGCGGTGCCGCGGCCGTGATCGGCCTCGGGGCGATCGCCGCACCCGTCGTCGCCCAGACCGTCACCGGCGGCAACGACAAGGACAGCGCTCAGCACCAGCAGTTCGAGCAGGACCTCGCGCAGAAGCTCGGCGTCCCGCAGTCGAAGGTCGATGGCGCCCTCAAGCAGATGGCGGGCGACCGCCTCGGCGAGCGCATCGACCAGCTGCAACAGTCCGGCGTGCTGACCGCCGATCAGGCCGCCGGCATCAAGGCCAAGATCACGAGCGGCGATCCGCGGGGCGCGATGACCGAGCTGCGCGCCGCACTCACGACCTCCCAGCTCGACACGCTGACCAAGGCCGGCACGATCAATCAGGATCAGGCCGACCAGATCACCGCGCTCGTCAAGGCCGGCGTGCCGATCGGTCTGCGCGTCGCTCCGCCCGGCGCCTCGGGTGACCAGCAGCGGCCCGAGCACGTCGAGAGCGCCGCGCACCAGAAGGAGCAGGTCCAGAGGCTCCAGCAGGCCGGTCTGATCACCGCCGCTCAGGCCGGCACGATCAACGACCTGATCGCCGCCAACAAGACCGCGGATGCCGAGCAGGCGATCCACGCCGCGATGGACGCGGGTCTGCTCACGCAGCTCGTCAAGGACGGCAAGGTCACCCAGGCCCAGGCCGACCAGATCACCGCGCTGATCGCCGGAGGCGCGCCGATCGGCATCGGCGGCCCGGGCATGGATGGTCCCGGCCGCCACGGCGGTCCCGGCATGGATGGCGACCAGCACGGCGGCATGGGCATGGACGGCGACCACATGGGCGGCCAGCCGCCGATGGATGGCGGCCAGCAGGGCCAGAGCGGCGGCTCCCAGAGCGGCCAGTTCGAGCCCCAGACCTACGGCAGCAGCACCACCGCCTGATGCCGCTGACCGGCTCCGCACGGCATACTCGTGCGGAGCCGGTGGCTCCCTTCCCATGCGCATCCTCATCGTCGAAGACAACGAAGCCGTCCGCTCGGCGATCCGCCGGGCGCTGACCGCGCGCGGCCACGAGATCGTCGAGGCCGCCACCGCCGCCGAGGGCCGCATGGCCGTCACGGAGGCGCTGGACGCGATCGTCCTCGACGTCAACCTGCCCGACGGCTCGGGCTTCGACGTCTGCCGCACGCTGCGCGAGACCGGGGTGCGCACGCCGATCCTGATGCTGACCGCCCGCGATGCCGTCGCCGACCGCGTCGCCGGCCTCGACGCCGGCGCGGACGACTACCTCGTGAAGCCCTTCGCCACGGTCGAGCTCGATGCGCGCCTGCGCGCGATCTCCCGTCGCTCCCTCGCCGACCCCGGTGCCCAGGACGAGCTCCTCGACGTCGCCGGCATCCGCCTCGACCTCGCCTCGCACACCGTCATGCGCGACGGTGCGCCGATCGACCTGACGCGGACCGAGCGCCTTCTGCTTGAGCTCTTCCTGCGCAATCCCGAGCGCGTGCTGACCCGCGAGGTCATCCTCGACCGCGTCTGGGGCATGGACGCGCAGACGTCGTCCAACGGCGTCGAGGTGTACGTCGGCTACCTGCGCCGCAAGCTCGAGGGCGACGACCGGCCCCGCCTGATCGAGACGGTGCGCGGCGTGGGGTACGTCCTCCGGATCCCGGCGTGAGCCTGCGCGTCCGCATCGCGCTGGCGTCCGCGCTGGCCGTGATCGTGGCGTTCGGCATCGGCGGGGTGATCACCTACCAGGCCGTCTCGCGCTCGCTCTACGGCCAGATCGACGATCAGCTGCGATCAGCCGCGGTCCGCGAGGCCCGCACGGCGCTGCGCCCCGCTCCCGAGACCGAGCGCGACGAGTTCGGCGGCAACTCCAACGGCCGCTTCGGCGGGCCGGGCATCTTCACCGAGCTGATCAACGCCCAGGGCGATATCGTCCGGCTGCCGACCGGTGAGACGCCGCTTCCCCCCTCGCCGCAGGCCGCCGAGATCGCAGCCAACGGCGGGTCCGCCTTCAACACCGTCGAGGCGGATCGCACCAGCGTGCGCACGCTGACCGTCGGCCTGCAGCCCGGGCTCGCACTGCAGGTCGGCCGCTCGGTCGACGATGTGCAGCACTCGCTCAGCAACCTGCGCAGCATCCTGCTGTTCGCCGGCATCGGCGGCGTCATCCTGGCGATCCTGCTGGGCGTGCTCGTCGCCGACCGCGGCCTCGTGCCCTTCCGCCGGCTCGCGCGCAACGTCGAGGATGCTGCCCGCAACCGCGACCTCACCCACCGCGTGCCCGAGGAGGGCGGTGCGGAGTCCGCCGCCGTCGCCGGCGCCGTCAACCAGCTGCTGGCCGGGCTCGAGGAGTCGCGGGCCGCGCAGGACCAGCTCGTCGCCGATGCCGCCCACGAGCTGCGCACGCCGCTGACGGCGCTGCGCACCGACGTCGAGACGCTCGGCAACCCGACGGCCAACCTCACCGACGAGGACCGCCGGCAGATCGCCCGCGCCCTCGACAAGGAGATCGACGAGGTCTCGCACATGATCACGGGCATCGTCGATCTGGCGCGAGGCGCACGCCCCGTCGAGCAGTCCGAGCCGCTGCACCTCGACGATCTCGCCGCCGACGTGGTGGCCCGTGCCCGCTCGCGTCACCCCGCTGCCGTGATCGAGCTCGACACCGTCGTGGTCCCCATGGTCGGCGACCCGCTGCGCCTCGAGCGCGCGCTCGGCAACCTCGTCGAGAATGCGCTCCTGCACGGCGCCGCGCCCGTCACCGTGTGCGTGCGACCGGGGGAGATCGTCGTCGACGATGCCGGCAGCGGCATCGCTCCCGACCAGCGCGAGCCGATGTTCGAGCGCTTCCGCCGCGGCGTCGGCGTGCAGGATCGGCCCGGCTCCGGCCTCGGCCTGGCGATCGTGCGGCAGGACATCGCCGCCCATGGGGGAACTGTTGCAATCACGGAGTCCCCCTCCGGCGGCTGTCGCGTGATCGTCCGCCTGCCGTCCGTCTGAATCGCTTGCGCAAATACTGCTGATAGGATTTCCTTATGGACTCCGCTGATTTCCTCGGCCTTCCCCCGCGGGTGGCAAAGCCCCGCCAGGTCGGCATCACGCACGTGATGGACAAGGGTCTCGGGCTCAACGAGATCCGCTCGATGGTCGAGATGGGTGGCGACTACATCGACATCGTGAAGCTCGGCTGGGGCACGTCGTACGTGACCGGCAAGCTGCGCGAGAAGCTCGACCTCTACAACGAGCTCGACATCCCCGTGGTGTGCGGCGGCACGCTGCTCGAGGTCGCCGAGGCCCGTGGCCGCATCGACGGCTACCGCCAGTGGCTCACCGACCAGGGCTTCACCAGCGTCGAGGTCTCCGACGGCACGATCGACATGTCGCGCGAGCGCAAGCTCGAGCTGATCGAGCTGTTCGCGAAGGACTTCCGCGTGCTCAGCGAGGTCGGCTCCAAGGACGCCGAGGAGATCTTCGCCCCGTACCAGTGGGTCGAATGGATCAAGGAGGAGCTCGCCGCCGGCTCCTGGAAGGTGATCACCGAGGCCCGCGAGTCGGGCACCGCCGGCATCTTCCGCACCTCCGGCGAGGTCCGCAGCGGCCTGATCGACGAGATCGCCCACGAGCTCGACGTCTCCAACCTCCTGTTCGAGGCGCCGCAGAAGTCCCAGCAGGCCTGGTTCATCAAGCACCTCGGCCCCGACGTCAACCTCGGCAACATCCCGCCCGACGAGGTCATCCCGCTCGAGACGCTGCGCCGCGGTCTGAGGAGCGACACGCTGTCGCTGATCCTCGGCCTCGACGGCTAGTCTGGGCGCGATGTCCGACATCCTCGTGATCGGCTCTGGCGGAGCCGGGCTCGCCGCTGCGATCGCCGCGCATGATGCAGGAGCGTCCGTGACGCTGGCGACCAAGCTCGGCGTGGCCTCGTGCAACACGGCCAAGGCCCAGGGCGGCATCCAGGCCGCCGTCGGCGCCGACGACTCCAGCGAGCTGCACTTCGAGGACATCATGCGGTCGTCGCACGACACGGCCGATCCGGTGCTGGCGCGGGTGCTGGCCGACGAGGGCCCTGCCACCGTCGCCTGGCTGGAGGAGCTCGGCGTGGCCTTCACCCGCGAGGCCGACGGCGAGCTGCGCATCGCGCGCTGCGGCGGCGCGACGCGCAAGCGCCTGCTCCAGGTCGGCGACCAGACCGGTCTCGCGATCGCCGGTGCGCTGCGCACGGCGGTCGGCGAGCGCGACATCGAGATCCTCGACCACGCGGCGCTGGTCGAGCTCGCCCCCGGCCGGGCGGTGCTCGATCGCAAGGGCGAGCGCAGCGTCCTCGAGCCCAAGGCGATCATCCTCGCCGCCGGCGGCCGCTGCAAGCGCGTCGCCGCCGAGACCGGCGAGCTCTCCACCAACGGCGACGGCGCCACCGGCGAGGTAGCCGAGCTGGCCGTCGCCGCCGGCTGCGCCGAGCGCGATCACGACTCGCTCCAGCGCCACCCGACCGGTGCCGCCTGGCCCGAGGCCCTCGCCGGCTACGCCGTGCCCGAGACGACACGCGCCTACGGCGCCCGCCTGCTCAACGGACGCGGCGAGCAGTTCGTCGACGAGCTCGCCCCACGCGACGTCGTCGCCGAGGCGATCATCCGCGAGTGCGCCGAGGGCCGGGGCATCACGACGCCCGACGGCCGCCCCGCCGTGCACCTCGACTGCTCGCCGGTCGACCCCGCCGACGCCGAGACGTCCTTCCCGTACACGCTGCGCCGCTTTCGCAAGGCCGGCCTCGATCCGCTCACAGACCTCCTGCCCGTCTACCCCGTCCTCCACTACCAAAACGGCGGGCTCGTGATCGACGCCGACGGCGCCACCACCGTGCCGGGAATCTGGGCGGCCGGCGAGATCACCGGCGGCGTCCACGGCCGCAACCGCATGATGGGCAACTCGCTGCTGGAGATCTGCGTGTTCGGGCGACGCGCCGGCGCTGCGGCAGCGCGTACCGTTGCGTAGATGACCGAGGTCCTGATCGTCGGCGGCTCCTTCGCGGGGCTCACCGCCGCGCGCGAGCTGCGCGGCAAGGACGTGCTGATCGTGGATCGCTCGCCCGTCGGCGCCCACCAGACCTCCGCCTGCGCGCTGCCCGTGCGCATCGCCGAGTGGCTCGGCATCGAGGACGCGATCCTCTACGCCGACGCCCTCATGCACATCAGCGTGGGCCGCGAGCGCTGGGACGTGCGGCTGCCGGAGGAGTTCGGCGTAATCGACTACGAGCGCGCCTGCCTGCTCCTGGCCGCGCAGGGCGACGCGCGCTTCGAGCGCATCCGCGTGACCGGCCGCGATGGCGATACCGTCATCGGCGCAGGTGGCGAGCGCCTGACCGCCGACTGGCTGATCGACGCGTCGGGCTGGCGGCGCATCCTCGACGCCGAGGGGGCCACCGAGGGGCGCGACCCCCGGCTCGTGATCGGCACCGAGGACCACGTGCCGACGGCGGATGCACCGCACGCCGACGGCTTCGGCTTCTACCTCGAGAAGTCGCTGCTGCGCTCGGGCTACGGCTGGTCGTTCGCGGCGGGCGACCACGTCCGCGCCGGCGTCGGCTCGTTCGTCAAGGAGCCGCTGCAGCCGGCGATGACGCGGCTGCGCGAGCGCGACGACCTCGGCCCCGGCCGCGAGCACCACGGCGGGGCGATCGCGTGCGTGCCGCGCACGCCCGTCGATGGCAACGTGCTGTTCGCCGGCGATGCCGCCGGCCACGCGCTGCCGATCACCCTCGAGGGCATCCGGCCCGCGGTCTACTTCGGCGCCGGCGCCGGGCGGCTCATCAACGCCGTGCTGACCGACCGGCTCTCCGCCGCCGAGGCCCGCACGCGCTACGGCGCCCTCCACGCCGCGCACCTCGGCGGCTACGCGAAGCTCAACCGCATCCAGCGCCTCTACCGCTACCTGCCCGAGCCGGTGCTGCGCCGGCTCGTGACGCGCGGCGTCGGCCAGCCCACGCGCGGCGAGGGCGAGGTCGCGTTCCGCAGCCTGCGCTACCTGGACGTGCTGCGTCCCGAGGACCTGCCGGCCCTCCCCTAGCGGGTAGGCTCCGCGGGTGAACCACGACGCCTCTCCGCTCGTCGCGGCCCTCGCCGGGCTCGACCCGATGATCCTCGAGCACGAGTTCTCGCTGCTCGGCTACGGCCGTGGCTCCGCACCGCCGTCGCCGGAGGCGCTGCTCGCCGAGGGGTTCGGTGCGCGCATCGACGATCCGCTCGAGACGACGTTCGTGCTGCGCCGGTCGCTCGCGGACGAGCTGCCACCGGCCGATACCCGTCAAAACGGCCTGCGCGTGATCCTGCTCGTCGGCGAGCTCCCGCCCGATCTGGTCGGGTTCGCCTCGACGATCGCGGGCGCGCTGGCCGAGCGCAACGTCCCGATCATCCTCGTCGGCACCGCGTCCCGTGACCACCTGATCGTTCCCGAAGCGGCCTGGCCGGAGGCGCTCGCCGTCCTGCGCGGACTGCGCGACGCGGCCCGCAAGCTGCTCGAGACGAGCGTTGAGGCCGCTGCCGAGGCCGACGATCCCCTCTAGGATTGGCCCCGTGGAGCGACCCCTGCGGATCCTGGCTGCGCTCCTCATGCTGGTCCTCGTCGCGGGTGCTGCATTCGTGTTCTTCCGCGCGCAGGTCCTGAAGAGCGCGGCGTCGCCGATCATCGCGCCCAAGATCGCCAGTCCCACCTTCTCGCCGAACGCCTACCGCCCCGCCCGCCGCCAGGCGACCCTCACCGTGGGCCTGCGCAAGGCCGATCGGGCGACCGTCGTGATCTTCGACACCGAGGACAACCAGATCGCCGAGGCGGACACGACGCAGAAGGGACGCCGCATTCGCGCGGTCTGGAACGGCCGGCTCGCCAACGGGAAGCTGGCGCCCGACGGTCCCTACCGCTTCGCCATCGAGCTGGCCCGCCAGGACCGCACCATCCGCATTCCCGATGCCATCATCCTCGACGCCACCGCGCCGACGATCGAGTCCAACGCCAAGTCGGGCCAGCGCATCTCGCCCGGGCTGGCCGGGTCATCAGGATCGTACGGCTTCGACCTGAGCGCCGACGAGCCCGTCAAGTTCCGGCTGATGGTCAACCAGATCCGCCCCAGCGGCGCGGCTCGGCTCGTACGCCGCGAGACGACGCCCCAGTACCA
>CANJXE010000026.1 GCA_947478745.1 Actinomycetota bacterium
AGCATCTGGTGGATGGCGCTCCGAATCACCTCCGCCTCCGAGACTCCCTGGACCCGTGCGGCTTCCGCCACGCGGTCCTTCATCTCCTTCGGCAGGTAGATGGTCGTACGGTGCATGCCATACATAGTGCCATACGTTGGACCGTGCTCAGTGGTGGCCCTGCGTCGAGTGTCGCCGAGCGCACGCGAATCCGGGCGCCTTGGACGCGCAGCGATCGCGGTGTCGCAGCGAATGTGCCTGACGACACGCACCTGCGAGCAGGAAACCCGCGGAAACGGCCGTAGGATGAGGACATGCATGCCGCTCGCTCTGTGGCGATGCTCGTCGTCGCCCTCGGGGCGGCGCTCGGGCTCGCATCGACCGCCTCCGCCGCCACCTGCGCGGGCTCCGGCTACCTCGTGACCTCGGGCGGAACGCTGCAGCGGTTCTCGACCTCCACGAATGCCGTCACGGCCACGCTCGCGCTCGGCGGAACGGACCTCGTCGATCTCGCCGTCGCACCGAGTGGCCTGACGATCTACGCGGTCGACCGCACGGCCAACGCGGTCCGGGTCGTCGATACGGCGACCAACGCGGCGACGGCAACCATCACGGGCCTCGCCATGCCGGTGGCGATTGCGCTCTCCCCCGATGGCACGCGTGCCTACGTCGTGAACAGCGGCGACAGCACGTTCGCCACCGTCGATACGGGGACCAACACGGTTCTCGCCGTCTACACGGTCGGCTCGTCGCCTACCGATGCCGTCGTCAGCGCCGATGGCGCGCTGCTCTACGTGACCACCGGCACCGTCGTGGTCGCGTACTCGACCACGACGGGGGCCGTGCAGACGACGTACGCCCTCGGCGCCACCGGCAGCGCCGTCGCCCGCTCCGCGACCACTGCCTACACCGCCAACGGCGCACCCTCCTTCTCGGTCTCCGCCGCCCTGCTGAGCGGGTCGACGGCCGCGACGCTCCACAGCGGCATGACCGGCCAGCCGAGCAGCATCGCGGTCTCGCCCGACGGCACCGCGCTCTACGTCGGCACCGGCGAGGTGGGACGCGGCTCGCTCCTGACCGTGCCCACGGCTGGCGGTGCGCTCACCTCGATCGGCTCCGCGGCCTCCCGCGGTGTCAAGTCCGTTGCCGTCAGTCCCGACAGCTCCGCGGTCTACGCGGCGGCCGACGGCCTGGTCACCGTGACGAACGCCAGCGGCACGCCCGCCACCAGCCTGAGCGGCGCGGTGACGAGCGGCATCAACGCCATCGCGGTGTGCCCTGCTGTCGCGCCCGCTGCGCCGACGGCCGCCGTCGCCGACGCCGGCGACACCATCGCCTCGGTCAGCTGGACTGCCCCGACGGACACCGGCGGCGCACGACTCACCGGCTACACGGCCACGGCCTCGCCCGGCGGCGCGACCTGCACCACCACGGGCGCCACCACCTGCCTGTTCTCGGGCCTCAGAAACGGCACGGCGCACACGTTCACCGTGACCGCAGCCAACGTCGTCGGCACGAGCCCCGCCAGCGCGGTCTCGAACAGGGTGACGCCGCGCAAGGACAATCGCGCCCGTGCGCTCGTCGTCGGGCCGGCCAAGGTCACGTACACGCGCAAGGGCGTCGGCGTGGCCTTCAACGTGACCGCCACCAGCGCGGGAGTCATCGCCGGGGCCATGACGTACAAGGGCGATCGCTACTGCAGCGTCTCCAAGCGCGTCACGGCCCCCGGCACCTATCGGGTCAAGTGCGTGATGGCCGCCGCCGGCCGCTCGCTGGCGCGCAAGCGCAAGACGACGTACACGCTCTACGCCTCGTTCTCACCGACCAACGGCCCGCTCGCCTCGGCGAAGCAGGCCGTGACCGTCCCCCGCCGCCGCTGACGTCAGAGGGGCACGCGCGTCATGACGGCCGTCGTCAGCGCCTCGCGGATGCGGAGATCCGGAATGCGCTCGAGGGCCTCCTCGAGGAACCCCTCGACGATCATGCGCTCGGCCTCGCCCTGCGGGATGCCACGGCTCATCAGATAGAACTTGAGCATCGGGTCGACCGGACCGGCCGTCGCACCGTGCGTGCAGCGAACGTCGTTGGTGTCGATCTCGAGGCCGGGAATGGAGTCGGCGCGGGCCGTCGGCGAGAGCATCAGGTTGCGGTTCTCCTGATACGCGTCCGTCCCGTGCGCGCCCTCGGCGACGCGGATCACGCCGCGCCAGACGGAGCGGGCATCGTCGAGCAGGACGCCCTTGAAGGCGAGGTCGCTGACGGCGTTCGGCGCGTCGTGCTCCTGCGTCGTATCGAGGTCGAGATGGCGCTTGCCGTCGACGACGTAGACGGCGCTGAGGCGGCCGGTGGCGCCCTCGCCCGTCAGCCGCGTCTCCATGCGGGTCTTGCCCGTCTTGGAGCCGATCGAGCAGGCGGACCACTCGAGCGTGGCGTCCTTGGCCACCTCGGCGCGGTGCGCGGCGAAGTGGATCGACTGATCGCTGCGGTCCTGGACGACCACGTACGTGAGGTGCGCGGTCGGGGCCAGCACGAGCTCGGCAACGCCGTTGGCGTAGCCGGGCTGGCCGGGCAGGTGCTCCTCGACCAGCGTCGCCTCGGCACCCTCGCCGAGCGACACGACGACGCGCCACTGCTGGGCGGCCTGCGGCGTGGCGATCTCGTACGCGGTGTGGAACGGCAGGGCGATCTTGACGCCGGCCGGGACGTGCAGCAGCAGCCCGTCGGTCCAGAGCGCGCCGTTCTCGGCCGCGAACTTCTCGTCGTAGCCCACGATCGAGCCGAGGATCGGCTCGATCAGGGCGGACTGCTCCTCGGCGAGCCGGGCCAGGCTGCCGAAGACGACGCCCTGTGCCGCGATCTCGGCCTGCAGCTCGTCGACGACCACGCCGCCGTCGCGCATCACCAGACGGCCCGCGTGCTCGCCCTCGGCGAGGATCGCACCGGTGGCCTCGCCCGCGGTGGCGACGACGGCCGGCGTGAACGCCGCGAAGTCGACACCGCGCAGCGACGTGAAGCGCCAGTGCTCGTCAGACAGCGACGGCGCCGCCAGCGCGTCGTTGCTCTCGGCCGCGGTCGCACGGCGCTCCTCTAGCCAGGTGCTCATCCGACCGAGCCCTCCATCTGCAGCTGGATCAGCCGGTTGAGCTCGACCGCGTACTCGAGCGGCAGCTCCTTGGTGATCGGCTCGACGAAGCCGGCGACGATCAGCGCCGAGGCCTCGGCCTCGGACAGACCGCGGCTCATCAGGTAGTAGATCTGCTCCTCGCCCAGCTTCGAGACCGTGGCCTCGTGGCCGATGTCGACCTGGTCGGCGAGGATGTTGATGTAGGGATACGTGTCGGTGCGCGAGTCGGCGTCGATGATCAGCGCATCGCAGACGACCTTGGACTTGGAGCCCTCGGCATCCTTGTTGACGCGCAGCAGGCCGCGGTACGAGGAGCGGCCGCCATCCTTCGAGATCGACTTCGACGTGATCACCGAGGTCGTGTTCGGGGCCACGTGGGTGACCTTGCCGCCCGCGTCCTGGTGCTGCCCCTCGCCCGCGAAGGCGATCGAGAGGATCTCGCCGTGGGCGCGCTCGCCCTTGAGGATCACGGCGGGGTACTTCATCGTGACCTTCGAGCCGAGGTTGCCGTCGACCCACTCCATGGTCGCGTCCTCCTCGGCCACGGCGCGCTTGGTGACGAGGTTGTAGACGTTGTTCGACCAGTTCTGGATCGTCGTGTAGCGGCAGCGGCCGCCCTTCTTGACGAGGATCTCGACGACGGCGGAGTGCAGGGAGTCCGACGAGTACGTCGGCGCGGTGCAGCCCTCGACGTAGTGCACGTAGGCACCCTCGTCGACGATGATCAGCGTGCGCTCGAACTGCCCCATGTTCTCCGCGTTGATGCGGAAGTACGCCTGAAGCGGCTGCTCGATGCGGACGCCCGGCGGCACGTAGATGAACGAGCCGCCCGACCACACGGCCGAGTTGAGCGCCGAGAACTTGTTATCGGCAGCGGGGATGATCGACGCGAAGTGCTCGCGGAAGAGGTCCTCGTGCTCGAGCAGCGCCTGGCCGGTGTCGAGGAACAGGATGCCCTGGTCCTCGAGCTCCTTCTTGAGCGAGTGGTAGATGACCTCGGACTCGTACTGCGCGCCGACGCCGGCGAGGAACTTGCGCTCCGCCTCCGGGATGCCGAGGCGCTCGAACGTGTTCTTGATCGTCTCGGGGACGTCGTCCCACGAGCGGGCGTTCAGCTCGGCCGGCTTGAGGTAGTAGAAGATGTTGTCGAAGTCGATCCCGCTGAGGTCGGAGCCCCAGTTCGGCATCGGCTTGGACAGGAACACCTTGTAGGACTCGAGGCGGAAGTCGAGCATCCACTCCGGCTCGCCCTTGTGGGCGGAGATCTGCCGGATCACGTCCTCGTTGAGGCCGCGCTCGATCTTGATGACGGGGTTCTCCTCGTCATGGAAGCCGTACTTGTACTCGCCGAGATCGACGTCTGCCACTTCGCTGCTCATCAGGACACCGCTTCCTTGTTGGCCATCTCCGAATACCCGGTCGTCTCGAGCTCCTTCGCGAGCTCAGCGCCGCCGGAGCGGACGATGCGGCCGTCGACCAGCACGTGGATGCGGTCGGGCTGCACGTAGTCGAGAATGCGCTGGTAGTGCGTGATGATCAGCGTCCCCATGTCGGGGCCCATCAGCGCGTTGATGCCGCCGGAGACGATGCGCAGCGCGTCGATGTCGAGGCCGGAGTCCGTCTCGTCGAGGATCGCGAGCTTCGGCTTGAGCATCGCCATCTGCAGGATCTCGAAGCGCTTCTTCTCGCCGCCGGAGAAGCCGTCGTTGAGCGAGCGCGAGGCCATCGACTTGTCGATCTCGAGCATCTCCATGGCCTCCATGAGCTGCTTGCGGAACTCGGGGATGCGGACCGGGTTGTCGGCGCCGTCGGGGCCGCCCTTGCGGTGCGCGTTGACGGCCATGCGGATGAAGTTTGCGACGGTCACGCCGGGCACGGCGAAGGGATACTGGAACGAGAGGAAGAGCCCGGCACGGGAGCGCTCGTCGGCGCCCATGTCGAGCAGGTTGACGCCCTCGAACAGCACCTCGCCCTCGGTGACCTCGTAGCCGGGATGTCCCATCAGGACGTGGCTGAGGGTCGACTTGCCCGAGCCGTTGGGGCCCATGATGGCGTGGATCTCACCCTTCGACATCTCGAGATCGATGCCCTTGAGGATCTCGGTGTCGGTACCGGTGATATTGGCGTGAAGATTGCGGATGACGAGGTCGGGCACGATGGCTCCTGGAGGATCGTTCGCGGACTGGTTCGGGAAATGCGCTTGTTCAGGTACTTCGCCGTTGCGGGCGAAGCGGACGTGCCCAACAGTAGCGAAGTTAGGGCAGCCGAATGAGGGTACCCGAATACCCCCCGAATCGCGGGTATTCGGAGCGGGTCCCGATCAGCGCTCGGCGCCGGGTGCACCCTCGCGGAGGTAGGAGAGCAGCGCGGTGTCCGTCAGCCACTCGATCGGGGCATGATCGTCGGTCAGCGGCTCCTGCGTGGGCTGGATCCGGGCAGCATCCGCGGCCATCGCGGAGCACAGCGACGTCAGCGGGGCGGGTGCGCCGACCAGGCGGGAGCGGGCGCCAACGGCAGAGCCGGCGTCGCGAAAGCCCCAGACGATCGTGTTGAAGTCGTTCACGCGCGACTGCTCGACGACGGGGAAGACGGTGGCCATCGTGCCCGCGATCGCGGCGAGGGCCTGATCGTGCCCCGGAGGGGCCCCGACGTTGATCATCACGGCGCCGCCGGGCGTCAGATGGTCGCGCACGCTGCGGAAGAACTCCTCCGTGATCAGGTGGAAGGGAATGTAGGGCTGGTGGTAAGCATCGACGACGATCCCGTCGAAGCGGTCCTCCGACTGGTCGAGCCATGGCCGCGCATCGGCGGTGTGCACCGCGAGGTGCGCCGACCCCATGTCGAGGTAGCGATAGCCCAGATCACTGACGGCCGAGTCGATCTCGACGCCGTCGACGCGCCACGTCGGCCAGAAGCGCGCGTACTGCACCGCCGTCGTGCCGCCGGCGTTGCCAAGCACCGCGAGGCGCCCGTCCACGGGCGTGCCGATCGCGGCGGGGAGGCAGAGCAGCCGATCCCAGTAGCCGCCGACGAGGCCGCTCGGACCGGGCCGGATCGAGTGCGTGGCCCAGCCCTCATTGAGACGCAGCACCCGCTTGCCGCTCGCGTCATCGACGATCTGGGCGAACTGGTACGGCGTCTCGCCCTCCCAGACCACGCGATCGCCCGGGGCCGCCTTGACGCCCTGCTCCGGGACCAGCAGGAGCAGCGCGACGGCGAGCGGGACCAGCGCGGCGCGGCGCGGAAGCAGCGGCAGCGCGGCCAGCGCCAGCAGGAACGCCAGCACCAGCAGCGTGCGTCGCGTGCCGATCCACGGCACGAGCAGCAGCACCGTGATGAAGGTGCCGAGCAGGGAGCCGACGGTTGATAGGGCGTAGAGGCGGCCCGAGACCCGACCCGCCTCCTCGATCGAGTGGACGGCGAGCCGGATCGCCCACGGGGCAACCGCGCCGAGCGCCGTGATCGGAACGGCGAACATGATCAGCACGGCCGCGAAGGAGCTGAGCACCACGCCCGTCTGCACGGACGAGAACGCATCGGTCGCCGCCGCCAGGAAGGGCCGCGTGATGAACGGCAGGACCGCAATCGCCGCTGCGGCCAGCAGCACGCAGTACCCGAGATGGCGCGGCGTCGGCCAGCGATCCGCGACGCGCCCGCCGAGCCAGTAGCCCACCGACAGGTAGAGCAGCGTCAGGCCGATCACGTTCGCCCAGACCAGCGTGGACGTGCCGAAGAACGGCGCCAGCAGGCGTGCGGCGGTCAGCTCGACCCCGAGCGAGCAGAGACCCGCGGCGAACACGAGCACGTAGAGCCGGTACTGGGGCACACCCGAACCCTAGCCGCTCAGCGATTTGCCGCTGTCTGCGCCGTTAACGCAAGCGCAACACAAACGCCAACACGCGTTCACAGCCCGGGGTTACAACTTGATCCATGGACAGCAACTGGACACCCAATTCGGGCGATGCCCCGACGCCCTCGCACTACACCCCCTACTCGACCACGCCGCCCCCGGCCGCCGAGAACCAGAGCAAGAAGGGCCGCGGCTCGCGCATGGTCGTCCCCGTGCTGATCGCATCGCTCCTGTCGGCCGGCCTCGCCGCCGGTGGCACGGCGGCGATCGTCAGCCAGAACGGCGGCTCGACCACGACCGTCGTCCGCGAGGTCTCCCAGCCGTCCGCCAACGCCAGCAGCACGGGTGCGGCAGCCAGCACGACCGGCAGCCAGATGAGCATCGCCCAGATGTACGCACAGGAGGGCGCCGGCGTCGTTCGCGTCGAGCACTCCGGTGGGCTCGGCTCCGGCTTCGTGATCGACAAGGAGGGCCACATCCTCACCAACGCGCACGTCGTCGACGGCGCGAAGGGTCCCATCTCCGTCTCCTTCTCGAACAACGAGAAGGTCGAGGCGAAGATCGTCGGCGTGGACAACGCCACCGACGTCGCCGTGCTCAAGGTCGACGTCCCGGCCTCGGCCCTGACCGTCATGCCGCTCGGCTCGTCGAGCGACCTGCAGGTCGGTGCACCGGTCGTCGCGATCGGCAACCCGTTCGGACAGGACCGCACGGTGACCAGCGGCATCATCTCCGCGATGGCGCGCCAGATCCAGGCGCCGAACGGCTTCACGATCAACGGCGCGATCCAGACCGACGCCGCCATCAACCACGGCAACTCCGGCGGCCCGCTGCTCGACATGAACGGCAAGGTCATCGGGATCAACTCGCAGATCGACACGGGCGGGCAGGCCAACGCCGGCAACGTCGGCATCGGCTTCGCCGTCCCGATCAACCTCGTCAAGCAGGTCGCCTCGGAGCTGATGACCGGTGGCAAGGCGCAGCACGCCTGGCTCGGCGTCCAGCTGACGAACGTCGACCCGACGCTGGCCTCGCAGGTCAAGATCGGCTCCGACTACGGCGCCATGATCGCCAAGGTGACGAAGGGCTCGCCCGCCGACAAGGCCGGGCTCACCGGCTCCACCGGCGAGGTCACGATCGGCGGTCAGACGTACGCCATCGGCGGCGAGGTCGTCGTCGAGGCCAACGGCAAGAAGATCGCGAACGTCGCCGACCTGCAGGCCGTCGTCTCCGCCGGCAAGCCCGGCGACAAGCTCGACCTCACGGTCAAGACCAGCGACGGTCAGACCAAGCAGATCACGGTGACCCTCGGCGACCAGCCGCAGGAGCCCACCGCACTCGCCGGCTGAGCTACTCCTCCCCAGCCGACGATCACCCCCGGCGGGGTCGGGCCTCTCCTGAGGCCCGGCTCCGCCGGACCCGTGCTCGGGCGCTCTCGACCGACGGCCGCCCACAGGACGGCCCGAGCGGCACGGACCTCACCGCACCGGGGCGACGCCCCGGCGGCGACTCAGCGGCGGTTGTCGGCCAGCTGCGCGAGCAGCGCGACGATGGTGCCGATCACGGCCCAGATGACCGCGCTCGAGATGGCGGCGCCGACGCCGATGGCGATCGAATAGGCGGTGCCGCCGATCAGACCGACGGTCAGCGCAACGGCAGCCGACAGGACGGCCATCGCGTAGGCGGCAACGGTGGCGCGCGGAGCCTGACCGGCCGCGCGGGAGAAACGCTCGGGAATGGTGTCCATCACCAGTATCCTACCGGTCGCTGCCGACGAACGGGGTAGCGTCTCGGTGAAGAACCGTTCCATCCCGAAGGCACCCCTCCCAGCCATGCGCGTCCTCCTCATCGTCAATCCCGTTGCCAGCCGCGTCAACTCCGCGGTCGAGCGCACCGCACAGCGCGAGCTGGAGGCGGCCGCGACCGTCGAGGTGGCACGGACGACCTTCCCCGGGCACGCCTCGCAGCTGGCGCGCGAGGGCGTCGCCAACGGCTTCGAGGCGATCATCGTGCTCGGCGGAGATGGCACCTCGAACGAGGTGCTCAACGGCATCGGAGCCGAGGTGCCGATCGGGCTGCTGCCCGGCGGCGGCACCAGCGTGATGCCCCGCAACCTGGGCCTGCCCCCCTCGATCCCCGCCGCGGCCCGACGTCTGGCCGTCGCGCTCCGCGACGGCACCGAGCGCCACGTCCGCATCGGCCGGATCAACGGGCGGCGCTTCGCCTTCAACTGCGGCGTCGGCCTCGACGCGGCCGTCGTCCGCCGCGTGGATGGCCAGGTGCGCACCGGCAAGCAGCGCCGCTCCCCCGACGTGGTGTACGCCCGCGAGCTGGCGAAGATGGTCGCGCGCGGGCAGTTCAGCCACCCGCACATCACGCTCCACACGGGCAACACCACCGAGCGCGTGGCCTTCGTGATCGCCGTCAACCTCGCACCATGGTCCTACATCGGACCGCTCCCGCTCGATCTCGCGCCGGCGGCGACCGCCGACGGCGGCCTCGACATCGTCGCGCCGCGCCGCATGTACCGCCGCGACGTGCTCGGCTTCGCCCAGCGGCTCCTGATCGATCACCGCCACGCCCGCGGCTCGGGCGATGCGCGCATCGCGTACTGGCACGACGTCTCGACGGTCGAGCTGCGCTGCGACACGCCATTCCCGGCGCAGGTCGATGGCGATGACTTCGGCGACGTGCTCGATGTGCTGATCGATGTCGACCGCGAGGGCGCGCGCTACCTGATCTGACCCGTACGATTCCGGTATGGACCTCCTCTTCGCCGCCAGCCAGGGTGCCGGGATCGCCGTTGCCTGCGGACTCGCCGCCATCCTCCCGATCGGCGTGCTCGCCATCGCCGCCCTGCTCGGCTGGACGCCCGGCGCGCTCAGCTTCGCCTCGGAGTCGAGCTTCGCGATCGGCGTCTGGGCGATCGGCCTGCTCGAGGCTGCGGCCCGTGCGGTGCTGCCGATCCCGCTGCGCATCGCGCTTAGCGCAATCGCCGCCGCAGCCGGCTTCGAGATCGCCGCGGGCGACCAGCTGCCGTTCGTCGGCCTCGTCGTCGGCGCGGCGATCGGCGCCGGCACCGCCTGGGTCACGACGCGCATGGTCGATCGTGCGATCAGCGGCGGCGGCACCCGCTGGGGCGTCACCGCGATCGTCGCCGTCGCCAGCATCGTCGTCGCCGCGCTGGCGATCATCCCGATCGTCGGCTTCATCCTCGTGGCGATTGCGATCTGGTTCGGCGTCAAGTCCCGCAAGGACGAGCAGAGCAAGTTCGGCGGGCTGCGCGTCCTCCGCTGATGCTGCGACGGCTCGTCATCGCGGCAGCGTGCGCGCTGCTCCTGGTCGGCGTGCCCGCCGTCGCCTCGGCGGCCACGCCGCAGCTGTCGAGCATGCAGGCCCAGGAGCTCGCGCGCTCGGCGAAGGGCGTGCCCGCGATCGTCGCGGCCAATCCGCTCGCGCAGTGGTCGTGCATCTACGCCAATGACAGCGCGTTCTGGAACTGCTCGCTGAACGCCGCCTCCGACGGGCAGTCGCTGGCGGTCGTCAAGCTGTTCGATCCGCAGAAGCGGGTCTGGAGCATCACCATTCCCCGGCGCACGGCACCGGCGCAGCGCCTCGACGAGAAGCGGGCCACGGCGATCGCCGCCGCGGATCCGAAGGCGGCCGATTGGATCGCGCGCTACCGCGACCACGGCCGCGCGGTCCGCTCGATCGCGGCGCTCAACCTCGGTACGTGGCAGGTCAAGTGGTATGCGGGCGAGACCGAGATCGCCGAGGTCGGCGTGGCTGACGCGACCGCCCGGATCACCTATGCGCGCGTCGGTCCCCAGGTGGCCTGGTCGATGGCGCGCGGTGGTCAGGGCTTCGGGCGCCTGATCAACGAACCTTGGGCAATCGGCACGCTGCTCGTGCTGTTCACGCTGGTGATGCTCGACTGGCGTCGTCTGCGGTCGTTCCGCACCCTCGACATCCTCGCCATCATCTCGCTGGCCGGCTCGCTGTGGTGCTTCAACCGGGGGCTCGTGTTCTGGGCCGTGCCGCTGCAGTACCCGCCGCTCGTCTACCTCCTGTTCCGAATGCTGATGATCGGTCTGGGTCGGATGCCCCGCCCCGCCTTCACCACGCGCCTGCCCTTCTGGGTGATGGTGGTGCTGATCATCGTGCTGGCGGGTGGGCGCATCGGGTTCAACGCCTACTCCTCCAACGTCGTGGACGTCGGCTACGCCGGGGTCGTGGGCGCGGATCGCATCCTCGACGGTCGCAGCCCGTACGGCAGCTTCCCGATCAAGACGCAGACGCCGTGCGGCACGCGCTACGCCGACGGCACCTACAGCGGCTACGTGCAGGCCAACGGCCGCTGCGAGACGGCGATCGAGCGCGGCGACACCTACGGACCGGCGATGTACGTCGCGTACATCCCCGGCACCGCCGCGCTCGGCTGGACCGGGCGCTGGGACGATCTCCCCGCCGCGCACTTCACCAGCGGGTTCTTCGACCTGCTGGCGGCGATCGGTCTGGCCGTGTTCGGCTGGCAGTTCGGCGGGCGCCGGCTCGCCGCGGCGATGGCGCTGTTCTGGCTGGCGGTGCCGTGGACGGCGTACACCTTCATGAGCGACTCCAACGACGCGATCGTCGCGGCGTACCTGGCCTGGAGCGCCGCGCTGATCGCGCGCCCCGTCGGGCGCGGTGCGCTGCTGATGCTGGCCGCGCTGGCGAAGTTCGCGCCGCTGATCCTGATTCCCCTCTGGCTGCGTCTCGACCGGCCCGCACCGCCGCCGCGCGGCGAGTGGCCGTACGGCCAGCCGACGCGGCACCGCACGCGCCACCAGCGCCTCTGGGCCGCGGTGCGCCCCGGCCCCGGGTCGGGCCGGACGGTGCTGGGCATGGCCGCCGTGACGGTCGCCCTGGCCGGACTGCTGGTGGCCCTCGACGGCACCGGCGCGCTGCGCACGTTCTGGGACCGGACCTTCGGCTGGCAGCTCGACCGGCCGTCGCCGTTCTCGCTGTGGGACTGGGGCCAGTACCCGGGCTTCCCGAACCTCGCCATCCTCCAGCAGGTCCTCAAGGCCGCGCTGGTGCTGGGGGCCCTCGCGCTGTTCGTCTTCCCTCGGCGCCTCGACGCGACCCGCGCGATGGCCTTCGCCGGCGCCCTGATGATCGGCTTCCAGCTCGTGCTGACGCACTGGATGTACCTGTACCTGCCCTGGGTCATGGTGTTCCTCGCGATGGCCCTCCTCGCACCGCGGGTGGGCTTCCCGCGCGAGACCGCCACCGCTGCGATCGACGAGGCGCTGCCGCGTCGCGAGCGCGTGCTGACCGCCGGCGACTGACCCGGCCTGCGGCCGCACCGCCGATTGCCTGCGGACGGTCCGAGATGGCCACCGACCGAGGTCAGGATGGGCGAGACGGCACCCGCGCCGTCGTCGGTGAAAGGATCGGCATGGCCCCCCGCAGACTGCTTCCCGTGCTCGCGCTGCTGGTCGTGCTGCTCGCCACCGCAGCACCCGCCCTCGCCCAGACGCCGACGGTGCCGCCGAACCCTGGCGATTTCATCCTCGGCATCGTCCCCGGCGGCGCCGGTCCCACCGGCGCCATGCCGACCTGCACGCCGGGGCTGGAGACCCTCGGAGCGCTGTTCATGGCGGGCCAGACCTCGGTCACGGCGGTCTGCCGGGACACCTCGAGCTCCACGCAGAAGCCGTCCGTGGGCACGGTGTCCAACCCGACGCTGGCCGGCACGACCGGCGACGCGGGCTTCGCCTCCGGCACTGCGACGATGGTCTGCGACACGCAGCAGACGACGGACATGACCCTGGGGATCACACCGACGACGTCGGTCATGCAGAGGTTCTCGGGAACGGTCTTCCAGGCCTGCACGTTCACGCTGGCGTTCCAGGATGCGGCCAAGAGCACGCTAACCGGCACCGTCGAGGTCAACGGCCTCCTCGGCGAGGCAAACGCGCCCGTGGTCGACAACGTCGTCACCATCACGATCCGGGCTGCCGTGTACGTCACGGCCGGCACCGGTGCGTTCAGCGGCTCCACCGGCACCGGAACGTTCACCCAGTCGCAGACGATCAACGTCGATCCGAATCAGGCGGGAGGTGCCCCGGCGGTGGAGCAGACCGCTGCCGTCACCGCATTCTGCACCGCCAACGGCATCAGCCCGTGCTCGGCCGCGGCCGTCGGCGCGTTCTGCCAAACACGCCTCGCCGACCCCGTGCTGGGACCGCAGTGCGCGGTGATCGCCCCCCAGGCCAAGCGCCGCGGCCGCGTCGCTCCGACTGCGCGCGCGGCAAGCGACGCGATGAAGCTCACGCTGACCCGCAAGCGCGCAGGGACGGCTCGCATCCTCGCCCCGGCGCCCGCCGCCGGCAAGCCGAAGGCCGCCGCCCCGGTCAAGGCGACCACGCGCGTCAGGGTCGCCGCGACGAAGGGCGCCTCGTGCACCGTCAAGGCCAGCACCGGCAAGACGGTCGGTACGGGCACGGCAACCGGCCGCTACGGCAGCATCAGGATCCGCCCGGCCGCGGGTGCCTACCGGTCGGCGACGTGGATCCGCGCCACCTGCACCACGAAGAGCGGCGCGAAGGTGCTCTCGAACAAGGTCCGGATCTCCCTCCGGTAGCCCCCGGTCAGACCGGGCGGCGGAACGCCTCGGCGGCGGTGGCCCGGCCATCGTCGCCGCACGTGACCAGCACGCCCTCGAGGCGCACGTCCTCGGAGGCCGGCTCGAGTCGCTGCGGCTGCTGCAAGGTGAAGCGCCGCAGCGAGAGCTCCTTCTTGGCACCGATCACCGAATCGTGCGGGCCGGTCATGCCCGCGTCGGTGATGTAGGCGGTTCCGCCAGGCAGCACGCGGGCATCCGACGTCTGCACGTGGGTGTGCGTGCCGAGCACCGCAGTGGCGCGGCCGGCGAGGTGCCAGCCCATCGCGACCTTCTCGCTCGTCGCCTCGGCATGGACGTCGACGACGACGATCGGCGTCTCGCGGTGCGCCGCGTCGATCAGCTGGTCCACGACGGAGAACATCGACTGCGCCGGCTCCATCGTGAACGAGCCGAGCAGGTTGATCACCGCGACCTTCGCGCCTCCCACCTCGACGACCGTGAGGCCGCGCCCGGGCAGGCGGTCGAGCAGGTTGGCGGGACGCACGACCCGCGTGGCCTCGATCAGGTACGGCCCGATCTCCTTGCGGCGCCAGACGTGATTGCCGAGCGTCAGGCAGTCGGCGCCGGTTGCGAGCAGCCGCTCGGCGAGCTTCGGCGTGAGCCCGGCTCCGTCGGCGGCGTTCTCGGCGTTGACGATCACGCAGTCGAGCTCGAGCTCGGCACGCAGGGCGCGCAGGTTGGCCTCGAGCGCGTTGACACCCGGCGCGCCGAACACGTCGGCCAGGAACAGGATCCTCACGACGCCGCCACCGCGGTCGCGGGACGGACCTCGAGGTGGATGCGGTTGCCGCCGTCCTGCGTGTACCGCGCCAGCAGCGGATCGAGCGCGCCGGTCACATCGACGATGCGCCCGAGCTTCGTCCACGCGTCGGGCCGCGTCGAGACCGGCGTTCCAACAGACAACGCCGGATCCGACTTGATGCCGGTGGCGATGACCACCACGCCGGGGTTTGCGAGCGGCTCGATCGCGATCTGATCGCCGTAGGTGGTGCCGTTGACGATCAGCGGGGTGATCGACAGCACCTTGCCGTCGACGGGCGCGTAGGTGTCGGTCCCGATCGGGCCGCCGATGTCGACCGACGTTGGATCGCCATCGAGCTGATAGTCCGGGCCACCGGCGTTCTCGCCCTGGAACGAGGACACCAGACGCGAGATCAGCCCCTGGTTGATCGGCTCGCCGACCGGGTCGAGCTGCAGCGCATCGGCACCCGCCACGGGGTGGAAGAGGATCGCGGTGATCCGCGTCTGCTGCACGGGAACGAGCAGCACGAGCTGGTCCTGGCGGGCGAGCGTCTGTGGCCGCGGCGCGCCCGAGGGCAGGATGCGGGTGGCGGGCGCGATCGACGGGATCAGGCTCGTGCCGCCGAAGCTGACGAGCTGGATGCCGGCCACCACCAGCACGCCGACGGCGAGGACCACCGCCACCCAGAGACGGCCGGGGCCGATCCGCCGCACCGACGCGGGCGGCGGCGGCAGGAGGATGTCGACGCCCGACCCGGTGAGCTCGACGGTCGCGACCTCAGCCTGCTGTTCTTGCACGGCCATGAGCCGATTCTACCCGTCGCAAGCGGCCTGTTACGGCACCGGTGCGGTTGTGGCGGCATCCGGGACTGTGGTTTCGGGCGCGGCCTGCGTGGTCGTGGCAGGCGGCGCAGGGGCAGTGGTGGCGGGCGGCGCAGGGGCGGTCGTGGCCGGCGGCTTGGCGGTGGTGGCCGGCATGCTCAGCGTTGCCTCCGGGGCGCTGACCGTGGAGACGATGCGATTGGCGAACTGCGATTCGAACGTCGACCAGGCCACGGGCTTGCGCGGCGCCGCGAAGTTGACGGGCGGCGTGCCGGCGAGCGCGGAGTCCATGAAGAGGTGCCAGATGTCGGCCGGCAGCGTCGGCCCGGACACCGCGCCCACGCCCTCGACGCCGTACATCGGCCTCGTCGCATCGGGATAGCCGATCCACACGCAGGTCGCGAGCGTCGGCGTGTACCCGCAGAACCAGGCGTCGGTGTGGTTGTCCGTCGTGCCCGTCTTGCCGGCCTCTGGGCGATCATCCGACATCAGCGCGCCCGTGCCCGTGCCGCTGTGCATGTTCTCGCCGAGGATGCGGGTGACCTCCGCCGCGACGCCGTCCTGGATCACGCGGACGCCGGGCGATTGCCCCTGCATGAGCACCTGCCCATCGGCATCCGTAACGGTCTTGATCGCCGTCGGCGCGTGGTAGAGCCCGCCGTTGGCAAGCGTCGCGTAGACGGTCGCCATCTCGAGCGGGGAGACGCCGTCGGCGCCGAGCGTGAGCGACGGCACGGCCTCCAGCGGCGAGCGGCGCACGCCGAGGCGCTGGGCCATGTCGACGATGTTGGCCGGCCCGACGTCGATCGCGAGCTGCGCGTAGACCGTGTTGTCCGAGGCCAGCGTCGCGTTCTCCAGCGAGATCGGCCCGGCATAGTTTCCCCCGGCTGTTGCGACGTTCCAGACGGCCGAGTTGGCGTCGGGCTGCCAGGAGAACGGCGCCGACATGTACGTCGTGCCGCTCGGGTCGATGCCCTGCTCGATCGCGGTCGCGAGCGTGATCGTCTTGAACGTCGAGCCGGGCTGGCGCCGACCCTGCGAGGCGAGATCGAACTGGTCCTTGCGGAAGTAGCGCGTCGATGCCATCGCCACGATCTGGCCCGTCTTCGGGCGGATCGACACGATCGCGGCGTCCGGGTCGCCCGGCGTCTTGAGAACCTTGTGCATGGCCGCGCGCGCCTTCGCCTGCAGCTTCGGGTCGAGCGTCGTCGTGATCTGCAGCCCACCGGCACGAACGGCAGCGGTGCCGAAGTCGGGATCCTTCGACAGCTCGTCGGCGACGTAGCGGACGAAGAACGACTCGCTGACCTTGCCGTAGACCTGCCCGCGCTTGAGGTTGAGCTTGGCCTTGTTGGCCCGCGCCTGCTGTGCTGCGGTGATCACGCCGGTCTCGCGCATCGCCTTCAGGACCTGGGCCCGGCGCTTCAGCGCGGCCTTCGGATTGTGGTACGGGTCGTACGTGCTTGGCAGCTGCGGCAGCCCGGACAGCAGCGCCGCCTGCGGCAGCGTCAGATCCTTCGCCGGCTTCGCGAAATACGTCTGCGCCGCGGCCTCGACGCCATAGGCGTTGTTGCCGTAGAAGACCGTGTTGAGGTACGCCGTCAGGATCTCGTCCTTGGTGAAGCGGTCCTCGAGCTGGATCGCCAGCAGCGCCTCCCGGAACTTCCGGTCGAAGGTGCGCTGCTTGACGATGTAGATCTGCGAGATCAGCTGCTGCGTCAGCGTCGAGCCGCCCTGGACGATGCTCCCAGCGGCAAGGTTCTCGACCAGAGCGCGCGCGATGCCCTGCGGGTCGATGCCGCCGTGCTCGTAGTAGCGGCGATCCTCGATCGCCACCGTGCCCTTCTTCATCCACGGCGAGATCTCGGTCGACGTCACCGGCTGGCGATTCTCGTCGTTGGCGAGGACCCCGAGCGAGTTGCCGCGCACGTCGTAGACGGAGCTGTTCGCACCGATCTCCCGCGCCTTGATGGCGTCGAGCGTCGGCAGCTCGTGCATGTAGCGCGACGCGCCGTAGAGCAGGACGCCTGCGGCGAGCGTGGACAGCAGCGCGAGCACGACGAGCGTCGTTGCGAACGGGCTGCGCCGGCGCTTGCGCTTGGGCGCAGGGGCGTCACCGGACATGGAGCTCCCCCCGGGCGCGCGTGCTTGCCGTCGTCGCAGACATGATTCGCACGCTATCACCGGGTATCGAGCCCGGTTCGAGAACAGCGCGCGGGGTCACTGCGGGGATAGACGGAGCAGTGCGGACCATGCCGTCCTCCCACTTCGGCGGGTCGGATTCCTGTCCTGCCCGGGTACGATGGGCGTGTGCCGCGCCGGGCCCTCCTCGCCGCCATCGCCCTGATGGCCCTCGTCCTCGCGGGCTGCGGTGTCAAGGCCGAGCCCACGGGCGCCGTCGACCCGTATCCGACGCAGGCCGTCGATGCCGTCGGCGAGACCATCGCGCTGAGCAGCGCACCCACGCGCATCGTCTCGGCCGACCCTGGCGCAACGGCGATCCTCCGCGATCTCGGCCTCGGCATGACCATCGTGGAGGCGAAGGCTGCGACCGTCGGCGACGCGGCGGCGGATCCGACCACCAGCCTGGTCATCGTCCCCCTCGCCACGGACGACGCGGCGTTGGCCGCGCTGCGCACCGCCACGCACGCTCCGATCTTCCGGTACGGGGCCGACCCGCTGGCGACAGCGCCAACCGTCGTCACCCAGCTCGGCATCGCCGTGGGCCGCGGTCCGGAGGCCGCGGCGATCGCGCGCCGGATGGCCGGAGGCTTCGAGGCGCTACAGCAGCGGCTGGCCTCCGAGACGGCAGTGCGCACCCTGATCGAAGGAGCCGGCTTCACCGGCTACGGCCCGGCCAGCGCGGTCGGGCTCGACGTCGCCGCGGCCGGAGGGATGAACGTCATCAGCACGGACCAGCCCCTCGACATCACCGCGCTGCCCGGGCTCGACATCGCCGCTTGGGTCTCCCTCGAGCCCGGCGGCAGCACGCTCGCCTCGCTGCAGAAGTTCCCCGAGCTCGCCACCGTGCCCGCGCTGCGCGAGAACCGCGTGATCGCGGTCCCCAAGGCCGGCTACCCGATCGATGCGGCTCTGCCCGGCGCGCTCCAGGCGCTCGCCGATGATCTGCACGCCGCACCGATCGCCACCGGATGAGCCCGAGCACCGCGCCGACCGGCCTGCGTCTCTGGCTCCTGATCGCCGCGCCGCTCGTGGCGCAGTTCGCCTTCGTCGGCCTGGGCGCGGCCGTCCTCTCCGCACTCGATGCCGTGCCGAAGGGCGACACGACGCTGACCAGCCTCCCTCAGGCGCTGCTGCTCGTCGCCGCCTACGTCGTCTTCGGCGTCGTGATCTGGCTGGTCGCTCGGCGGTTCGGCAACCCCCGGGAGATCCTCGCCCTCCGCCGCTCGCGGCTCCGGCAGGCCATCCCCCTCGCCATCGGGGGCCTGATCGTCGGCATCGCCGCGGCCGCGATCCTGGAGCCGATCTTCCACGGCTCCGCCAGCCAGCGGGTCACCGTTGGCAGCATCGACTCGCTGACGACCGGACTGGCCTTCGCCATCAGCGCCTTCACCATCGTGGTCGGTGCCGCGCTGACGGAGGAGCTGTACTTCCGCGGCCTCCTCTACGGCCGTCTCGACGCGCGCTTCGGCATCGCCTCCGCCGTCGTGGGCTCCGCCGGCATCTTCGGGCTCGCCCACTTCGAGCCCAACGCCTTCCCCGCGCTGTTCGCCCTCGGGCTCGTCCTCGGGCTGGTCCGGATGCGCTCAACGTCGGTCTGGCCGGGCATGGCGATCCACGGCGCCAACAACATCATCGCCACCGTTGGCCTGCTGCTGGCGGCGCGTTGAGCCGGGTTCTCCTATGCTCCGCGCGTCCAACCGTGTAGGAGCGACCGTGACTGACCAGTCCAGTGATCCGATCGTCGAGCAGTTCCGCAATCAGATCACCGATACGGACCTGGCGATCCTCGAGGCGCTCAACAAGCGCATCTCGACCGTGCGCAAGCTGCACGAGTACAAGGCCGAAAAGGGCTACGACGCCGTTGACCCGGCACGCGAGGACTGGCTGACCCAGTACCTCCAGCGCTGCAACAAGGGCCCGCTGTCGAACGACGAGGTCACGGTTCTGTGGCGCTCGATCATCGACGCCACGCTGCGCGAGGTTGCGCGGCTTCGCGACGCCTGATCAGCCGTCGGCGCCGAAATCCTCGGGACGCACGTCCTCGAGGAACTGCTTGAAGTCCTCCACGAGCTGCTCGGGCTCGGCCGCCTCCGCGGCCTGGCTCTCGTCCTCCATGCGGATCGCGCTCTCCTCGATCACATCGTCTGCGGCGAAGATCGGCGCCTTCGCCCGCAACGCCAGCGCGATCGCGTCGCTCGGGCGGGCATCGAGAACGACCTCCTCCCCATCGCGACGCAGGACGACGCGCGCATAGAACGTGCTGTCCTTCATCTCGACGACCTCGATCTTGACGACCTCCGCATCGAGCTCGCCGAGCGCAGCCGAGAACAGATCGTGCGTCATCGGCCGCGGCGTATCCGAGTTCTGCAGCTTCGCGAGAATCGCGGAGGCCTCCGGATGGCCGATCCAGATCGGCAGGAAGCGATTCGTCTCCACCGTCTTGAGCAGCACGATCGGCTGCTTGCCGACCATGTCGAAGGACACCCCGTAGACAACCATTTCCTGCATGGGTCGCAGTCTATGTGGTTCTGTCTCTCCGGTTCCAGCCTCCAGGGTCCCGCCTCCAAGATCCAGCCTTCAGGATCCAGCCTTCAGGATCCAGCCTCCAGGATCCGGATCCATGTCCCGAGGCAGCACCGACGGCAGCAGGGGCGATTGTCTCTCCCGTGACGTGGGGATCCGGATCCACCGGAGCTGATGGCCTGGAAGCTGATCCACCCGCCCCCTGAGCCACGCAGAGCCAAGCCGGTGGATCTGGATCCCTGGACGAACCACGCAGAGCCAAGCCGGTGGATCTGGATCCCTGGACGAGCCACGCAGAGCCAAGCCGGTGGATCCGGATCCCCCGGAGCTGATGGTCTCGAAGCTGATTCACCCTGCCCCTGATCCACTCCGGCCCAACCATGTGGGGATCCGGATCCCCACATGGCTGAAGAGGCAACCGCCGCTGATGCCTCCACGGACACCGCTGGACAGGGATCTGGATCCCTGGACGAATCACGCAGACCCAACCAGGTGGATCCGGATCCCCACGTGGTTGGAGAGACAACCGCCGCTGATGCCTCCACGGACGCCGCTGGACATGGATCCGGATCCCTAGGGGAACCGCTCTGAGTCAACCAGGCGGATCGTCGGCGCCTTCAGGTCAGGGAGCAGGCTCCCGTGATCGCCTTGCGGCGGTCTTAGGTTCGCCGCAAGGCGATCACGGCATTCTGCCCGCCGAACCCGAACGCATCCACGATCACCCCGGGCTGCTCGAGGGTCGCCGCCGCTCCGCGCACGAGGTTGACGTCGCAGGCCGGATCGGGG
>CANJXE010000027.1 GCA_947478745.1 Actinomycetota bacterium
CGGGACCCTGCTGGTCGTCGTGGTCGCACTGGTCGCGGCCTGCGGCGGCGGCTCGTCGTCTACCGCGTCCTCCTCGGCTGCCGCCACCACGGCTGCCGCCGTTGAGCCGGCCGAGGTGAAGGTCGCCCTCGACTGGACGCCGAACACCAACCACATCGGCGTCTACGTCGCCGACCAGCTCGGGTACTACAAGGACCAGGGCATCACCGTGAAGCTCCTGCCCTACGCCTCGACGTCGCCCGAGACGCTCGTCTCCGAAGGGGCGGCGCAGTTCGGCTTCTCGTACTCCAACGGCATCGCCTTTGCGCGCGCCGCGGGCCTCGACGTCGTGCAGGTCTACGCCAACATCGCCAAGCAGCAGTACCTGCTCGCCTACCGCGCCGACGACGCCAGCATCACCCGGCCCAAGGACCTCGACGGCAAGACGTACGCCGGCTTCGGCACGCCGAGCGAGGAGTCCGAGGTCGCCACGGTGATCAAGGCCGACGGCGGCAAGGGCGACTTCAAGAAGGTCGTCCTCGACACGGCGGCCTACGACGCCGTCTACGGCGGGCGCGCCGACTTCACCATCTCCGCCTCCACGTGGGAGGGCGTCGAGGCCGCCGTCACCGGCAAGCCGATGAAGTACTTCGATCCCGCCGACTACGGCTACCCGCAGAGCTACTCCAGCGCGATCATCGCCAGCAACGCGTGGCTGACCGCCAATCCGGACGTCGCCAAGCGCTTCCTGCTCGCCACCCAGCAGGGCTACGCGTACGCAGCCGCCCACCCGGCCGAGGCAGCCAAGCTCCTGCTCGCCGCCAACCCGCAGACGCTCAAGAACCCGGCCATCGTCGAGCAGAGCGCGGCGCTGCTCGCCAAGGACGGGTACTACACGGGCGCCGACGGCACGATCGGGACCGTTGACGGCAAGCTGGTGTCCACGTTCTCCGACTTCCTCTACGACAACCAGCTGCTGACGGACGCCGATGGCAAGGTGCTGAAGACCAAGCCCGACGCGTCGCAGTCGTACACGAACGACTACCTGCCGGCCGGCTGATGGAGGCCCGCGAGCTCGCGGCCCTCGTCGATCAGGTGCGCTCGCTGCCGCCGCGCGCGGGCTCGACGACCGTCGTCATCGTCGATGGGCCCTCGGGCAGCGGGAAGTCGACGTTCGCCACGCGCCTCGCCGAGGCGAGCGGCGCGGGACTGCTCCGCCTGGAGGACCTGTACCCCGGCTGGGACGGCCTCGACGAGGGCGCCCAGCGCCTGGTCGCCGACGTGCTCGAGCCGCTGGCGCGCGGCGAGGGCGCCACGATCCGCCGCTGGGATTGGCTCGCCATGCGCGAGGTCGGGCGCGAGCCGCTGTCGGTCGAGCCGCTGCTCGTGATCGAGGGCGTCGGTGCGGGCTCGATCGCCGCGGGGGAGTTCGCGAGCCTGCTGATCTGGCTCGAAGCCGACACGGCCGAGCGCCACGCCCGCGCCATGCGACGCGACGGCTCGATGTACGTCGATCACTGGGATCGCTGGGCCGCCCAGGAGCAGGTGACCTTCGCGCGCGAGGGCACGCGCGAGCGGGCAGACCGCGTCTATCGCACCGACGATGCCGCCTGGAGCGCGTCGTGGCAGCCGGCCGACAGCGCCTGACCGCGAGCGCATCTCGGGGTACGATCCACCCGCTATCAGACGAGAGAACGGAAGCCGGAATGGCTGATCTGCCGGGGTGGGGCGAGGGCACGGCGCACGCGGACGAGGACGCGCTGATGGCCGGCCTCGCGGCGATCGTCGGGCGCACGTCGGCCGGCATTCCGCGCGGCATCGGCGACGACGCCGCGCTGCTCGCTCCCGATCTCGTCTGGACCGTCGATGCGCAGGTCGATGGCGTGCACTTCCGCCGCGACCTCTCGAGCCCGGCCGACGTGGGCTGGAAGGCGCTGGCCGTCAACCTCTCCGACGTCGCCGCGATGGGTGCGATGCCGATCGCCGCGCTGGTCTCGATCGTCATCGGCGACGGTGATGCCTCGTCGATCGAGCCGATCTACACCGGGCTCGAGGTGTGCTCGCGGCTCTACGACTGCCCGATCGTCGGCGGCGACGTGGCGCGCGGCTCGGGCCTGGCGCTGTCGATCAGCGTGCTCGGCCGCGCGCCCGTCGACCCGCCCGGGCGCGACGGCGCGCAGCCCGGCGATGTGATCGCCGTCACCGGCACGCTCGGCGAGTCCGCCGCTGGTCTGGCCG
The DNA here is from genome assembly GCA_947478745.1 of Actinomycetota bacterium. Classification (GTDB taxonomy): domain Bacteria; phylum Actinomycetota; class Thermoleophilia; order Gaiellales; family F1-60-MAGs149; genus F1-60-MAGs149. The sequence goes on from CANJXE010000027.1 coordinate 2,218, forward strand.
CGCTGCTCGACCCGACGCTGCGCGACCTGCCCGGCGCCGACGAGTGCATCGAGCGCCACCGCCGACCGCATCCGCGCCTGGTCGACGGCGCGCTGCTTGCGCCGTACGCCCACGCGATGATGGACGTCTCCGACGGCCTCGCCACCGACCTGCCCCGCCTCGCCCGCCGCAGCGGCGTCGCATTGACCATCGACCTGGACGCGCTGCCGATGCACGACGACGTGCACGCCATCGCCCGCACGCTGCGCCGCACGCCAGGCGTCTTCGCCGCAACCGGCGGCGAGGACTACGAGCTCGTCGTGGCCCTGCCCGCCGAGGCCATCGCCGCCTGCGGCGTGCCGTTGACCGTCATCGGCCGCGTCGAGGCCGGCCCGGTCGGCGTTCGCTTCATCGGCATCGGTGCTGACGAGGCCCTGCGCGGCTGGGATCACCTGGCCTGAAACAAAGGGGCCAGACCCCTTTGTTTCACGGCGGTTGAAACAGAGGGGTCTGGCCCCTTTGTTTCAGGCCTCGAGGTGTTGGCCGGCGGGCTACTACGGCTTGATTTCGACGGGCATGCCGACCGTCACGTGGGGGAAGAGGTCCTCCACGTCGGAGATGTGCATGCGCACGCAGCCGTGCGAGGCGGCCGAGCCGATCGACCAGTCCGACGGCGTGCCGTGGATGCCGACGAGCGGGGCGGAGGTGCCGATCCAGCGGGTGCCCAGCGGGTTGTCAGCACCCGGCGGCACGGGCTCGAGGCCCGCGGCCCACGGCGAGTTCGGCGGCGTCCACGTCGGGTTCTCGATCTTCTCGGTGATCACGAAGTTGCCGGTTGGCGTCGGGTAGGCCGACTGGCCGACGGCGATGGGGTACTGCTTGAACAGCTTGCCGTCGAGGTACAGGTTGAGCTTGAAGAGGTGCTCGATCACGACGATCTTGCCGGCGGTGCGCGCCAGCAGCTCGGGGCGGGCGATGCCGTCGGTGGGTAGTTGCGACTTGCGCTGGAAGGCCTTGACCGCGGCGATGACCCGCGCGTTGTACGTCCAGCTCGGCTTGCCCTTCCAGAAGCGCTGCACCTTCAGGCGCCGCGTCAGGCGTGCGACGTCGGCACCGCGGGCGCCGGGCGCCAGCGTCAGGTCGTTCGTCAGCTTCTCGGTCGAATCGACGTTGACCTTCTTGGTGCGCGTCGTCGTCTTGCCGAGCGCGTTGGTGATGAACAGGCTGACGGTGCTGGTTCCCTGCGGCAGCGTGCTGGTCTCGATCGTGTACCCGATCGACATCGGCTTGACCTGGGCGTCTTGGCCGTTGACCTTGGCGACGACCTTGGTCGGGCTGGCGGAGCCGACGAAGGCGTAGATGGTGGGGCGCGCCGTATCGCGGACCCAGCCGTCGGCACCGCCGAGCTTGACGGTCGGGCGGGCGCTGTCGACCTTCAGCACGTGGGCCTCGCGGGTGGCGTTGCCGGCAGCGTCGGTGGCGACGATGCTCACCGGCGTGGCGCCGTCGGGCACGCCGGGGACCAGCTGGAAGCGACCGGCGGGATCGGAGGTGCTCTGAGCCGAACCGCCGTCCCACGTGGTCGTGACGACCGTGTTGGGCTCGGTGACGCCGATGATCGCGGCCGAGGTGCTCCACTCATCCGGTGCCGTCGTCGCGAGCGTCGGCGCGGTGCCGTCGGCCAAGAACGTCCAAGCGTACGACGAGGTGTCGCCGAGGATGTCGGAGGAGACGATGTCGATGGCGACACGGTGGGGGCCGTCGACCAGCTTGGGCATCGGGACCTCGTAGCCGACTGCGGTGCGGGTGGCCGTGGTCGAGACGTCGGTGCCGTCGATCGTGATGCGCGCGCTCTTGACCTGATCGGGCGAGCGCACGACGACACGGATCGGAGACTCGCCGTTGGTGGCCTTGCCCGGAGCGGGCGACACGGAGTCGACGACGGGGCGGTCGGCGTAGGCGCGGGCGACGATCACGCCACCGGTGGCGACCACGCCGACGATCGCCACGGCGATCAATCCGATGAGCGTTCCCTTTCGCACTTCCCTCACGATAAATCAGGAAGCACGTGTGAAACGCCGGACGGCCTGTGAGCCGGCTCTCACCTGCGCGGCAGCTCGTGCCGCAGCGCGCGCACGCGGAGCGACGGCACGCGCCACGAGGCCTCGGCGACGATTCGCCGTGACATCTTGGATCCACCGGCGACGCGATCGGTGAACGTGATCGGCACCTCCTGGATGCGGAAGCCGAGCAGCGAGGTGCGATACGTCATCTCGATCTGGAAGGCGTAGCCCTCGGCCGTGACGTCGTCCAGGTCGATCGCCTCCAGCACGGGCCTGCGAAAGCACTTGAAGCCGCCGGTCAGGTCATGGACCTTCAGCTGCAGGAACGCCTGCGCGTAGAGGCAGCCGCCGCGGGAGATGATGCGCCGCGCGAGCGACCAGTCGCGGACGCCGCCGCCGTGCGTGTAGCGCGAGCCGATCACCAGATCGGCGCCGGCCTGCGCGGTCGCGACGAGGTCGGGGATGCGGCCCGGATCGTGCGAGAAGTCGCAGTCCATCTCGAGGATGAAGGCGTAGTCGCGCTCGAGCGCCCAGCGGAAACCCGCCAGATATGCGCGGCCGAGCCCCTCCTTTGCGGTGCGGTGGAGCACATGCACCCAGTCGTGTTGGGCCGCCAGGCGGTCGGCGATCTCCCCGGTTCCGTCCGGCGAGCCGTCGTCGATCACGAGGACGTCGCCGTGGAGCGGAGCGCGCTCACGCGCGGCGGCGATGGCCTCGATCATGTTCTCGAGGTTCTCGCGCTCGTTGTACGTCGGCAGGCAGACGACGAATCGCTCGGGGGCGGTGCTCATCGCAACGGATCATGCCGCACGTTCCTGAGAACCAGCATCACTGCACCCCGCTTGCGGTCGTCCTGCGGGTATGCGACGTTGCGGGCATGCAGATGTGGAGCCGACCATGGCGCTGAGAAACGGCGAGGTCGCCGATCTCTTCGACCTCCTTGCGAGCCTCTCGGAGCTGGACGGCGCGATCGTCCACAAGGTGATCGCGTATCGACGCGCGGCCGAGCAGTTCCGCACGACGGCCGAATCGGTCGATCGGATGGCAGAGGAGGGGCGCCTGACGGACCTGCCCGGCATCGGCGCGACGATCGCGTCGAAGGTCGACGAGATTCGCGCCACGGGCACGCTGCAGGCGCTCGAGAAGCTGCGCGAGAGGTATCCGGATGGGCTCGTGGAGATGATGGGTGTCCCCGGCGTCGGACCGAAGACCGCCAAGCGCCTCTACGCCGAGCTCGGCATCGACTCGCCCGCTGCGCTGAAGGCGGCGTGCGAGGCCGGGCACCTGCGCGAGCTGAAGGGGATGGGCGCGAAGAAGGAGGCGACGATCCTCGCCGCGCTCGAGGCCGGTGGTGGTCCACGCAAGCACGTGATCCTGCTCGACCACGCCCTCGACCGCGCGGAGATGCTGGTCGCGGCGCTGCGTGCCGAGCCCGGCTGTCGCGAGGCCGAAATCGCCGGCTCGCTGCGCCGCCGCAAGGAGGTGGTCGGCGACGTGGACCTCGTCGCGTCGTCCGACGACCCCGGGCCGCTGCTGCAGCGCTTCGCCGAGCATCCCGGCGTGCAGGACGTGATCGCCCTCGGCGAGGCCAAGGCGTCGGTCGTCCTCCACGACGGGCTGCAGGTCGATCTGCGCGTCATCGATCCGTCGCGCTGGGGCTCGCTGCTCCAGCACTTCACGGGTTCGAAGGCGCACAACGTGGCGCTGCGCGAGCGCGCTCGCGACCAGGGGTTGAGCCTGTCCGAGCACGGCTTCGCGCCGCTCGGCGGCGGCGAGCCCGAGCCGTGCGCGCACGAGGCCGACGTCTACCGGCGCCTCGGCCTCGACTGGATTCCGCCCGAGCTGCGCGAGGACCAGGGCGAGCTGGCGGCGGCGGCCGATGGCACGCTGCCGATCCTCGTCGAGCTGGCGGACATCAGGGGCGATCTGCACGGGCACACCGACGCCTCCGACGGCCGGGCGACGCCCGAGGAGATGGCGGCCGCGGCGATCGCGTGCGGGCTCTCGTACTACGCGGTCACGGACCACTCGAAGGCCGTCGGCATGGGCATCGGCCTCGATCCGGACAAGACGGTGAGGAACGCGGCGCGCGTGCGCGCGGCGGCCGAGCCGCTGCTGGCGCAGGGCTTCCACCTGCTGACGGGCATCGAGGTCGACATCATGCCCGGCGGCGTGCTCGACCTGCCCGATGAGGTGCTGGCCGAGCTCGATTGGGTCGTGGCCTCGGCGCACGGCGTGCGCGGCCAGAACCGCGACGAGCTGACGGCCAGCATGATCGCGGCCATCGAGCACCCGCACGTCGACGTGATCGCGCACCCGACCGGGCGCCTGCTTGACGGCCGCGATCCGTACGACGTCGACGTCGAGGCGCTGATCGCCGCGTGCGCCCGCACCGGCACGTTCCTCGAGGTCAACGCCAATCCCAAGCGCCTCGACCTGCGTCCCGAGCACGCGCGCGCCGCCATCAACGCGGGCGTGCGGCTCTGCATCTCGAGCGACGCGCATCGCACCGAGGGCCTCGACGTCCTGCGCTACGGCGTCGACACCGCGCGGCGCGGCTGGGCGACGAGCGACGACATCGTCAACACGCGCACCTGGCCGGAGATCCGCAAGCTGCGCAAGCGGGGGTAGTCGGCGTTCGTCGGGGCCTGCGGCCTCCGGCGGCGACCTGCGGCGCAGTCGGGGCGGTCGGAACCCCATTCGCGTTGCGGGCCACTGACACGATGGGCCCGGGCCCCTTTTGTCCGTGCTGCGCGAACGCCAACCGCCTGGTTGCGTGTGCCGTCTTCCGCACAGCCGTCGCTTGATCATCACACGCGCCCGCAAGCCCGCACTGGCACTGGTGTCAGCGGGGTGTCCGCGAGCGCTTGTGCGACTGACATCCGGTACCCGGGCCAGAAAAGCAAAGGCACTCGCAAGGCGACAGGTCGCGCATCAGTGCGCGCTGATGCCGCGTGCACTGTGACGCGGGGCAGTCAGGTGATCAGCGCGAAGGGCGGGGTGGCCAGATCGGGTGGGACGAAGGCGCAGCGGGCGGCGGTGCTCATCAGAACCGGCTCGCTCCACCACCGCAGGGCGGCGTTGCGGTCGAGGTCGGCGAACGTCTCGTCGAGGGTGCGGCCGCGCTCGATGGCGTCGGCGACCGCGGAGACGTAGAGGATGGTCAGCGTCTCGTGGTACCCGCCGCTGTCGGAGTTGGCGACGCCGTGGGCGTCGTTGAGGAGCGGGATGCGCTCGCGGCAGAGGGCAAGCGTTGCCGCACCGCCGCGCTCGGAGATCAGGACGTGGGCGGCGGAGATGTGGCCGCGGTGGGTCCACTCGGACTGAGGGAGGCTGGCGTCGAGGAGGCCAGCTGCGATCTGCTCGGGCTGCACACCGGAGATTCTCGCAGCGCACAGGCGCCGCAGCACGGCTCCCCGTCCACCGAATCGTGCAGCGCTGGAGAGCGGTTCGGGGCGGGGAGACGTGCGGCCATGGTCAGGCGTCGCGGTTGACGAGCTCTTCGTCGCCGTCGATCGGCGTGCGGATGAGGGCTCCGTCGGGACCCTGGTGGTACGCGCCCATGGTGCGCAGCGGCGGGGAGTAGACGTGCACGGTGACGGTGGGGATGCCGTCCTTGGGGCGGAAGCGGTGGATGTACGAGGGGGCGAACTCGATCGTCTCGCCCGGCCCGACCAGGCGCTCGAGGTGGCCGCTGCCGAAGCCGAGGCGCTCCTCGAAGATGCCGCCCTCGATCACGTGGACGCCGCCGGCGGAGACGTCGTGGTCGTGGAAGCCCGTGTCGTGGTCGTCCATCCACGAGATGATGTAGACCTCGAAGCGATCGTTGCGCTCGAGGCGGTGGAAGTGCCGCGTGTCCGGTTCGTGCTTGACGTGGGGGCGCCAGGTCGACTCATCGGCGGCGATCTCCCGTGCCATGCCGGCGCATTCGTCGCTGCTCAGCGGGGTGGTGATCATCTCGGCCGTCTCGCTCACTGGGGCTCCTCTTGCCAATCGGTGCAACGTTTCACTGAAACGTTGCACCTGTGTGTTCATGCGGTTCTTGCGCAGTGTGCCGGATTGGAAGCGCCACGTCAATCCCGTGCCGCGACGGCGGCGCGGTAGGCTCCGGCTGTGGGAACCGCTCCGAAACGCCCGACGATCAAGCAGATCGCAGAGGAGACGGGCCTGTCCGTGACGGCCGTCTCGTACGCGCTGCGCGGCGAGCGCGTGTCGGCGGCGACGATCGCACGCGTCCAGGCCGTCGCCGACGAGCTCGGCTACTCCGCCGATCCGGTGGCCCGCGCCCTAAGGGGTGGGCGCACCGGGACGATCGGCCTCCTCGTCGGCAGCCTCGCCGACTTCTGGCAGCAGACGCTCGCCCACGCCGTGCAGCGCGAGCTTCGCACTCACGGCCTCCACGTGCTGCTGGCCGACGCCGACGGCGACCCCGCCGAGGAGCTGGCGCTGGCCGGGCGCCTCGCGGCGCAGCGCGTCGACGGCCTGTTGGTCGCGCCGATCGGACCCGCGGGCGGCGACTGGGCGAAGCTCACCGAGCGCACCCCGACCGTCACCATCGCGGGCCGCCTGCCGGGCGCGGAGCTGGCGGGCGAGGTCGTGTTCGACCAGACCGCGGGCGTCGGCGAGGTGCTGCGGCACCTCCACGCGCTCGGGCATCGCCGCATCGCGGTCCTGTCGTGGGCGATCGCCGCCTCGCCGGACCGGCCGACGGAGCGTGCGGTGCGCGAGCAGGCCGCGGCGCTCGCGCTCGACTGCGAGATCGTGCCGTGCGCCTACTCGCTCGACGGCTCCCGCCCGCTCGCGCTCGAGGTGCTGGCGCGTGAGGATCGGCCGACCGCGATCTTCTGCCTGTCGGACTCGATCGCCTACGGCGTGCTGCACGGCTGTCGCGAGCTCGGCCTGTCGGTGCCGGGCGACGTCTCCATCGTCGGCTTCGACGACCATCCGCTCTCTCGCCTCGTGGACCCGCCGCTGACGAGCGTCAACTGGAGCATCGACCGCACCGCGCGCGCAGCCGTCGGCTTCCTCGTGGACCACCTGGCGGGCACGCGCGGCGAGCAGCGCGTCGTGATCGCACCGACGCTCAGCGTCCGCGTGTCATCGGGTCCCGCTGCCGGTTAGTTGCCGGGTCCGAACGGGCTGACCCACCCGTACGGCGGCTCTTCGGCCACGGCGTCGCCGGGCGGGAAGGCGCCGGGGCCGACGATGTACGTGTCGGGCTGCGAGGAGTACGTCGATACGAACACGTCGTGCGAGAGCTCCTTGCCGTCCTTCTTGACGCTGCGCGTGACGTCCACGGCGAAGCCATCGGCGCCGTCGACGTACTTGGTGACCGACTTCGGCGGTGCCAGCGGATCGGTGAGGTACCGCTTCTCCGGCGTCTGGACGGCGTAGCGGTCGCTCGTCTCCGTCACGACGGTGCGGCTGTCGGCCGGGGCCGAGTAGAGGTTGACGATCATCGTGCTGGAGTCGGCCGTGGCGCGGATCAGGAGCGGGTGCGCGGTGTTGTTGGTGAACTTGAAGTCGAGGTCGCTCCACGAGACGGTGGCGTCCATGCCGAGCCCGTAGTGCGAGATGTAGAGGTCGTGGTTGTGGCGCTCGTCTACCTCGAGGCCGGCGGCGAAGACGGCGTCGAACAGCGTGGTGGCGACCTGACAGACGCCGCCGCCGATCGAGGGGATCAGCAGACCGTCGACGATCGCCATGCCCTCGAGGAAGCCGCGCTCGGGCGTGCGCGGGCCGACTGCCTCGTTGAACGAGAACTGCTGGCCCGGCATGACCAGGCGGTTGTCGAGGATCTCCGCCATCAGCGCGACGTTGTGGATGCGGTTCTCGGACGAGTCGCCCAGCTCGGTCGTAGCGCCGGCGATCTTCGTGCTGATGCCGAACTTCTCGGCGTCTGCGGTGGTGCGGCTCGGTGCGACGCGCGTGAGCGAGATCTCGGCCTGGCGCGCGCCGCCGCCCATCGCCGCGGCGCGAACGGCGTCGGCGACCTCGGTCGGCTTGAAGCCGACGCCCTCCTTGGCAGGCTCGACCCAGGCACGCTGGCCGTTGGTGCCCCAGGCGGCGTTCTGCGGCTCGCGGATGCGCGTGCCCAGCACCTCGTTGACGGCGGGCGCGAGGACCTTCGGGTCGAACGTGATCGATGCCTTGCCATCAACGTTGCGCACCATCACGGCGTTCTGCAGCGTGGCCGTCGAGAGCGCGCCGACGCGGCTGCCGTCGGCGTTGAGCGCGACGGGCGCGGAGGCCAGCTGGGTCGCCTCGGCGGCGGCGGTCTTGGCGGCCTGCGTGGAGATCGCTGGCTGCGTGATCTTCGAGTGGAGGACGAGCTTGCGCTGTCCGGCCAGCGCGGCGTTGGCCGTCGCCAGCAGGATGGCGCGCGGCGAGATCGAGTGGCCGTCGCGGGCCGGCGAGATTGTCGTCTTGCCGTCGGAGATGCGGACGGTCGCGTTGTGCGCCGGCTCGGCCATCATCCGCAGGTTGGCCGGGATGCGCGGGTGCACGGGCGTCGCGATGGCGGGCGCTGCGTCGGACGAGTAGACCAGCGGCAGGAGCAGCGACTGCAGGCGGCCGGTCTGCATGGCGCGGTCCACGGTCTGGGTCACGTCGATGCGGGTGTCGAGCTCGGCGGGGTTCATCGGCGCCGATTGCGTGTCGAGGGTGACGGCGACGTTGCGGTCCAGCTGTGGCACGAGCTCGTCCTTGAGCCTCTGCTTGGCGTCGGCGGGCGAGAGCCCCCCGATGTCGACGCCGTTGACGGAGACGCCGGGGGCGACGTCGCCGCGCATCATCAGCCCGCGTACGAGGACCAGCCCGATCAGCGCGAGGACCGCGAGCACGACAATGCGACGGGTGCGTGTGCTCGTGCGCTGGCGCCGCGGCGTGGCACGGTAAACCGTGCGGGGACCGGGGCCGGAGCCGGGCTTGAGAGAGGTGCGAGCAGGCGGAGAAGGGGCCATGAGTACCGGCAACCCATGATACCCGTCGTCCGCGCTGTCCAGTGCGATCCCGCTCGCACCCCCGGTAGCATCAATTCGGATGGACGATTCCGACCCCGACGAACCGCGCCGTGACGCTCCGTTCACGTGGATCTCGAGCAAGCGGGGCCGCTCGACGCGTGCCGGACGGCGCCACTGGGCCGATCTGCGGGGCCCGATGCTGGCCGCGGCGATGCTCGGGCTGTTCCAGGCCGGGCTGGTCGGCTTGGCGCTCGAGGCGTTCTCGCGCTGGGACATCCGCGCCGTGGCCGTCGTGCCGGTGGTCGCCATCACGACGTTCCTGCTCGTGCTATTCCTCGGACTGGTGCGGACCTCGACCCGCGATGGCGGCGTGCTGGGCGGCGGGCCGGCCCCCGCGATTCTCGAGGTCGTCGCGATCACGACGCCGGTGCTGCACGACGGCCTGACCCCCGCGGCGGCGCAGCTGCTCGCCACCGAGGCCCAGTTCCGCCTGGGCTACGCCGCGATCGCGGTCTCGGATCGCAGCCGCGTGCTGGCCCACGTCGGCCTCGCCGCCGACCATCACGGCGCGGGCACGGCGGCGCCTCCGGGTGCGGTGCAGGCCATGGACGAGGCGCGCGTGGCGCGGCTCCCGGCGGGGTGGCGCCACGGCTGCACCTCGGACTGCCCGCTGCACTCGGCGATCGTGGGACCGCTGGTCGTGCGCGGTCGTGCGGTCGGCTCGATCATCGCGTTCTCGGAGGGTGCGCTCGAGATCTCCGATCAGGAGCGCGCGGTGATGGAGTCGCTCTGCGGCCTCGTCTCCACGGCGCTCGCGGCGGGCGAGGTCGAGGTGCACGCGCGCGCCAGCGCCTCGGCCGAGCTGGCGGCCCTGCAGGCGCAGATCGAGCCGCACTTCCTGTTCAACGCGCTCAACACGATCGCGGCCTTCATCCGCACGCAGCCCGACGAGGCCCGGCGGCTGGTGATCACCTTCGCGGAGTACTGCCGCTCGACGCTGCGCCAGCCGTCGCAGTTCGTCACGTTCGCCGATGAGATGGCGCACGTGGAGGCGTATCTCGAGCTGGAGCAGGCGCGCTTCGGCCACGATCTCGTGATCGAGCGGCGGGTCAGCGCGGCTGCCAACGACGTGATGGTGCCGCCGTTCCTGGTGCAGCCGCTGGTCGAGAACGCGATCAAGCACGGCAAGACGGACCAGCCGCTGCGGGTCGTCATCCGCGCCGACGTGCGCTTCGGGCGCCTGCGCGTGATCGTCCGCGATAACGGCCGGGGCATCACGCAGGAGGACGCCGAGCACGTGCTCGAGCCGGGCTACGGCAGCGGCGGCGCCGGTCTGGGCCTGGCCTCCGTGCATCGCCGCATCCAGGCCTACTACGGCGATCAGGGCCGGTTGCGCATCGCCAGCGCGCCGGTGCTCGGCACGTCGATCAGCGTGCTCGTGCCGATCGAGCCGCCCGCGGATGCGCAGGTGGTGGCATGACCCTGCTCGCGCTGATCGTCGACGACGAGGCCCCCGCGCGGCAGGAGCTGCGCCACCTGCTCGGCGGCATCGACGGCATCGAGGTCGCGGGCGAGGCGGCGAGCGCGCGCGAGGCGCTGGTGCTGGCCGAGCGCATGGCCTACGACGTGGTCTTCCTCGACATCTCGATGCCCGGCGGCGCCGGCGGCATCGAGACCGCGCGCACGCTGGCGGCGCTGCCGCACCGGCCGACGGTGGTCTTCGTGACGGCGCACGACGACCGCGCGATTCAGGCGTTCTCCGTCGAGGCGGTCGACTACCTGCTCAAGCCGGTGCGTGAGGATCGCCTGCTGACGGCCGTGCGCCGGGTGGCCGCGATCCGCGCGGGCACTGCGCCGGGCGCGGGTGCGGAAGCGCGGATTCCCGCGGTGGGCACGGAGGGCGACACGCTGCTGATCGACCCGGCCGAGGTCGCCTACGCCGAGGCCGATCGCGACCGCTCGCGGATCGCGCTGGCCGACGGCCGCGTGCTCGACTCGCCGCGTTCGCTGCGCGCGCTCGAGGATCTGCTGCCGAGCACGTTCCTGCGCATCCACCGCTCGCAGATCGTCAACCTCGCCCTCGTGGCGGCGCTCGAGCCGCTCGGCGAGGGCCGTGTGCAGGTGCGCCTGGCCGACGCCGACGGCACGGTGCTGGAGGTCGCGCGCCGCCAGACGCGCGCGCTGCGCACCGCGCTTGGGCTTCGCTGACCGAACGCGGCTACGCTCCCCGGCATGGAGGCCCTGTTCGCAATCGAGGAGGCGCTCGTCGGCCTGGCGCCGGAGGATCGCACGACGGCCTCGGCGCCCGTGCTGGTCGACCTCGTCTTCGATGCGCTCGCGATGGACGAGGACGACATCAACGCCGCGTCGCGTCGCGGGCTGCTGCTCGCGGCCGTCGGCGGCAACCCGCTGGCGTCGTGCGTGCTCGGGTCGCCCGCAGCGCTCGAGACGGCTGCGGATCTCGCCGAGGACGGCTACGACGTCACGCTGGCGGCGGCGCTCGCCGGCCTGGCCGACGCCGTGCCTGCGACGTGCCCCTGCGTGGCTGCAGCCGTGGCGGACCTGCGGGCCGATGGCGCTGCCGCGCTCGACGCGCTGGCCGTCGTGGTGCTGCACCGCGCGATGGACTAGCGATGGCGATGGATCTGCAGAAGGCGATCGCGCGGCTCAAGCCCGCGCGCGTGCGGACGATCATCGACGCGACGCTGCGCACCGCGCCTGATGACTTCGACGACCTGCCTGCGCCGCAGGTGATGCTGCGCGGCGACGGCTGGACGGGCGTCACCACCACGATCGACGCGGACGGCTATCGCGCGGTGCTGATCACCGCGGGCGGCCGCCGCACCTCATCGCGCACGTGCACGGTGATCGACCCGGAGGGCGCGACGATCGGCGCCTTCTCCGCGGACGACGCCGCGCGGGTCGCGCTCGCCACCGTGGCCGGCCTGCTCGCGCCGCGGCTGGTCGGCGCGGGCCCGATCACGCTCGGCGTGCTGGGCGCGGGACCGCTGGCGCGGCGCACGATCGCCGAGCTCCAGCACGCGCTGCCGCTCGGAGCGATCACGATCCACGACCCCGACCCGACTGCCGCCGCTGCGGCCGCCGAGCTCGGTCGCGTCGTCGGCGATGCCGCGACGGCGGTGCGCGACGCCCGGCTGGTCCTCACCGCCACCAACGCCCGCGACCCTGCCCTGCGCGCCGATTGGGTGGCGCCGGGCGCCTCGATCATCGCCCTCGGCGCCGACCGTCGCGGCCGGCGCGAGCTCGACTACCGCCTGCTGGCCGATGCCGCCTTCGTCGCGTGCGACGCGCCGCCGGTGGCGCGCGTCCTCGCCGACGATCTGCGCGAGTGCGTGGAGGAGGGGCACCTCGACTGGCAGGAGGTCACGCCGCTGCGCGACGTCCTCATCGGCACGGCTGATGCGCGCGTGACTCCGGATGATCTGGTCGTGGCGAAGCTGATCGACGCGACGCCGGGCGTGCTCGCGCTCGCGCGCGCTGCGCTGAAGGCCTAGAGGCTGTCGAGCATCGCGCGCATCTGCGCGATGATCTCGTCGCCGACGACCTCGGCGACCTCGGGATGGTCCAGCACCTTCTCGTGCGAGCCGGTCTCCTGGCGCTCGACCACGTAGTCGTCCTGCATGACCTCGTCGAGGGCGCGGCCCGCGTGGACCTCGCGCAGCACGTGCTGCAGGATCTCCTCGTCGCGGTGCTGGGGGCTGGGCGGGATGACGTCGTGATCGCTCATGCGGGGAAGCCTAGCCCATCCCCGGGGGGCGGTCCGACCGCACGGCGTGGACGAAAGGGAGCATTGGTAGGCTCGCACCACATCGACCGCTGGAGACCCCGTGCACGTACGCGTCGGACATAGCCCGGACCCCGATGACGCCTTCATGGTGTGGGCGATCGCCGAGAACGCGCTCGACCTGCGCGGCTTCGAGATCGAGCTCGTGCCGGCCGATATCCAGACGCTCAACGTGTGGGCCGGCGAGGGGCGCCTCGAGGCGACCGCGATGTCCGTGGGCGCCTATCCCGGCGTGCAGGACACGTACCGCCTGCTCGCCCACGGCGCCTCGCTCGGCGAGGGCTACGGCCCGGTCGTGATCGCCAAGACGCAGCTCGAGCCCGCCGAGCTCGCCGGCCAGCGCGTCGCCGTCCCCGGCCCGCAGACCACCGCGTTTCTCACCGCCCGCCTCGCCCTGCCCGCGTTCGAGCCGGTGCAGCTCGACTTCGAGGCGATCATGGATGCCGTCGCCTCGGGCGATGTCGCCGCTGGTGTCGTGATCCACGAGGGCCAGCTGACGTGGGAGCAGGAGGGCTTCAAGCGCGTGCTCGATCTCGGCGCGTGGTGGGAGGGTGACACCGGCCTGCCGCTGCCGCTCGGCGCCGTGGCGATGCGTCGCGACGTGCCGGAGGATCGCGCTCGCGAGCTCTCCGCCGTGCTCAAGGAGGCCGTCGCCGTTGGCCTCGAGCACCGCGAGGAGGCCCTGGCCTACGCGATCGAGTACGGCCGCGGCATCGCGCCGGAGCTCAACGACCGCTTCGTCGCGATGTACGTGAACGACCTCACGCTTGATTACGGCGCGCAGGGCCGCAAGGCCGTCGCCGCATTGCTCGAGCGTGGTGCGGAGGCCGGCCTGCTGCCGAGCCCCGTGCAGCTCGACTTCCTGGGCTAGACCGGCACGACGGCGCGCACCTGCGCACCGCCGGTCGGCACCGACGCGATCGACCATCGGCTGTGCGTCGCCTCGTTGAGGACGGCGCTGCCGAGGCCGGGCTTGCCGTCGCCGAGGCCTGTGCCGTTGTCGGTGATCTCGACGATCACGCAGTCGGACTCAACGACGACGCGGACGGTCGCCTCGGACGCGGCGCCGTGGATCGACGAGTTGGCGAGGCACTCCTGAATGACGTTGCCGATGCGGTGTAGGGCCTCCGCAGCAATCGGGTCACTGGGCAGCCTCCACGTGATCGCGATCAGGCCGCGCCACTTCGCATCGTGCTGCTGCGCCAGCGTGGCGATATCGATCGCGTCTGCTCGTTGGTCGGGCTCGCCCACTTGTGAGATCGCGAAACGTGCATCGGCAATCGCTGCTTCGAGTGCCTCGGTGTCGCCGCGGTTGACGGCGTCCTGGATCGTGTACGCCGACGCGACGAGGCCGGCCTGCACGGTGCCATGGAGGTAGAGCGCGAGCTCGCGTTGCATCTGCTCGGTCGCGGCCTCGAGGGCAAGGCGTTCGATATCGGCCTCCTCGGCGTGGGAGCGCAGCGACTGCAGGCGCGCGTCTTCGGTGCGCACGACGGCTCGGGCCCAGCTGACGAGGATGGTGGCGAGCACGACACCGAGGGGCCATACGAGCTGTAGTGGCCGCGGCGATTCCTGAATCCCGAGCGCTACCGCCACAGCGGGTGCCGTCAGTCCCGCGCCCACCATGAACGCCAGTGCGATCAGGCGCGCACGCACGTAGTGCGGCGCGGGTGCGTAGCGACGGACAGCGGCGCGGCCAAGCGGATAGAGCACGACCATGGCGACCAGCACCAGGATGACGCTGGCGAGGAGCCAGCGAAAGCTGATGAAGTGCAGAGCTGCCGGGGGCAGGACGACGATGGCCCACAGTGCGTACGGCAAGGCGATGGGCAGCGGGTCGGCGAGACTCGCGCGCTCAACGTCTCTGATGGTGCCGCGACGCAACGTGGGGTCGCGCTCCTGCCAGAGCCGGTGGCTCTCGGGCCGCACGTAGCCGGCCGCGGTGTCGAGGAGGGCGTCGGAGAGTCGGGTGTCGGCACCATCGACCTTGGCGGCGCGCTCGAGATCGCTCAACTGATCCTCGAGTGCCGTCTGGATGCGTGTGGTGATCACCGCGCGTGCGGCGTTGAGCGCTCCGACGGCGCGCAGACGTGCGGCCTCGGCGTCGACCTCGAAGCGCAGCAGCCGCATGCGTTCAGAGGCGTACCAGTCGAGCAGGGCGATGATGTACGTGACCAGCACGCCGACCAGCACCAACGGCGGGACCAGGCACAGCATGAGCGTAAGCAGGCCAAGCCAGCCACCGCCCACGACGGCTCGGACGTCCGGTAGGGCGAAGGCGATTGCAGCTCGTGCGGCGGCGATGGTGACGCCGAGCACGATCAGCCACGCGACATGGACGGGCGCGGTGCGGCGGTTGCGGAAGACGGTTAGGCCAGCTCCCGCATACAGGAGCGTCGTCACCGGCCAGACCAAGAGCGTGAGCAGACCCACGGCTTGGAGTGGCAGTCCCAGTTGGACCTTCAGCGTCAGCGAGCCGAGCGCGAGCACGACGGAGAAAATCAGCCAGCCGCGAAGCGAGATCGCCCACCGGCCACCCAGCAGCTCGCGCGCGCTAGGACGGGAGCTTGTGCTGGGCACCGCTGGCCCCGGCCATCTCGAAGTACGCGCGCACGAGCAGGACGCGCGTGTTCGTCGTCGCGTCTCCGGCGGAACCGAGCGCCTGTGCGATCCGCTGGATCGACTTCTCGACCGTGCGCTCCGTAACAAAGCGCTGGCGCGCGATCTCCGCGTTGCTCATGCCCTGCGCGACGAGCCGCATCGTCTCGACCTGCAGGTCGGTCAGTTCGACCGCGGGCAGCGGAGGGAGCACCTCGCCCTGGGCGTACGCAGCGCGGCGAATCGCGGCGCGCAGCGTGTCCATGTCGCGCACGTCCTGCTTGCGGACGTACTCGGTGCGGGTCGGTACCTGCTCGAGCTTGGCGCCGACGAGACGCGGATCCGCGTATGACGTGAGCAGCACGACGCCGATCTCCGGCTTCTTGCGACGGAGGGCGTTGGCGACGACGATGCCGTCGGGCCCTTGGCCCTGCGCCAGGTCGAGGTCGGTGACGAGCACGTCGAACGCGGTGGTCTGCGCGGCCTCGACGGCACTCGCGGCATCCGCGTACGCCCCCACGACCGTGATCGTCTCGTCCGGCAGCATGGAGGCGAGCGCGAGCCGCATCAGGTCTTCGTCTTCGATCAGGAGTACCCGGAGCATCGTGCGGGCAGTCTACGACGAACCCGATCTCGTGGAGTGGCGGGTAGTACGACACCTTTATGAGCGGCTCGTTCGGCTTGCGTATCGTGCTCGCATGCATCCGTCTCATTCGCACACGCCGGACGTTGCGGCGACCATCGGCCACTTGACCGCCCCGCGTCGGCGCGTCTTGAAGCTCGCCGCCACGTTGCTCGTATGCATCGGTCTGTTCGGGCTGGCATCGGCACAGGCCCAGGCGGCGCCGCTCTGGGGCCCCGCGACGCCGGCCATCTTCGAAGACGGCGTGCAGGCCTCGACTCCCTATGCGGTCCTCAATGACGTGTCGTGTGCGACGGTGGATAATTGCACTGCCGTTGGGGAGTTTCTTGACGTGGACGGCAATCTCCGGGCATTTGCACAGACGCTGACGGATGGCGTGTGGGGCTCTGGGGTGCCGGCGGTCTTTGCCGTTGGTGTCGAGTACGCGAATTCGAACGCCCACTTGACGGCCGTGTCGTGTGCGAGTGCGGGCAACTGCACCGCCGTCGGCAGATTCAAGGATGCGGCGGGATACTACGAGGCGTTCTTGGTGACGCAGACGGATGGCGACTGGGGGCTGGCTGTTCCCGTGGTCTTCCCCGCAGAGCACGCGCAGAATGTGCAACCGGATGCAGATCTCACTTCGGTGTCGTGCACGGGCGAGGATGCGGGCAACTGCACTGCCGTTGGCGGATTCACGAATGCGGCGGGATACTACGAGGCGTTCGCGGTGACGCAGATCGACGGCACGTGGGGTGTGGCCGTGCCGACGACGTTCTCCGTCGAGCATCCTCAGCACCCTCAGCCCATCGATCGTCTCATCTCCGTGTCGTGCGTAAGTCCGGGCAACTGCACCGCCGTCGGCCGGCTCAAGCACGACTACAGGGGCGACGATGCGTTTGCGCAGACGCAGATCGACGGTGTATGGGGCGATGCGATCCCCGTGGAGTTCGCCGACGGCGTGATGGACTACTACTACGGTGGTGCGGAGGCTACTTCGGTGTCGTGCACGGGCGAGGAAGCGGGCAACTGCACCGTCGTGGGAAGCTACTACGACAGTCCGGAAATTCATCCGTTCATGTCGACGCAGACCACAGGCAGTTGGAGCCAGGCTGAGGTCCCGACGTTACCGGGTGGCGGACCTATTTTGGGCCCGCTTGCGGCGGTGTCGTGCTGGGGCGTTGGCGACTGCGCGGCCGTCGGGCACGAGGGGGACGCGTTCGCGGTGGTGCAGACCGGTGGCGTGTGGGGCGAAACCGTCCTCGCGACCCTCCCGGATGGCGTCGGGAGCGAGGTCCCCTACCAGGAAATGCGTGACATGTCGTGTGCGAGTGCGGGCAACTGCACCGCCGTCGGCATATTCAGGAACCGAGAGACAGGCTATGCGCCGTTTGCGTGGACGCAGACGGATGGCGTGTGGGGCGAGGGCGTTCCGTCGAGCTTCGCGGAGGGCACGCACGCCGCAGGGTCTGATGCTGACGACTCCTTCACCTCGGTGTCGTGTGCGAGTGCGGGCAACTGTGTCGGCGTCGGGTCATTCGTGAACACAAACTACGGCTACGAGGCGTTCGCGCAGACGCAGACGTCGGACGCGGAGACTCCGGTTTCGTCGGGACCGGGCGGGGTGCGGGATGTAGTGCCGGCGGTGCCGTCGATGGCTCCGTCGGTGGTGTCGGACGTGTTCTCGCCTGCGCCGGGCATCACGGTCGGCGCGACGCGCGGGGCCGTCACCCTCGCCGCGTCCGTGCGAGCATCGTGCCGGGATCTCGTGCGCGGGGCGAACATCTGGGTGCGCTCGACGTCGCGCGTGATGTGCGTCCAGCGCTCGTTGCCGGCGGGACTTTCGTTGCAGCATGGCCGGTTGGTCTCGGCGACGCCGGGCACGTATCCGGTCGAGGTGCGGATCAAGCGTGCGAATGGCACGACGTTGACACGCACGATCACGGTGACCGTCAGGTAAGCGACGTTGGGTGGGGCGGGACGCCCCGCGCGTTGGTACGAGCTTGGGTGTCGCGTCGGAATTGGCGGGAATGGTGCCGTTGGGGGCATTGTTGGAGCGGTTTCGGAGTTGTTCGGCCTAGGTCGGTGGCGGGTAGTACGACAGGTGGTGTGGATGGGTGGCGGGTAGTACGACACGATTGAAAGGTGGTGCTTGGCTCGTCGTACCGTGGCTTCCATGAAGAAGCCTTCGGCGGCGACCGTCATCGCCACACTTGCCTTGTTTGTTGCGCTTGGGGGGACGGGCTATGCGGCCGGTGTCCTGCCCGTCAACTCGGTTGGTTCTGCGCAGATCAAGGAAGGCGCGGTGCAGTCGTCTGACATCAAGGATGGCGCGATTGGTTCGAGTGATATCGCCAATGGTGCGATCGGGCTGTCGGATCTGAGCAAGGGCGCCCTGAAGGGC
>CANJXE010000028.1 GCA_947478745.1 Actinomycetota bacterium
CCTGCGGGTTTAGGCGAGCGCGCCGGCGCGCAGCGCGGCGATCAACGGCTCGAGGTCGTCCGGCGGCGGATCGCCGGGCCCGAGCGTCGGGACGTGCTCGCGAACGGCCGCGTGGATCGGTCCGAGGTTCGGACCGAGGCGGTCGAGACCGCGCAGATCGATCGCCTGGCACGCGATCACGCAGCCCAGCGCAGCCTCGCGAAAGCCGAGGTCGGTCAGCTCGGCGAGCCGGCGCGCGCCGAGGCCCGCCATCGTCATGCGATCCTCGATGCCCTCGGCCTGCGCGGACGAGCCCGTCTCCGTCGAGACCGGCTGCACCAGCAGCCGCGCCTCCGCCGTGATCGCCTGCATCGTCCACGCGATCTCCGAGAGGCCGTGGCCCTGCGTGTCGCCCCGCGCCTCGAGACCATCCGTCAGGCCGGTCTCGCTGGCCTGCAGCAGCTTGATCGAGCGCTCGCACTGCGCGGTCAGGCACGGCGCGAGCGCGATGCGCGCGAAGTCGAGCATCGCCGCGAGGGCCTGCATGTCGAAGTTGGCGACCGGCAGCATCCGGTCCTCCTCCATCAGCGCCAGCGGGTTCTGCTGGTGAGCGTTCAGCTCGATCGAGAGCTGGCGGATGCAGAAGGTGAAGCCGTCGTATGCCGCGCCGAGCACGACGGCCGCGTCGCGGAACGAGAGCGGCGCCTGCAGGTGGCGCGGGTCCTCGGCCAGCCGCGTGCCGGCGAGCAGATGCCCGATCGCACCGAGTGCGCGGCGATAGCCCGGATAGGGGCGCACCTCGCCGGCGGCCGGGTGAAACGGCGACGGATTGGCGGCGTAGGCCTCGAGGTCGAGCACCGACAACGTCACGAGCGTCTCGAGCAGGATCTCGGCGTCGTACAGCGCGATCGCAGCGTGCGCGGTGACGTACGAGCTCTGGCCGATCAGCGGCAGCGCCTCGCCGGCCGCGAGCTCGGTGTCGCCGAGCAGGCCGGTCACGAGATGCGCCAGCGGCATGATGTCGCCCATGCCCGTCGCGCCGAAGCGCGGCACGATGATGTCCTCGATGCCGGCGCTCAGGCGCAGCGCGATCTGCTCGGCGATCTCCGGACGCACGTTGGTGCGGCCGGCGGCGAGCTGGTTGAGCAGCAGGATCGCGGTGGCGCGCACGACGTCTGCCGGCAGAACCGGGCCCTGACCGGTCGCGTGCTCGCGGACGAGGCGCCGATTGAAGCGCTGCATCTCCTCCGCGGAGACCCGGCGGTTCTTGCGCACGCCGACGCCGGTCGTGAGCCCGTAGACGTCGTCACCGCGCTCGGCGATGCGCTCGGCGAACGCGCGGTTGACCCGCATTCGCTCCAGCGCATCGACGTGCAGTCCGACGGGACCCGGCGCACGCGCCGCCTCGACGAGGTTCGGGAGCGAGAGGTCATGGCCGGTGAGGGTGAGCACGGGCGGAGCGTACGGGAAGCGCTGCTCCTTTGGAGAAACGGATCCTTTGGAGAATCGCCTACCCTCCACCCCATGCAGCCGCCGGAGATCACGCTCGTGGAGTGCTCCAAGCGCTTCGGGGATCGCCTGGCGCTGCGCAAGGCCACGCTCAGCATCGCGGCGGGCGAGACCGTCGTGCTGCTCGGGCCCAACGGCGCCGGCAAGTCGACGCTGCTGCGTCTGGTGGCCGGGCTGCTGCGGCCCACCGCCGGGTCGGCGCGGATCGGCGACGTCGAGGCGATCGCGGCGCCCAAGGCCGTGCGCGCCGGCATCGCGTACGCCGGCCATGCGCCGCAGCTCTACCGCGGGCTGACCGCGCGTGAGAACCTCGACCTGCACCTGCGCCTGCACACGACCACCGCCGATACGGGTGCGCTGCTCGAGCGCGTCGGCCTCGGCGATCGCGCCGACGAGCGCATCGACGGATTCTCGCGCGGCATGCTCCAGCGGCTCGCGCTGGCCCGGGCGACGGCGCACGCCCCCGTCCTGCTGCTGCTCGACGAGCCAGCCAGCGGCCTCGACGCCGATGGCCGCGCGCTGCTCGACGACACGCTGCGCGCCGCGATCGGCACGCGCACGCAGGTCGTGGCGAGCCATGACCACGAGCTCGCCGCGCGCCTCGGCGTGCGCGAGGTGCGCCTCGACAACGGCGGCATCGCATGATCGGCGCCGCCCTCGCCATCGCCCGCGTCAAGCTCGTGCTGGAGATCCGCCGCCGCGAGGTGATCTTCGCGATGCTGCTGTTCATCGCCGCGACGATCGTGATCGTGCACTTCGCCCTCAGCGGCGACACGGGCGCCGGCAACCGCGCCGCAGCCGGCATGCTCTGGGCCGCGATCGTCTTCACCGCGGTGCTCGGTCTGCTGCGCACGTTCGCCGCCGAGCACGAGGGCGGCGTCCTCGATGCGCTGCTGCTGGCGCCCATCGACCGCGCCGCGATCTGGCTGGGCACTGCGCTCGCGCAGTTCGGCTTCCTCGTCGTGATCGAGCTCGTCGCCGTGCCGGTCTGGTGGGCGCTGTTCTTCCAGGGCGACGGCCCCAGCGTCGGCACGGTCGTCCTCGCGCTGCTGCTCGCCGACATCGGCATCGCGCTCGTCGGCACGCTGTCGGCGGCCCTCGCGCTCGGCGCCCGCACCCGCGACGTGCTCCTGCCCGTGCTCGTGCTGCCGCTCCTGATCCCCGTCATCCTCGGCGGCGTCACGGCCACCTACGGGGCCTTCGGCGAAGACGTTGGAGGGCTCCGACCTCTCGGCTTTCTGGCACTCTACGATCTCGTGTTCATCGCCCTCGCGTGGGGCACCTCGGAGCACCTGCTCGGCGACTGACATGCCCGCGAACCGGCACCTCACCACCACCGTCCCCCTCGTCCTCAGCTTCCTGCTGATTCCGCTGACGATCGCCATGGCGTTCCTGTGGACCGGCGAGGACGCCGATCAGGGCCTCAGCCAGAAGATCTTCTACTTCCACGTGCCGATCGCGCTGACGTCCTACGTCGCGTTCGGCTTCGGCGCGGTCTGCGCGGCGATGTACCTGTGGAAGCGGACCGAGGCCTGGGACATGCGCTCGTACGTCGGGATCCACTCCGGCACGATCTTCGGCACGCTCGTCCTGATCACCGGTCCGATCTGGGCCAAGGCCTCGTGGGGCGTCTGGTGGAACTGGGGCGATCGGCAGCTGAACGTCTTCCTGATCCTGTTCCTCTACTACTGCGCGTACTTCATGCTCCGGTTCTCGCTCGACGACGGCGAGCGCCGCCGCGCAGCCTCCGCGATCTTCGCGCTGCTCGGCATCGGCCTGATCCCGATGTCGTTCTTGGCGGTGCGGATCGCGCAGACGCTGATCCACCCGACGGTGTTCACGGCGGGCGGCGCCTCGATGCCGAACTCGTTCCTACTGACGTTCGTCGTCGGCCTCGCTGGCATGCTGAGCCTGATGGTCCTCCTCATCTCCGTCGAGCTGCGCGGCAAGCGCACCGCTGCCCGCGTCCTGCAGCTGCAGCGCGTCCAACGCGGGGAGGACGCATGACGCTGCGCGAATCCGTCCCGTGGGTCGCTGCGGCGTACCTGCTCGTCTGGGTCGTGATCCTGGCCTACGTCTGGATCATCGGGCGCAAGCTCAACCGCCTCGAGAAGACGCTCGACGCGCTCGAGGCGTCGCAGCCCCCGAGCGCGCCGGACGCATGAGCATCGTCCGCCTCGGCACTCGAGGCTCCCCGCTCGCCCAGACGCAGGCCGCACTGGCCGCGACGGCGCTGACCGCGCGGGGCGCCGAGGTCGAGCTGATCGTCGTCTCGACCCGCGGCGATGCCGCACAGTCGACGCCGCTCGGCGAGCTCGGCCCGGGCGCCTTCGCCTCCGCCCTCGAAGAGGCCCTGTTGGCGGGCGAGATCGACGTCGCCGTCCACTCCTCGAAGGATCTGACGGGCGACCAGCCCGAGGGCCTCGAGCTGGCGGCCTTCCTGGAGCGCGCCGACCCGCGTGACGCCTGGTGCGGCCACGCCCGCTCGTTCGGCGACATCCCCGTCGGCGCCCGCGTCGGCACCTCCTCGCTGCGCCGCTCGGCCGCGCTGCGCGCCGCCCGGCCCGACCTGACGATGGTGCCGATCCGCGGCAACGTGCAGACGCGCCTCGATCACCGCACCGCGAGCGAGCTCGACGGCGTGGTGCTCGCCGCCTGCGGCCTCGACCGCCTCGGTCTCGACGCCGAGATCGGCTTCCGCTTTCCCGTCGAGATCCTCGTGCCCGAGTCCGGCCAAGGCGCGATCGCGCTGCAGACGCGGCTGGGCGATGGCGGCCTCGTCGTCGGCGCGGACCACCTCGACACGCGCACGGCCGTGATGGCCGAGCGCGGCGTCACCCGCCGGCTCGGCGGTGGCTGCCGCGTCCCCGTCGCCGCCCACGCACACCACACCGGGCAGGCGTGGCGCCTGATCGGCTGGGTCGCCTCGCCCGACGGCATCCGCACGATCCGCCACGAGGCAACCGGCGCCAATCCGCACGCCCTGGTCGATGAGATCGTCGATCTGCTGCTGCAGGACGGCGGCGCGCAGCTGCTCGCCGAGGGCGGCGCATGACCGTCTACCTCGTCGGCTCCGGCCCGGGCGACCCCGGCCTGATCACCGTCCGCGGCCTCGACCTCGTGCGTCGCGCCGACGTGCTCGTGCTCGACCGCCTCGCGGGCGATCAGCTGCCGCTCGAGGCCAAGCCCGGCTGCCTGCTGATCGACGCGGGCAAGGCCCCCGGCAAGGTCGCCATGACGCAGGCCGAGACCAACGCCTGCCTCGTCGAGCACGGTCTCACCGGCGCGCTGGTCGTGCGCCTCAAGGGCGGCGACCCGTTCGTCTTCGGGCGCGGCTCCGAGGAGGCCGAGGCGCTGCACGCCGCCGGCGTCGACTATGAGGTCGTGCCAGGCATCTCCAGCTCGATCGCCGCGCCCGGGGCCGGCGGCATCCCCGTCACCCACCGCGGGATGGCGACGCACCTGACGATCGTCACCGGGCACGAGGATCCCGCCAAGCCCGAGACGCAGACCGACTGGTCCGCGCTCGCCAAGGCCGGCGGCACCCTCGTCCTGCTGATGGGCGTCGGTCGGCTCGGGCGGATCTGCGATGCGCTGGTGGCCGGCGGCCGCTCCGCCGACACGCCGGTCGGCATCGTCGAGCGCGGCACGCTGCCGACGCAGCGCGTCACGACCGGCACGCTCGCGACGATCGCCGAGATCGCCACCGCTACCGGCGTATCTGCACCCGCTGTGACCGTCATCGGCGACGTCGTCTCCGTGCGCGAGACGATCGGGTGGGATCAGCGCCTGCCGTTGGCCGGCCGCGTGATCGCCGTGACGCGCGCACGGGCGCAGGCCGACGGCCTGACGCGGCGCCTGACCGACCTCGGCGCCAAGGTGATCAGCGCACCGACCATCCTCACCGTCCCGCTCGCGGTGGCGCCGATCGACGCCACCGCCTTCGACGTGGTCGTCGTCACGAGCCCCAACACGCCCGCGCTGCTGCTCGCCGCGATCGGCGGCGACGCCCGCGCGCTGCACGGCGTCGAGGTGGCCGCGATCGGTCCCGGCACCGCAGCCGCGCTGCGCGAGATCGGGATCGTCGCCGACGTCGTGTCCGAGCGCGCGGTCGCCGAGGCGCTGCTCGACACGCTGCGCGATCGCGTTGCGGACAGGCGGGTGCTGATCGCGCGCGCCGAGGAGGCCCGCGACCTCCTCCCCGAGGGCCTCACGAGCGCCGGTGCGACCGTCGAGGTCGCCGCGCTCTACCGCACCGAGTACGCCGTGCCCGACGGCGATGCCGCGCTGCGCGCCGACTGCATCACCTTCACCTCCGCCTCGACCGTCCGCGCCTTCGCCGCGGCCTTCCCCGACACCGACCTCGAGGACCTGCCGGGCGTCTCGATCGGGCCGATCACGAGCGCCACGATGCGCGAGCTCGGCGTCGGCATCGCCAGCGAGGCCGACGAGCACGACCTCGATGGCCTCGTCGCGGCGATCCGCGAGCTGCTCGCCTAACGCGCCTCGCGGTCGAGCCGCAGGACGCGCGGGATCGTGAACGCGAAGGCGATCGCGACGCCGACGGCGGAGATCACGAACACGCCGCGCACGCCGACCGGCTCCGACAGGAGCGACCCGATTGCCGCACCGGCCGAGATCGCGCCGACGGCGATCATCCGGCCCGAGATGCCGACGCGGGCCTGCAGCCGGTTGGGCACGCCCTTCTGGCGCTCACCGATGATCGTCGAGATCAACGCGAAGTCGCAGAATGAGCGCGCGGCGTTGGCCGCGGTGACGCTGGCAAAGCCGGGCGCCAGCCCGGACGCGAGGATCGCCGCACCGCTGACCGCCGTCGTGACGGCAGTCACCCGGCCCGGCCCGAAGCGCGGCACGAGCCGGCCGAGCGCCGACGGCACCACGATGCCGATCACCGCACCGACGCCGAGCACGATGCCCGCCTTCAGCGACGTCAGGCCGAGCGTGTCGCGCAGGAGCGGGACCAGGACCGCCGCCGACGCCGCCGCAGCGAGGTTCCAGGCGATGCTGACCCACGTGTAGCCGCGCACCTTCGGGGTCTGCCAGATCACGGCCAGCCCCTCCTTCATCATCGCCACCGCGGGCTCGGGCGAGCCGCGATTCTCGGCGTCCAGGTTGCGGCGGATCAGCAGGATCAGCAGGAACGCGAGGGCGAAGCCGGCCGCCTCCACGAGCAGGGTGAAGGCCGGTCCGATGAAGCCGATCAGGATGCCGCCGATCGCGGGCCCGGCGAAGTAGCCCATCGCCCACGCCGCCGAGAGCGTCGCTTGGCCCTGCGTGAAGTGCTCGCGCCCGATGATCGCCGCGATCGCACCGAAGACGGCGGCGTCCACGAAGACGCGCGCCGTGCCGATCGCGAACGCCGCACCGAGCACGATCCAGAGCGGCGGCTGGCCCTCCGCGAAGGCCCAGATCGGGATCACCAGCGCCGCCAGCATCTGGCAGGCGTGCGACAGCCACATCACCTTCTGCCGCGAGTGCCGGTCCCCGATGACCCCGGCCGGCAGGCCGAAGACGACGTACGGGAACACCGACAGCGCGAAGATCAGCCCGGCTTCGGTGCTCGATCCGCCGTGGTCGAGGACGAGCCACGGCAGCGCGATCGAGGACACGCCCGCGGAGACCACATCGAGCGCCTGTGCCGCGAGCAGGAGCCGTCCATCACGGTCGGAGAGGAGCGGGTCGTGAAGCAGTGGGTCAGCTGCCGGGCTTCGCGCCCATGATCCAGATCGCGATGGCGACCAGGATGATCTCGCCGCCGCCGATCATGATGATCCGCTTGGCGAGGGCGACGGCCTCGGCGTCCGAGGCCGCGGCGCGCAGCTTGCGCGCAGTGGGGTGCATCAGCGCGCTGCCGCCGACCGCGGCCAGCAGCCAGAGGACGAAGCCGGCCATGATCCAGGAGCCACCCGACGGTCCGTCGCCGGTGGCGACCATCCAGATGCCGGCGAGCAGGAGGAGGATCGCGGCCGGCAGGCCGACGCGCGTCGAGAAGCGCACGATCGCCTGCGCTCCGGTCAGCACGCCGCCCGGCGAGCGGCGCGTCGCGATGGTCGCGAAGATCAGCGACCCGAAGAGGCTGCCGAGCCAGACGTAGGCGGCGAGCGAGTGGATGAACCTGAGGGCGTCGTAGCTCATGGCTGCTGAATCTCCGTGGTCGGGCTCCCGAAGACGACAGCGTAGTCGCGCCGCGGCGCGACCACCCAGAGATCCCACGGATGCGTCTCTCCGTTCGCCCGATCGGCCTCGCATCCTTCCCGCAGCAGCACCGCGAGCTGGTCAACGCGGGCGATCAGCCGCCGACACCACGCCTTGTCGTCCGGCGCGGGCTCGTCGAGCAGCTCGGCGATCGACCCGGCGAGGCGGTTGGCCTGCACCGCGCTCTCGGGTGTCGGCTCGGCGAGCAGTCGATCCCACCTGCCGGCCCGATAGTCCTCCCAGGCCTCGTCCAGCTCGTCCGGGCCAGCCAACGCACCCGTCTCGTCAGCGGCGATCGCGTAGCGCGCCTCGAACTCAGCCCGGTCGAGATTCTCAGTCGTCACGCGCCATAGCGTAGGCGGTCAATCTGAGTTTCGGCCCAAGAATCGTCCGCCGAGGAGACCGATCGTCACACCTTCCCCGCAGCGTGGAGGCCCCGTGCGGTCGCGATCAGGATCAGAACAAACTGGACACCGCAGATCAGCACGATGCGACGCGCGTAGGTGATCGCCTCGCCCGAACCCGTTGCCGCGCTGAGCAGCTTTCGAGCAGCCGAGTACGCCAAGGCTGTACCGGGGATGGTCACGAGCAGCAAGAGCACGGTGCCGGCTATCAGTGCGTAGCCATCCCCCTTGGGCCATTCGCCCGTGGCGAACAACATGAGACCGGTGATCAGCACGACGGCGGCGCAAGGCAGACCGACAATCGTCGTGAAACGCACGATTGCCATCCCGCCGGTGGGTAGACCTTTCGAAGCCTGCAGCCAAGTGATGGCTGCGAAGATCAGCGTCAGCAAGAGACAGCTGAGCCACAGAAACACGAACGGCGAGTGGATCAGAAGAATGGTGTCGTAGCTCATTGGTGCGTGGTCTCCTCCATAAGGCATCAAAAGAAGATACCAAACCTATAAATGCATTGCTGTATCAATTTAGATTCGATCCTCCATTAGTCGAGTGACCGCATCCCAGTCGCGGTCACTGACCTACCCTGCCTCCGTGGCAACCATGCATCTCGCAGGCGTGACCAAGTCCTTTGGCGACCGCACGCTCCTCGACGACGTCTCCCTGCGCGTCAGTTCCGGCCAGCGTTTGTGCCTCGTCGGCCGGAACGGCGTCGGCAAGACGACGCTGCTGCGGATCATCGCGGGCGAGCTCGCGCCGGACGACGGCGAGGTCGGAATTCCGCGCGGTTGGCGCGTCGCCCTGCACGACCAGCGACCGCCCCGCGCCGACGGCCGTCAGCTCGGCGGCTACGTCGCCGAGCTCCTCGGCGACGTCGAGACGCTCGAGGCGCGCCTCGGCGAGCTCGAGCAGGCGATGGCGAACGGCGACCACTCCGACGCCACGATGCACGCGTACTCCACGACGCAGGCCGAGTTCGACCAGGTCGGCGGCTACACGTGGCGCGTGCACGTCGAGTCGGTCCTGCGCGGCCTCGGCTTCGAGGCCGCCGACATGGACCGCGAGCTCTCCACCTTCTCCGGCGGCGAGCTGACGCGCGCGGCACTCGCCCGCACCCTCTCCGCCAATCCCGACGTGCTCCTGCTCGACGAGCCGACCAACCACCTCGACCTCAAGAACCTCGAGTGGCTCGAGCAGGAGCTGGCCGAATTCAAGGGCGCCGTCCTGCTGGTCTCGCATGACCGCTGGTTCCTCGAGGCCGTCGCCACCGGCGTCGTCGAGCTTGGCCGCGGCCGGGCCCGCTCGTACAACATGAAGTACTCGGCGTACCGCAAGGAACGCATCCTCGAGGAGACGCAGGCGATCGAGCAGTACGACCGCCAGCAGGAGGAGATCGAACGGCTCGAGCGCTTCATCAGCCGCTTCGGCGCCGGCACGCGCTCCAAGCAGGCCAAGTCGCTCGGCAAGAAGCTCGGCAAGATCGAGCGCGTCGACATGCCGCAGCGCGAGGTGCAGCTGAAGTTCGGCTTCCCCAAGACGCTCAAGCCGAGCCGCGACGTCCTCGAGGTGAAGGACCTGACGCTGACGGCCGGGGACCGCACGCTCTTCGAGAACGGCTCGTTCGTGCTGGAGCGCGGCAAGCGCATGGCCGTGATCGGCCCCAACGGCGCCGGCAAGACGTCGCTGATCGAGGCGCTGATCGGCGAGCGCCGCCCCGCCAGCGGCACGATCAAGCTCGGCTACAACGCCGAGTACGCCTACTTCTCGCAGCACGCCGACGACCTGCCCGCCAACGCGACGGTGCTCGAGGCGATGAGCGCCGGCAGCCCGCTCGGCACGACCGACTGCCGCACGCTGCTCGGCCGCTTCATGTTCCCCGGCAGCGAGGTCGAGAAGAAGGTCGATGTCCTCTCCGGTGGCGAGCGCCGCCGCCTGCTGCTGGCCAAGATGGTCGCGACCGGCGCCAACGTCCTGATCCTCGACGAGCCGACCAACCATCTCGACGTCGAGGCCTGCGAGGCCCTCGAGGCCGCGCTCGACGCCTACGACGGCGCCGTGCTGATGATCTCGCATGATCGCGCCCTGATCGATGCGATCGCCGACGAGACGCTGTCGATCGAGAATGGCACGCTCGTGCGGCGCGATGGCGACTACGAGGACTTCCTGACCGCCACCGACGGCGGCGTGCGCGAGAAGACCGTCAAGAAGACGAACGCCCCCGCCGCCGCATCGAAGAAGCCCAAGGGCCCGACCAAGCTGACCCCCGAGCAGCAGCGCGTCCGCGAGCTCGAGGCCGAGGTCGCCGCCAAGGAGGACACGATCGCCGCGCTCGAGGGCGAGCTGTCCGACGCCAGCGTCCGCGCCGACCACCAGCTGTTCGTGCAGACCGCCAAGGCCCACAGCCAGCGGCAGGAGGAGCTCAAGCAGCTCATGAAGGCGTGGGAAAGTGCGGAGTTGGCGGCAGCCGGATCGGTGAGCGGGTAGCATCCGAGCCATGCGACAGATCGTCGATCGACTTCAGGAAAGCGCCTTCAAGGTCTCCGAGCAGGGCCAGCGGCTCGTCCGCGCCGAGATCAATCTCGCGCAGGCGGAGATCAAGGCCAAGGCGCAGCAGGCCGCGCCGGGCGTGGGCCTCCTCGTCTTCGCCGGTGCGCTGGCGTTTCTCTCCCTCTTCGCCGTGATGATCTGCGTCATCTGGGCGCTCGCCAACGTCGTCCCGATCTGGCTGGCCGCGCTGATCACCGCCGTCGGCTTCCTCGTCCTCGCCGGTCTCTGCGGCGTCGTCGGCAAGTCGATCCTCCAGAAGGTCGGCCCGCCGATCCCGGAGACCGCGATCGGCATCGCCAAGGGCGTGCCCGCCGAGCTCGGCCTCGTGCCCCCGACCGCCGAGGCCACCACGCTCCAGGGAGATCGGTAATGGCCGAGAACAAGAACGTCGCCGCCGCGCGCGCCGAGGCCGAGGCCGCTCAGGCGGGCTTCGTCGAGGCCGTCGGCAACCTCGGCTCCTCTGCGGACTCCGCTCGTGTGGAGGCAACCGCCAGCGCAAAGCGCATCGCCCCGATCGCCATCGCCGCCGCCGGCGCGCTGGTGCTCGTCGGCATCATCCGCAAGCTGCGCTGACGAGACGAAGGGGCCTGGCCCCTCTGTCCCGTTTCCCGTCGGCGAACCACAATGGGGCGTACAGGCAGGTTGCTGGGGCCACTCCGCAGGTGATACGTTGCCCGCCATGCGGCGGCTGGTGACACTCGCGATCATCCTCGTGATCGCATCGCCCTCAGTCGCCAGCGGCTCGACCACCCCCGGCGGCTTCGTCGCGACGGACTCGCTGCATGCCGCGCGCCAGGACATGGCCTCGGCCACTCTGGACAACGGAAACGTCCTCATGCTCGGCGGTCAGTTTCCGCCTTCGGCCCGCGCTGACGTCTACAACACGAGCAGCGGCCGCTTTGTCGCAGCGTCATCCATGTCCACGGCGCGCTACGGCGCAGGCGCTGCTCGTCTTGGCGACGGGCGCGTGCTCGTCGCCGGCGGATATGGCGCGAATCTGCAGGTGACCGCCTCGGCGGAGATCTACAGCACGACTTCCGGCAGCTTTACCGCCGCAGGGCTCCTCGCGACCGCGCGCGGCAATCCGATGGTGATCGCACTCCCCGATGGACGCGTCCTCGTTGCCGGTGGGAGCACGTTGGCGGGAGCCACGAACACCGGTGAGGTCTACGACGCGCTGACGAATTCGTTCACGCCCACCAACTCGACCATGTCCTCGGCCCGGACCGACGCGGTTGCCGTTCGCCTCGACTCGGGCAAGATCCTCATCGCCGGTGGCCAAGACGCGTCGGGTGGCTACCTGTCCTCGGCAGAGATCTACGACCAGAGCACCCGCGAGTTCTCCGCCACCGGTTCGATGGCACACGGCCGGGCCTTCGCAACCGCCGTCAAGCTGCTGAACGGCGATGTGCTGATCGCCGGCGGGTCCGATGGCAACGCGCTTGACTCCATCGAGATCTATCAACCCGCCAGTGGATCCTTCATAGCGCTGGGGTCGGCCCTCAGCGAGCCGCGACGCTCTCCTCTCGCTGCGATCCTCGGAGACGGCCGCGTGCTGGTGGCGGGCGGCTTCTCCAACGCGCAGCCGCTGCAATCGGCCGACGTCTTCAATCCCGACAATGGCGCGATCTACGCGACCGGAGCCATGGCAAGCCCCCATGGGGCAGGGACCGTGGCGGCGCTCAGCACCGGGATGGCACTCGTCGCGGGTGGGAGCACCGGTACCGGGGCCACCGCTGCGGCGGAGCTGTTCGACGCCGCCAGGACCGAGGTGCCAGCGGCGCCATGTCCCTCGGCCGCGGCGCCGCCGTCCGGGAGCGTGGGCATCTCGATCAATGACGGCGCGGTCTTCACCCGAACACCTCAAGTGCAGTTGGATCTCGTGTGGCCCGCCTGCACCACATCGATCCAGATTTCGAATGACGGCGGCTTCAAGTCGCCCACCACGGTTGCTGCACAGGCGTCGGTCGTCTGGACGCTGGTGTCGACGGGCCCGGAGCGCCTGCCCAAGACCGTCTACATCAGGTTCGGCACCTCCACCCAGAACTACACGGATGACATCATCCTCGACGAGACGCCGCCGACGCTGACGTCCATCACCATCCGAACGGACAATGTCGTCGGCAAGACGCGCAACGCGCACCCGCGTGCGCTGAAGCGGCGGACGGCCTGGGTCATCACGAAGGCGAGCGACAGGGTCTCCGGTGTCAGGAAGATCCAGTTCGCGACCCAAAGGCGAAAGCCGGGACCCGCTGTCACCTACAAGGCGCGCATCAAGACGACCGTCGCCAAGTCGCTTGTCTGGGCTCGCGTGCAGGACGGCGCAGGCAACTTCTCGGCGTGGAAGTCCGCCCGCGTCCCGTAGTCCGCGCACGCGTGCCGATCACCGCGACGCGAGAGCAGGGTCCGGCAGGCCCCGTCATCGCACGGAGGGCAGGCGACAGAGGGGCACTCTGCCCCGTCAGTGGATGGAGGGCGGGCTGAGCAGGGCGGATCCCGCCTCAACCGGCTCGGTGCCCGGCGCCTCGAAGGCCGGCCAGACGAGCGTGCCGCGTTGCCTGCCGGTCGGGCTGACCGCGAGGGTGAAGCCCGCCGGGGCGGGCAGCTCCGCGAGCTTGGCGTCGTCGGCGCCGAGGATCGAGATGGTGCCACCGAGCGCACCCGCGGAGCCGTCGGTGGGAACGAGGCCTCCGGCAGCCTTCCCACCCGTGGTGAGTCGCAGCAGGCGGCCGCCGGAGATCGGCAGCTCGACCCGCTGGACGATCGGACGACCCTGGCGATCGGCGTCGATGATGACGCGGCGGCCGTTGCCCACCAGCAGCGGCGGCAGGGCGGCAGGCAGCGTCGGCAGCGGTCGGACCTTGGCGGCGACCTGCAGGAAGTTGCCGTTGCGGGCCGGTGCCCGGCCGCGCGCCTTGGCGCGCTGATCGACGAGGACGAGCGCGCGCAGCGTTCCCGCGCCCGACGATGCCTGGACCACGGCGCTCTGGCGGGCGCTCACGACGATCTGGTACACGACGTCGATCGGCTCGGTGATGACGGGCAGCGCCCACGACGCGGTGCCCCCGGCGATCGAGTGGTTGCGATCGCCCTCGAAGCGCGACAGGACCACGGTCACGGTGCCCACCGTCTGCGTACCGACGGCCGGGTTCCCGAGACCCGGGTGGTGGACGAGCACGCGCACCACGACGTGCCCGCTCTGCGGCGTCGTCTGCCCCACGGCGGGCGTCACCGCACCCAGCTGCACCCAGCTGACGGTCGGCCGACCGACCGTCGCGGCAGCCGGCTTGGCAGCGGCTGTCGCGGCGGGCGCGAGCAACCCGAGGGCGAGCAGGAGGAGAAGGAGGACGCGTCGGGCCATGGGCTCAGTCTGCGCGACATTCGCCCTCCAACGGGGAAACCCCTCCGCGGAATGCTCGAATGCGAGCACGCGTTGTACGAGCTGCGCGATCCCCGCGCCGCCTCTCCTCCCCGAAAGCCGCCATCAGCACCGCCTCCCCCCTCGACAGCCGCACGCGGCTCGGCACCGTCAACCTCGTCGTCGCCGACCTCCCGCGCTCCGTCGCCTTCTACACGCAGGCGATCGGCCTGCGCCTGCAGGGGCAGGCCGACGGCCGCGCCCTGCTCGGCAGCGGCGGACCGCCCCTGATCGAGCTCGTCGAGGAGCCCGGAGCGGCACCCGTCGATCACAGCACCGGCCTCTTCCACCTCGCGCTGCTCCTGCCCGACCGCGTCGAGCTCGCCCGCTGGGTGCAGCACGCCATCGACGACGCGATCCGGGTGGACGGGGCGAGCGACCACGTCGTCAGCGAGGCGATCTACCTCAGCGACCCCGATGGCCATGGCCTTGAGCTCTACGTCGATCGCGAGCGCTCGATCTGGGACGGGAAGGTGCAGGAGCTGATGACGACGCTGGCCCTCGACCTGCCGAGCCTGCTGGCCGAGGTCGACCCGGCGGATCCGACGCCCTACCCCGGCATGCCCGCCGGCACGGTGATGGGCCACGTGCACCTGAAGGTCGCGGAGATCCCCACCACGATCCAGTGGTACCGCGACGTGCTCGGCTTCGAGCTGACGGCCATCTACGGCCCGCAGGCCGCATTCCTCGCCACGGGCGGCTACCACCACCAGGTCGGCGCCAACACCTGGACCAGCGGTGGCCAGAGCCCGAGCGGCCCGGGCACGGCCCGCCTCGGCCACATCACCATCGAGCTGTCCGACGCAGCCGAGCGCGAGCGCGTGCTCGGGCAGGTGCGTGCGGCCGGTGGCGAGACCGCCGAGATCGAGGGTGCGTGGCAGGTCACCGACCCGTCCGGGACCGTCGTGCGACTCGTCGCGTAGACCGTCCCCGGCCGGCAGCGTTCACAATGCGGAGGTGCGCCATCTCCGCGGACTCTCCCTGCTCGACGGCATTCTGCTGCTCGTCGCGCTGAGCGCCACGTGGCAGAAGATGTCGTGGGACATCGCCGGGCGCGTCACGCTCGTCGACGTCCTCGAGATGCTATTCGTCGGGCTGTTCCTGCTCGACCGCATCGTCCGTCGCGACACGCGGCTGGCGCCCGCCTCCAGCGTGGTGCTCGGGTTCGTGCTGCTCCTGCTGGCCGTCCACTTCTGCGGCTTCCTCGGGCTCGACACGACGCAGGCCGTCGACCAGTGGACGAAGGGCATCGTCAAGTGGCTGATCTTCGCGCTCTTCCTGATCACCGCGATCACGCACGTGGCACGACGCGGGCAGGAGCTGTGGTGGCGCCTGGCGGGCGCGTTCGTCCTCGGCGTGACGATCAGCGCGGCCTACGGCCTGCTGCAGACGGCCGTGCGCGCGACGACGGGCATCGAGCTCGATGCCATCTTCCTCAAGCCGTTCTTCCCCGGCGCCCGCGCGCTGGGCGCCAACCTCTACGGCGTCGTCTCGACGTACGACCAGTACGGCGTCACGTCGCAGGCGAGCGTCTACCGCCTGACGGGCTTCTCCGAGGACCCCAACCACCTCGGCGTGATGGCCGCGCTGCCGCTGCTGTTCGTCATCGCGATGATCGTCGGCCCGCGCGACGGCTGGGCGGCGCGCCACCGCTGGCTGCTATCGGGCGTGGGCGCGATCCTGCTCGTCTCCGTCGTCCTGACCCAGTCGCGCAGCGGCGGGCTCGGCATCGCCGTCGGCCTCGCGATGCTGCTGCTCTGGTACCGCCGCCGGTTCTTCAACACGCAGATCGTGCTGGCGCTGATCGTCCTCGCCGCGGGCGGCCTGATCGTCGGCTCGGTCAAGACGCAGCAGCTGCAGCAGATCATCGCCTCGCGCACCTCGACGTCGGACCGCTCGTCGCAGGCGCACGTCGCGTTCTACGGGCTGATCGAGCCCGTGCTGGAGCAGTCGCCGCTGTTCGGGATCGGCATCAACAACTTCGCCGTCTACTACCAGTTCCAGACCGGCCGGGCCGACTTCGGACCCCACTCGTTCTACGTCGCCACGATGATCGAGATGGGCATCGTCGGCGCGATCGTCTGGGCCGCGTTCCTGCTCTGGGTCGGCAGCCGGCTGCTCGCGCTGCTGCGCGCCGGGCGTGCGCGCTCGCACCTCGACGGCGACACGACGCTGAGCGCGGTGGCGCGCGGGCTCGCGGCGGGCTTCGTCGCCACGCTCGTCGGCAACATCTTCTATCTGACCATGATCTTCAGCGGCTTCTACGTGATCCTGCTGCTGATCCTGGCCGCCCCGGCGGCGTTCGGTATCGAACGGGTGCTGGCCCGCAGGGCCGCTGCCGCCAGCGCCACCCCGGCGACCTGACGGCTACCGTACGGGTGTGAGCCTCCTCGCCGTCATCGGCTGGGCTGCGCTGGCGCTGATCCTCTGGACCCACGTCGGGTATCCGATCCTCGCCTTCGTCTGGTCCAAGCTCCTGCCTCGACACATCGAGCAGGCCGACGTGGAGCCCTTCGTCGCGCTGATCATCGCCGCGCACAACGAGGCCGACGTGATCGAGGCGAAGATCGAGAACGCCCTCGCCCTCGACTACCCCAACGAGCGGCTGCGCATCATCGTCACCTCCGACGCCTCCGATGACGGCACCGACGCGATCGTCGAGCGCTACGCGAGCCAGGGCGTCGAGCTGGTGCGCGCCGAGCGCGGCGGCAAGGTCAACGCGCAGGACACGGCGGTGCGCGCGATCGCCGACTGGCCCGACGTGATCGCCTTCAGCGACGCCAACTGCGCCTGGGCGCCCGATGCCCTGCGCCGTCTGGTGCGCCCGTTCGCCGACGAGCGCGTCGCGTACGTCTGCGGGCGCCTGTCGCTGCGACAGGCCGATGGCACCAACCGCGAGGGCGCCTACTGGCGCTTCGAGGTGGCGCTGCGCGGCTGGGAG
This sequence comes from Actinomycetota bacterium, assembly GCA_947478745.1. Lineage (GTDB taxonomy): Bacteria > Actinomycetota > Thermoleophilia > Gaiellales > F1-60-MAGs149 > F1-60-MAGs149. Next base: position 17,012 of record CANJXE010000028.1, read on the forward strand.
GCGAAGATGCACTCCGTGACGGGCGGCAACGGCTCGATCTACGCCGTGCGCCGCGATACCTACGCCTTCGTCGATCCGCGCTTCGGCCATGACCTGTCGTTCCCGTACCTGATGGTCAAGCACGGCTGGATCGCGACGTACGCACCCGACGCCGTCGCCTCCGAGAAGCCGACCACGGACCTGCGCGACGAGTTCAAGCGCAAGGTCCGCATGTTCGGCCATTGCTGGCTGCTGGTCTTCTACGGCCGGATGTTCTCGATCCTGCGGATGGGACCGGTCTACTGGCTCGAGATGATCTCGCACCGCCTGCTGCGGTACTCGAGCGGGCTGCTCCACGTCGTGCTGCTGCTCGCGAGCGTCGTCCTCGCCTTCGGGACGGGTGGCATCTGGTGGCTGATCCTGCTGGCGCAGGTGCTCGTGATCGCGATGGCGCTGGTCTCGGCCAAGACCGCCGCGCGCTTCCTGCCGCTCGCCCTGGCCCAGTACTACGTGCTCGTCACGCTCGCCACCCTGATCGCCTTCTACCACGCGCTCTTCAAGGGGATCGAGCCGGTCTGGGAGCGCCCGGAGGGCACACGGTGAAGGCGTGGGAGCGCGTCGCCAAGCGCGCCCTCGACGTGGCGGGCGCGTCGGTCGGCCTGCTCGTGTCGGCGCCGCTGATCGGCATCGCCGCGGCGCTGATCAAGCATGAGGACGGCGGGCCCGTGTTCTTCCGCCAGGGCCGCGTCGGGCTCCACGGATCCGACTTCGCCGTGCTGAAGCTGCGCACGATGGTCGTCGATGCCGAGTCGCAGGGCGCCGGCTTCGCCGTCGACGCGGGTGATTCGCGGATCCTGCGGATCGGCGATCTCCTGCGCAAGACATCGATCGACGAGCTGCCGCAGTTCTGGAACGTCCTGACCGGCGACATGAGCCTCGTCGGCCCCCGACCGACGCTGCGCTACCAGGTCGAGCAGTACACGCCGCACCAGGCCCGCCGTCTCGACGTCAAGCCGGGCGTGACCGGCTGGGCGCAGATCCACGGTCGGGCGAGCCTGCCGTGGGCCGAGCGCATCGAGCTCGACGTCTGGTACGTCGACCACCAGTCGCTCCGGCTCGACATTTCGATCATGCTCCGCACCGTGGGCACCCTCTTCTCGCGCGGCGGTACGTACAAGGGCGAGGCCGGCGGCTGGCAGCCGACGGAAGGCGGCAGCGCATGAACGTCCTGCTGACCTGCGTCGGCCTGCGCGTCGACGTCGTCTCCGCGTTCCGTGCGGCGCTCGCGCGCCACGGCAGCGGCGGTCTCGTGATCGGCACCGACTCCTCGACGATCGCACCGGCCCTGCCGTTCTGCGACGTCCAGGTGCAGGCGCCGCCCGCCAGCGATCCGGGCTACGCCGACCACGTCCTCGCCACCGCGCGCGAGCACGGCTGCGCGATGGTCCTGCCGTGCTCCGAGTGGGACCTCGTCCTGCTGGCCGACCTCGCTCCGCAGCTCGCGGCGATCGACTGCCGGGCGTTCCTGCCTGCTGGAGACGCCACGCGCCGCTGCGTTGACAAGCTCGTGATGGCGGACTTCCTCGCCGCCGCGGGCCTCGGGACGCCGCGCACGTTCCACCCCGACGCGCTGCCCGCCGACCTGCGCTTCCCCGTGCTCGTGAAGATGCGCGAGGGCCGTGGCTCCGAGGGAATCTTCCGCTGCGCCGACCGGCGCGAGCTCGACTTCTTCCTCGCCTACACGCACCTGCCGTCGATGGTCCAGGAGTGCTGCAGCGGTACCGAGTTCTCGATCGACGTCCTCTGCGATCTCGATGGCCGCTGCCTCGACGCGATCCCCCGCTCGATGATCCAGTCCAAGGGCGGCGAGCAGATCAAGGGCACGACGATCGACGACCCGGCGCTGGTCGAGGTCGGTCGCAGCGTGGCCGAGACGCTCGGCCTGCGCGGCCCCGGCACCGTCCAGTGCTTCCGCGAGGCGCCCGATCGCCACGAGGTGACCGACGTCAACCCGCGCATCGGCGGCGCCTTCCCGCTGCCGCTCGCGGCCGGCGGCGACTTCCCCTTCCGCATGCTGCAGCTCGCCGCCGGCGAGACCCTCGCGCCGCGGCTCGGCCAGTACGAGCGCGGCGTCACCCTGTCGCGCTTCTTCCACCAGGTGCTGTTCACCACGGATGGTGCGTCCACCCTCCCCCCTCTCGAGCTCGCCGAAGGACACGATCAATGAGCACCATTCGCGGCATCGGCACCTACCTCCCCGAGCGAACGCTCGGCAACGACGAGCTGATCGAGCGCTTCGAGTGGGATCGCGACTTCCTCGAGACGAAGATCGGCATCCACCAGCGCCACATCGCCGCCGAGGGCGAGGGCGCGGCCGACATGGGCGTGGCCGCCGCCGAGGATCTCTTCGCGAAGTGCCCCGCGCTCAAGCGCGAGGACGTGCAGCTGCTGATCCTCGTCACGCAGAACCCCGACTACGGCCTGCCGCACTCGTCGGCGCTGGTCCAGGATCGCCTCGGCCTGCCGGTCGAGACGGCGTGCTTCGACGTCGGCCTCGGCTGCTCCGGCTTCGTCTACGGACTCTCGATCGTGCACTCCATGCTCGAGACGCTGCAGCTCGACAACGCGCTGCTGATCACGTCGGACCCCTACTCCAAGGTGATCGACCCGGCCGATCGCGGCACCTCGCCGCTGTTCGGCGATGGCGCCGCGGCGACGTGGATCTCCCGCGAGGGATCCGGCGGCACGATCGGCAAGTTCACCTTCGGCACCGACGGCGCCGGCGCGCGCAACCTGATCGTCGAGCCCGACGCGGAGGGCACGCGCTGCCTGTCGATGCAGGGGCGGGCGATCTTCGAGTTCATGCTCGAGCGCGTGCCGAGCGACCTCGAGCGCTGCAGCGCACTCAACGGCATCACCCCCGACGACGTCGATCTCTTCCTGCTGCACCAGGCCAGCGCGCACATGCTCGGCTTCGTGACCAAGCGGCTCAAGCTCGACGCCGCGCGCGTGCCGGTGCGCATGCAGCAGACGGGCAACCTCGTCTCGTCCTCGATCCCGTTCCTGATCGCCGACCTCGCCCGCAACGGCGAACTGGCCGGCAAGACGACGCTGGTATCCGGCTTCGGCGTGGGCCTGTCGTGGGCCAGCACGGTCGTCCGCTTCGACGCGGACCCCGCGGCCTAGGACGCATCCGTCCGCCGCGAACGCGTCGCGTTCCCGCAATGCACGCTCGCTGAATGCTACGCTCGCGCACGCCTCCAAAGGAGATCCCATGCATGGCGTGCAACTCGAACTGCTGACCTCGAAGGAGTTCATCGCGGCGGGCTTCACCGCGGCGATCATCCCGCTCGGCGCCTGCGAGAGCCACGGCGACCACATGCCGCTGGGCACGGA
>CANJXE010000029.1 GCA_947478745.1 Actinomycetota bacterium
CGGGGCTCGATGGCATCGATCGCGAGCTCGTGCCGCCGCCGCCGACGTCGGGCAGCGCCTACGACGCCGACGGCCAGCGCATGCCGACGACGCTGACGGAGGCCGTCGACCTGCTCGACCGCAGCGCCTTCGCCCGAGCCGCCTTCGGTGACCGCGTGGTTGACCACTATGTCAACAGCGGTCGCCACGAGGTGACGGCCTTCGAGTCCGCCGTGACGGACTGGGAGCTGGTGCGCTCCTTCGAGCGCTCGTAGGCGGCGCGTTCAGTCCACGGTGGTGCCGGCGAACCAGCGTTCGACGGCGTCGCACACCCGCTCGACCTCGCGCTCGCGAAGGCCCGGAAAGCACGGCAGGCTCAGGACCGAGCTGCACCACGCCTCAGCGTGCGGGAAGGAGCCGGTGGCCTGCCACGGTCCATCGAGGCGGTGCAGCGGTAGCGGCCAGTGGACCTTGGCCTCGATGCCCCGCTGCGCGAGCGTCGCCGCCAGGTCGTCGCGGGACGCGACACGGATCACCAGCAGATGATCGAGCGAGGGTCCCGGCAGCGTGAGGCCCAAGGGGTGGAGCCGTGCCCGATAGTGGTCGCCGATGGCCCGGCGCTCAGTCAGCCAGTCGTCGAGATGGCGGAGCTTCACGCGCAGCACGGCTGCCTGCACCTCGTCGATGCGTGAGGTGATCTGTCGTCGGGAGCGGAGGCGATCGTCGCGCCCGCAGAGGTCGCGCATCGCATCGGCCAGCGCGGCGTCGTCCGTCGTCACCGCGCCGGCGTCGCCCAGTGCTCCGAGCGTCTTGGTCGGGTAGAAGCTCCACGCCGCCGCCGCTCCCGGCGGTGGACGCCACCCGTGCGCGTGGGCGGCGTCGTGGAGCACGGCAGGTGCAGAGAGAGCCGAGGGCAGGCGGCCGTACAGCAGCACGGGCACGGCGTCCGGCTCCGGCGTGAGGTGGCCATCGTCGTCCACGTCGGCGAGGCGCACCGCCGCGCCGCCGCGGTGCAGTCCGATGCCGGTCAGTGGGAGCGTGGTTGCGGGGATCACCGCCGCTGTGAGTCCAGCTGCGCTCGCCGCGATCGTGAGTGCATCCGTGCCGCTGTTGCAGCAGACGGCGTGCGCCTGTCCGCAGTAGTCGGCCCACTCCTCCTCGAAGGCCGCAGTCTCCGGGCCACGCAGGTACGTCGAACGATCCATGCAGCGGCCGATGGCGCGGTCGAGCTCCTTGCGAATCGGGGCGTTCGCGCGCTGCAGATCGCAAAAGGGGATGGGCGAGGCCGTCATCGGCGTCGCAGCGCCACCACGCCGGGCGGACCCGCCAGGGCCGCCTCCACGCTCCAACCGCGCGGGAGGCTCTGGAGCAGCCAGCGCACGCCGACCTCCTCCTCCCAGCCGGGCAGCTCGTCGAGGCGCGCGTTGTTGAGGAGGAGCAGACCCCCTCGGCGCACCCGCCGCAGCAGCGGCCGTGCACGGCGCTGCCAGTCCGCTGGGGTATTGCCATGGAGGTCGACGCAGATCAGGTCGTAGGTCGCGCGCGAGGAGCGGAGGACGTCGACGGCATCGCCGATCACGACGTCGATGGGCAGCCCGGCCAGGTTGGCGCGGGCACCGCGATCGGTGTGGTCGACGGTCGTGACGACGCAGCCGAGGTCCGACAGCATGCCCGCGAGTCGACCGCGCGAGGTGCCGAGGTCCAGCGTCGGGCGGCCGGCGAACGGCCGCGCCTGGTCGAGGATGGCGTGGGCGCAGTCGTCGGGGAGGGACCAGCCCGGCACGCCCCACTGGCCCGCGCTGCCCAGCCAGCGCCAGCGATCCATGACGTCGGGGTGGGGCAGCGAGAAGATCGATCCCTCGGACGTCATGCGCTCGAAGTGCGCGTTTGGGTTGCGGAAGCTGAGTCCGAAGTGGTACCCCCAGATCGGCTCGCCCGGTGCCTCGCCGTGGAACACGGTTTCTGCATTGGCCAGCGCGAAGGGGAACTCCGCGAGCGGGATGGCCTGGTGCTCCAACTGCTGGAACGCCGCGGCGACCACGCCCTGCTCGCACATGTCGGTGCGGCCATCGTGTCCCGCGGGCAGCGGCTGCGCATCGAGCACGCCGATGATGCGGTCCATGTACGGCGCGCCGGGCGGCAGCGAGATCAGGCCCGAGTACAGCTTCTCCCCGAGGTCGATGAGTGGGAGGTACGTGCCGTACCGGAACCCCTCGGTCGCCGACCAGCGGTCGTCCTGGCTGATGCGGATCGTGTCAGTCCCCGCTGCCCAGGCGGAGAACCAGGTCGGCTCGCCGGTCACCACCATGTCGCCGTCGAGGATCCACTCGGGCGCGTTGGCGCGCACGCGGTCCGGGAACCACTTCCACCAGTAGCCGAAATTCGACGGCGGACACCCGGCGTCCTGCAGGCGATCGGCGAGGCGCGGGTTGTCACGCTCGTCGACCGGGCGCCACTCCACGGGCTCGGCGGACCACGCCAGGATGTCCCGGACCCGGGCCGCATCAATGCCGTTCGTGCAGAGGCAGTAGTCGACGCGCGGGCCGAATAGGCGCGTCGCCTGGCCAATCGCAGCGCGGGTGATTGCGTCGTCACGCCCATCTCCCTTGATCCAGCGCAGTACGGGGCGCTGCAGGGTCGCGTACTGCTCGGTGGCGGTTTGCGCGCGATCTTCGTCGGCGACCTGGGACGAGCGGGTTGGCAGCGCATTGGGCCGCGTGCGGCGCGCCATCAGCCGCCGGATCACGCGACGGACCCCGCCTGGCGGATGCATTCCCGTCGGCAGTCGGCCTCTCTCTCCACCGGGCAATTCTAGCGGACCACTCTGTCTCCTCCCGTGGGACTGCGCCGCTGAGACTCGGGGGAATGGGCGCGGAACCGCAGTCATGCGGCCGCGCAACGGCAGTACCGCGTACCGGATTGCTGTGGGGTCGTGGATGGACATGCCTGCCCGCCATGGACGTGAAGGCTCGTATGCGGAAGTGTCGCCCGTGCGCGGATTCGTCACGTGTGCAGGTACCTGCATTTCGCTTTCTCGGGGCGGCCGATATGGTCGAGCGATGCCGATTCATCGCCTCCTGCGCCGCCGTCCCTCGTCCCATCAGCGCGTGCGCATCGGGGTCGTCGCCCTCGTCGCCCTCGCCGCCATCACCGCTGTCGCGTCGGCCGCCACGACTCCGACCACCGTGTGGGTCCGGGCAACGACGTCGACGGGTGCCAGCTACACGTACGTCGACGCCTTCGGGGTGGGCGTCCGAGCCGACGGGACCGCGGTCTTCGGTGGGCGCTTCAAGGGCACTGGCGTCGATCTCGGCGACGGAACGTTGAGGGATTCGTCGGATTCGAATTATGACGACGGCTACGTCGTCGGGCTGGCGGCGAACGGCTCCACGCGCTGGGTGCGGACCACGACCGCCACTGGCTCCATCGGCAACACCTATGTGAGTGGCGTCAGCGCGCTGGCCGACGGTTCAGCGATCGCCGGGGGCACGTTCCAGGGCGACGCGGTCGACTTCGGCGATGGCAGGCCACGGGCGAGCAGCGAAGGCGGCCGATCCGACTCCGGCTTCGTCGAGGGGCTGGCGGCCGATGGAACGGTGCGCTGGGTGATGACCACGTCGACCACCATCGCCTACACGAACGGATCCGCCGAGGTGGCGGGCGTGAGCGCCCGCGCTGACGGCACCTCCGTCGCGGGCGGGTACTTCCGCGGCAGCGCTATCGACCTCGGTGATGGCACGACGCGGAGCTCGCCGCGCAGCGGGGGCGACGTGGCTGCGTTCGCAGAGGGCCTGAGCGCCGATGGCTCGGTGCGGTGGGTCCGCGTGCCGACCGCGACCGGCTCCAGCGATTCGCGTGTGCTCGCAGTCAGTGCCCGCGCCGACGGCACCTCGATCGTCTCCGGACTGTTCAGTGGCGGCCCCATCGACTTCGGGGACGGGACGCCCCGGACGGCGCCGGCATCGGGCCGGTCATTCTTCATTCAGAGCCTGGCTGCGGATGGATCGGTGCGCTGGGTGCGGACCTCAACCGCTGACAGTGGCTCGTACGTCCAGGCCGTGGGCGCGAGCGCACTCGCCGACGGCTCCGCGATCGTGACGGGGACCTTCACCGGGACCGCGGTCGATCTTGGCGACGGTATCCAGCGCACCGAGCCAAACGGCGCAAGCTTCACGCTGAAGTTGGCGGCGGATGGCTCGGTGCGCTGGGTGCGCATCGCAGCCTCCCCCAACGGAACGGCCGAAGTCACTGCAACGGGCGTGAGCGCGCTCTCCGATGGCACCTCGGTCGTCACCGGGAAGTTCAGCGGCACTGCGGTCGACTTCGGCGACGGGACGTCCCGGGAGTCGGCTGTCGGCGGGACGGTGCCGTCCTCGTTCACGCTGTGGCTTGCCGCCGACGGTTCGGCGCGCTGGGTCCGCGCCTCGAGCGGTGGGTCGGCGTCGGGTGCGGATCCCCAGGCCATCAGCACGCTCGACGACGGCACCACCATGATCAGCGGGCTCTTCTCGGACTCCGACGTCGACTTCGGTGACGGCAAGACGGCCACCTCGGCGAGCGCCGGCACACAGATGTCCGCCTTCGCGCAGCGGTTCTCCGCTCCTCCGGCCACGGCGTCGGCCGCCGCCGCCGCCACCACCACGACCACCGCCTCGGCAAGCACGTTCCGTCCGCGTACCCGCTGTGTGTCGGCGACGTGCACGACCACCGGAACGGTTCCCGCGGGCACCACACGTATGACCCAGGTGGCGACGCGCGGGAGCTCCCGCGCTGCAGCGACCTGTCGGATCATCGCCAAGGGGACCACGCAGACGTTCTCGTGCCGCGTGCGCCTCAACGCCGGCCGCTGGGCCTTCACGACCCGGGCCAAGGCCGGAGCGACGGTGCTGGTCAAGGCGGTCACGCACGGCACGGTCAAGGCGCTGAAGCGGCCGACGCCGACGGGGACGCCGACGGCGGTGACCGGGTAGGCGGGGATCCGTTGCCGGCGGGTCGCGCGAGCGGTCCCGGCGCCCTGAGCCCCCGGCGCTAGGCTGCCGCTATGCGACCGCGCATCGGCATCACCGCGTACTGGCTCGACGCCTCTTGGGGCCCGTGGACCGACATGCCCGCGTGCCTCGCGCCGCAGGCGTACGTCAACTCGATCCTCGTGGCCGGCGGCTTCCCGCTGCTCGTGCCGCCGTTGCCGGAGATGGACGGCTTCGTCGATGAGGCACTCAACACGCTCGACGGGCTGATCCTCGTCGGCGGCAGCGACGTCGGTGCGAGCACCTACGGCGCCGACTCGCACGCGACGGCCGACCCGCCGAACGTGCGTCGCGATGAGGCCGAGCTCGGGCTGCTGCGGGGAGCGCTCGACCGCGACATGCCGCTGCTCGGCGTCTGTCGCGGCTTCCAGCTGCTCAACATCGCCTACGGCGGCACGCTCGAGCAGCACCTCGACGACGTCGTGCCCGGCGATCTGCACCGCATCAAGCTCGGCCACTGGGCCAACCATCCCGTCGAGATCCTCGGCGGCAGGCTCGAGGGGCTCGTTCCCAGCGGCACCGTCATCCACTCGCATCACCACCAGGGCATCGCGACGGTCGGCAGCGGCCTTGCGGTCACGGCCAAGGCGCCGGACGACACGGTCGAGGGGCTCGAGGATCCGACGAAGGCATTCGCCGTCGGCGTGCTCTGGCATCCGGAGGAGGCGCACACCGATTCGGGTGCGCCGGTCTTCAAGGCGCTGATCGACGCCGCCGCGCAGTACGCCGCGCGCTGATCGTCCCAACGGCGAGTGCTAGGCTCGCGCCATGCGCGCCTTCCGATTATTGCTCCTGACCTGCGGACTGCTCCTGATCGGCAGCATCGGGGCGGGCTGCGGCAACCTCGTCGGCATCGGCAGCGGCGTCTCCTGCGTGGTGCAGGCCGACGGCCTGCCGAACTGCTTCGGGGCCAACGGCTCTGGCCAGGCCGGGCACGCGGCCGGCACCTCGCCCGTCGCGCCCGGTGCGGTGGCACTCCCCGCGGGGCTGCTGGCGGGGGAGATCTCGGTCGGCACGGGCTCGGCCACGGGACAGGCGACCGTCTGCGTCGCAGCTGCTCGTGCCAACTCGTCGAGCGGAAAGGTCTACTGCTGGGGCGACGACGCCGCCGGGCAGCTCGGCCGCGGCAGCGCCGGTGCCGCAAGCGCCGCACCGGTCAAGGTGCCGCTCGGGGCCGGGAACTCCACCAGCACCATCTCGGTGGGCGGCTCGTCCGCCTGCGCGATCAGCGGTGGCACGGACTACGGCGTGCTGTGCTGGGGCAGCCAGCTGACGACCGCCGGCATGGCGATCACCGCGCCGCTGCTGATTCCCGGCACGACGAACTTCCGCAGCAGCGACGGGATGGACTCGAGCCCGTCGCTCCTGAGCGTGGGGCGCGCGCACGCGTGTGCCGGCATCTCCTCGCAGCTGGTCTGCTGGGGCATGGGCACCGACGGCCAGCTCGGCAACGGCGCGAGCGCGGACAGCGTTGTGCCCGTGACCGTCGCGCTGCCGGCGACGATTGACGGCGTCGGCGAGCTCTCGGCGGGAGGCACCTCGACCTGCGTCGTGGCAACAGACAAGGCGGGCACATCCACGCGGCGCGTCTGGTGCTGGGGCGCCAACGACGCTGGCCAGCTCGGCAACGGCACGATGACGGCGAGCAACGTGCCGATCGCGGTGACCCTGCCCGACGGTCGCGATGCCTCGCACGTCGGCGTCGGCGCGCGCCACGCCTGCGCCGTCGCCTCCGACAGCACCGTGTGGTGCTGGGGCGCGAACGAGAGCGGCCAGCTGGGCAACGGCACGACAACCGCCTCGGCCGTGCCGGTGCGCGTGTCCGGCTTCCAGGCGACGCTGATCGGTGCCGGGCAGGACCAGAGCTGCGCCAGCGATGTCGCCGGGCACCTTCGCTGCTGGGGCTCGAACGCGCAGGGCCAGCTCGGGCAGGTCGCGCTCGGAGCCAGCGCGACGCCCCGCCAGGTCCCGGGCATCGACGGGCTTCGCGATCCGAAGCAGCGCAAGGTCGTCATCCGCGGCACCGCGGCGGTCGGCAGCACGCTCAGGGCGACGACCGCGCCGTGGCCCTACGCCGCGGGCTACGACTACCAGTGGCAGCGCCTCTCGCCGAAGGCGGGCTGGATCGACATCCCGAAGGCCGACCGCGCAACCCTGCGCCTGGCGCCGCGGCTGGCGGGTGCGAAGGTGCGCGTATCGGTGACGGGCAAGAACGCCTGGACGGCAGCTGGTGTCGTCATGTCGCCGTCGCGGGCCTCGGCCGCGCGCGTCATCGTCGGATAGCGCCTCAGCTGCTGGTCGACGTGCCGGAGCCCGTCGTCGGCAGCCCGTCGGGAACCTCCCAGTCAGCCCGTGCGTCCCACCAGATGTGGCCGACGGACTGCAGCCCCGAGGGCTCGTCGATCGTGCCGGCGCTGATGGCGGTGTAGTCGCGGTCGGGGGCCTTCCAGAACAGCGAGGAGCCGCACTTCGCGCAGAAGCCCCGGACCGCCTGCGTCGTGCTGGCCGGGCTCTCGACCCAGCTGAGACCGTCGTCAGACAGCAGCTCGAGGTGATCGTCGGGGCAGGCGGTGTAGGCGCCGGCGCTGCCGTGGCTCTTGCGGCACTCGCCGCAGTGGCAGGTGGTGACGTCGCGCAGCGGGCCATTCACGCGGTAGCGCACGCCGCCGCAGAGGCACCCGCCCTGATGGGATTCGCTCATGTCCCGATCATAGGCCCGGGTACACTGCCCGCATGGCTGAAGGCACCCTTGGACTGATCGGCGCCGGCCGGCTCGCGAGCGCGCTCGTGGCCGGCTGGATCGCGGCGGACCCGGCGAACGCCGGCCGCATCATCGCGACTGATCGCGTGGACGGCGTCGCCGAGGCGCTCGCCGCCCAGCAGGGCATCGGCGTGCGCGCCACGCCCGCTGCCGTGGCCGCCGAGGCCGACCTCGTGATCCTGCTCGTCAAGCCGCAGGACATCGCGGCGGCCGCCCGCGAGGTGGCAACGACGCTGCGCGCGGGCGCGTGCGTGGCCTCTGCCGCCGCGGGCGTCGAGCTCGCCACGATCCGGGCCGAGCTCGCACCGGGCACGCCCGCCGCGCGCTTCATGCCGAACATCCCCGTCGCCGTCGGCGGGGGCGTCTCCGGCGTCTGCGGCGACGCAGCCGCCACGGCCATCCTCACGCCGTGGCTGGAGGAGGTCGGCACGACGGTCGCCATCGACGAGTCGATGTTCGACGCCGTCACCGCGATCTCGGGCTCTGGTCCCGGCATGCTGGCCTACGTCATCGAGACGTTCGTCGATGCGGCCCGTGCCGTCGGCTTCGACGAGGCCGACGCCACGCGCCTGGCCGTCATGACCTTCGAGGGCACTGGGCGCTACCTCGTTGAGACGGGGGAGAGCGCGACCGCGCTGCGCGAGCGCGTCACCTCGCCGGGCGGCACCACGGCCGCCGGCATCGCAGCACTTGAGGCCGCTGGTCTGCCCGCTGCCATGAAGAGCGCTGCGATCGCCGCCCGCGACCGTGGCACGGAGCTGCGCGGCGCCTGATGAGCTTCGACCGAGACCTCATCGCCACGTTCGTCGGCTCGCTGACGCTCGTCTACACCGTGATGATCATCGCCTACTCGCTGCAGACGATCGTGCCGATCGGCTACTCGTCCCCGGTGATGGCGCTCCGCCGCTTCCTGGATGACACGGTGGCACCGTACCTGCTCCTGTTCCGCCGCTTCATCCGTCCGATCGGCCCGCTCGACCTGTCCGCCATGGTCGGCCTCTTCGCGCTGTGGATCGTCTCGCAGATCATCCAGGGCATCATCGCCGGCTGATGCCGAGCCCGGGCGGCGTTGGGAGAGGCCGTGATGCCCCTCCCAACGCGCTGATGTGCGCTGCTACTGCCCGAGGACCGAGATGCGGAGACCGCGCCACGGGTTGATGCTGTACCCGGGGACGGTCTGCGGCGTGACGCCCACGGCGGACAGCCACATCTGGTAATCCGACGCGGTCACGACGCCGCCGTGCCAGCGCCGCCAGACGATCTTGGCGTTCTTCAGCGGCGGCGGCGGGGCGATCGTGTCGGTGATCTCGACGACGTTGCCGCCCTGGTCGAGGGTGCCCCACGGCGAGCGCGTGAGGGCCTGGCCGACGGTGCTGACGTTGCCGATGTACGGAATCGGGATGTTCTTGAACGGCGAGGTCGCGCACGCCGTCGGGGTGAACTGCGCCGGGCACCAGTAGGGAGCGATGCCAGCAGCCTGATCGGCGGCCGACATGTACGAGGCCAGCGGCTGTGTCGCGGCGTTCGTCACGTTGCCCGTGGTGGGATCGAGCACCGTCGCCGTGGGCGGTGTGGTCGGGCACAGCGTGGGCGAGCTCGCGCTGGCGACCGGCGAGGCCGGGCAGTTGACGAACGTGCCGGGGCCGGTGGGGTAGTCCCAGTACGACAGCTGGCCGCCGCCCTTGGGATCGAAGTACGCGGCCTTCATCCACTCGTCCTGGCTCGTCACGGCGAAGCCCGTGGTGAGGTTGCGCGTGGCCGCGCGGTTGCTCATCGTGTACATGCCGGTCTCGGTCTTCGGCGACAGGCGCACGGTGTACGTCGTCGTCTTCAGCGTGGCGCCGGAGACGGTCGTGACCGTGGCCGTCTTCTGGGCCAGCAGCTTGCCGTTCTGCAGCGCGTTGATGAACCGCGCCGAGCGCGTGAAGTCCGCGAAGTTGAACGGCTTCTGCGCCCACGCGGCGGAGGCCACGGCGTAGTGGCGGCCCGGCAGCGCCTTGGCCGTGCGGTTGATCGAGCCGTACAGCGGCCAGACCTTCGAGCCGTTGGGTGCGGCCCAGAGGTGGTGGCGGTTGAGGCCCATGGGATCGACCGTGTTGAGGAACGTCGTCCACTGTGCGACGGTCACCTCGGTCTCGCCGACGTTGTACGTGTACGGCACGTTGCCGACCTCCATGCAGGAGGTCTCGGAGACGTTCTGGACGCCGACGCCGGCCTGGGCCGGCAGCTGGCGGACGATCGTCAGGTTCTGCAGGCACTCGCCCTTGGTCGCGTAGACGGCGTTGTAGAACGGGATGATCCAGACGGCCGCGTTGTCGGGCGCTGCCACCGTCACCGTGCTCAGCGAGACGACGTTCATCTGGCTGTTCATGGGCGGCACGATCTGCGTGACGGTCTTGGACAGGAAGTTCGACGTGTAGACGTCGCCGGCAGTATCGAGCGCGATGCCGACGGGACGCCGGCCGGTGCGGCCGATGATCTGCGACGTGCCGTTCTGCGTGATGCGCGAGACGTCGGCGGAGCCGTTGTTGGTCGTGTAGACGTTCCCGGAGGTGTCGAGCGCGATGCCGATCGGGCGACGGCCGGTGCGGCCGAGGATCGTCGAGACGCCGGCCGGGGTGATCTTCGAGACGTTGCGCGAGTTCCAGTTGGCGGTGTAGACGTTGCCGGAGCCGTCGAGGGCGATCCCCTGGGGCCAGCCACCGGTCGTGCCGAGCGTGACGGCGACGCCAGCCGAGCTGATCTTCGTCACGGTGGCGGTCTTCTCGTTGGCCGTGTAGACGTTGCCGCTGCCGTCGACGGCGATGCCGAGCGGGTGCGTGCCGGTCGCTGCGAGCGTCGAGGAGACGCCGGCCGCCGTGATCTTGGTCACGGTGCTCTCTGCGTAGTTCGACGTGTAGACGTTGCCGGCGGAGTCGACGGCGATGCCGATCGGGTTCTTGCCCGTCGTGCCGAGGATCGTCGAGGTGCCGGACGGCGTGAGCTTCGAGACGTTGTCGGCCGCCGAGTTCGCCGTGTAGACGTTGCCGTCGGCGTCGATGGCCATGCCGATCGGACCCTTGCCGGTGGTGCCCAGCGTGGTCGATGTGCCGGCGGGGGTGATCTTGGTGACGCTGCTGGCCGTCGTGTTGGCGGTGTAGACGTTGCCGGCCGCATCGATGACGACGTCGTTGGGGCCAGCGCCGGTGGAACCGAAGGTCGTCTCCTTCGCGCCGGCGGTGCCGATCACGGCAAGGGACAGAACGAGAGCGAGCACGGCGATCCGTGCGCCCGAGGCGGCAGAGAATTTCATTCCCCCACCTTGATGGCGTTCGGGGTGTGCGTCAACCGCCGACCCGCAGTTGGAAGGAAAGCCAACTGCGTGCAACCACGCCGCATGTAAGCGTTTCGTCACGACCGGCAGGACTCGCGGTGCGTGCGCCGTAGCCCGCACCATGGCCATCACGCCCGCAGAGATCCGTCACACCCCGCTCCGGCGCGGGCTGTTCGGCTACAAGCGTCCCGACGTCGACGACATGCTCGACGAGGTCGTCGACGCGTACCAGGATCTCTGGCAGGAGCGCGTCGATCTGCGTGACCAGATCGAGGACATGCAGACCGAGGTCAAGCGCGTCAAGGACATGGAGGATCTCCTCCGCCGTACGCTGATCAGCGCGGAGAAGCACGCCGCCGATCAGAAGGAGGCCGCGCGCCGCGAGGCGGCCCAGATCATCCGCGAGGCCGAGCAGGAGGCGCGCGAGATCATGGGTGAGGCGCACCATCAGCGGGCGTCCGTCTGGCGCGAGACGCAGGGGATCGAGCAGAAGGGCCGCGAGCTGCACGCCCGCTACCGCGCCTTCCTGCAGACCGCCGAGGCCGTCCTCGACGAGATCGACGTGACCGACGAGCCGAGCGAGCGCACGGAGGAGCACGAGCTGTTCCGCGAGGAGATCACGCTCCACTGAGCGCCGCCGTGCCTCGTGCACGGCGCTACGGTTCGGGCATGGACGTCGATACCGCCACGACTGCACTGACCGCCGAACGCGATCGCCTGCTGCACGATCTCGCCCAGCTCCGCGGCGAGCTCGTCGACCCGGGTCGCGATAGCGCCGAGCGCCTCGGCGCAGGTTCCGACGCCGCCGTCGAGACGCTCGCGGACGAGCTCGGCGAGGGCATGGATGAGGATCTCCAGGCCAGCCTCGACGAGGTCGACGAGGCGCTCCGGCGCATCACCGACGGGACCTTTGGCATCTGCGTCGACTGCGGCCAGCCGATCCCCGACAAGCGCCTCGAGGCGCTGCCGGCGAGCGCTCGCTGCATGGACTGCCAGAGCAAGTCGGAGCGGCGCTAGCCGGATGTCGGCGTCGCCGACCTCTGCGGTCGATCCGACCCGCCCGACGCGCCAGCCAGCCGACGCGCTGCACTGGACGGCGTTCGCCGTGATCGCCATCGTCACGATCGCGGCCGATCAGGTCACGAAGAAGATCGCCCGTGACTCCTTCACCCCGAACGATCCGTTCGAGGTGCTGCCGTTCTTCCACTTCACGAACACGTGGAACACGGGCATCGCCTTCGGCCAGTTCCGCGACAGCCAGGTCATCGTCATCGTGCTGTCGATCATCGCGATCGTCTGGATGCTGCTCTACTTCGCGCGCGCCGGCGGCCGCTCGCCGCTCTTGCCGGTCGCCATCGGCCTGCTTGCGGGCGGTGCGGCGTCGAACCTCTTCGATCGGCTCACGCAGGGGCACGTCACGGACTTCCTCGAGATCTCGCGCTTCCCGGTCTTCAACCTGGCCGACGTCGGCATCACGGTTGGTGTGATCCTGCTCCTGATCACGCTGCTGTCGAGCGAGCGGCAGCGGGCATGATCGAGATCCCGATCGACGCCGAGCACGCCGGCGGACGGCTCGATCAGGTCGTCCACGAGGCGATCGAGGGCATCTCGCGCGCAGCCGCTCAGCGTCTGATCGACGAGGGGCACGTCACCGTCGACGGGCACGTGCGGGCACGCAGCACGCGGGTCCAGCGCGGTCAGACCGTGGCGATCGACCAGCCGGAGGCCGAGCCGATCGTCGAGGAGGTCCCCGAGATCCACGAGCCGAAGATCCTCCACGAGGATGCGTCGCTGGTCGTGGTCGATAAGCCGATCGGCCTGATCACGCACGCCTCGCCCGGCTCGCCCGGCCCGTCGCTGGCCAGCGTGCTCGCAGCGCGCGGGCTGGCGGGCGGTGGAGACCCGGATCGTCCGGGCATCGTCCACCGGCTCGACAAGGAGACGTCGGGCCTGCTCGTCGTCGCGCGCAACGAGGAGGCCCTCGACGAGCTGCAGCGGATGATGCGCCGCCGCGAGATCGACCGCGAGTACGTCGCCCTCGTCCACGGCCGCCCGCCGAGCATCGCCGGACGGATCGAGGCGCCGATCGGCCGCGATCCGCAGAACCGCACGCGTCGCGCCGTCGACGGGGTGGGCTCGCGCCCCGCCATCACGCACTTCGAGCTGCTGGAGACGTTCCCCGAGCACACGCTCGAGTCCGCGCACCTCGAGACGGGCCGCACGCACCAGATCCGCGTGCACTTCGCCGCGATCGGGCACCCCGTGGTGGGCGACCCCGTCTACGGCCCGTCGTCGGGCGACACCCTCGGCATGCGGCATCAGGCGCTGCACGCCCATCGCCTCGCATTCGACCATCCGGTCACGGGCGAGCGCATCGAGGTCACCTCGCCCCTGCCGGACGAGTTCCAGCGCGCGATCGATGGCCTCCGCGCGCTGCGCGGCAGCCAGGTCTGACTGCGCTCCCCAACGCCGCGCGCTGGTAGGTTTCGTAGGCAAACCACTCCCCCGCTGGGGCGTGGCCGACTGAGCGGTGCCGGCGATTGCCGGTCTCAGCGGCTGCCAGCGGGCGCACGACAACCCCAACCCAATTGAAGGAGCCACCCTCATGGCAGCTGTCAGCATGCGCGAACTTCTGGAGGCCGGAGTCCACTTCGGTCATCAGACCCGACGCTGGAATCCGAAGATGCGCCGGTTCATCTTCAAGGAGAGCGGTGGCATCTACGTCATCGACCTGCAGAAGACCCTCGCCCTCGCGGTCGAGGCCCATGAGATGGTGCGCGACATCGCCGCCAACGGCGGTTCCGTCCTCTTCGTCGGCACCAAGAAGCAGGCCCGTGAGGCCATCAAGGGCCAGGCCGAGCGCGCCTCGTGCCCGTACGTCAACCACCGTTGGCTCGGTGGCCTGCTCACCAATTTCCGCACGATCACGGACCGCATCCAGCGCCTCCACGATCTGCGCCGTCTCCTCGCCGAGGGCCAGCTCGACCTGCTGCCCGCCAAGGAGCGCCTCGTGCGTCTGCACGAGCTCGAGAAGCTCGAGACGAACCTGTCCGGCGTCGCCAACATGGCGAAGCTGCCCAGCGCGATCTTCGTCATCGACCTCAACGCCGAGCAGCTCGCAGTGCGTGAGGCCAAGCGCCTGCACATCCCGCTGATCGGCCTGGTCGACACGAACTGCGATCCGGACGAGGTCGACCTCGCGATCCCGGGCAACGACGACGCGATCCGCTCCAACGACCTGATCGCCCGCGTCATCGCCGACGGCGTGATCGAGGGCCGCAAGCACCTGCCGTCCGCCGTCGAGGGCCTGTCCTCCGATGAGGCCGCCGCCGTCGAGGAGGCCGTCGCCGAGATCCTGGCGTCCGCCGATGCCGCCGACGCCGTCGCCGACGAGGCCGTCGCCGAGGCAGTCGTCGCCGAGGAGGTCGCCGCTGCTGCGGTCGCCGATCCGGCCGTCTCCGCCGAGGTCGCCGCCGAGGCGATCGTCGAGGCCGAGATCGCCGACGCCGTCGCCGAGGAGGCCGTGGCCGAGGCCGAGGTCGCCGATGCGATCGCCGAGGTCGTCGTCGAGGCGGTCGTCGAGGCTGCCGTCGAGGCCGTCGTCGAGGCCGTTGAGGCCGCTGAGGCCACCGAAGAGAATCCCACCGCGTAAGCGGATCCGAACCTGATCGATTCGGCTGAGGCCGAGAAGGACCGAGACACATGAGCGACTACAAGCCGAGCGCCGCCGACGTCAAGACCCTCCGCGAGCAGACGGGCGCGGGCATGCTGGAGGTCCGCGACGCACTCGTCGACGCGGCAGGCGATATCGATGCAGCCAAGAAGCTGCTCCGCGAGAAGGGCCTGGCCAAGGCCGCCAAGCGCGGTGGCCGTGCCACGAGCGAGGGCAAGGTCTTCTCGTACATCCACGGTGGCGGCGTCAAGGGCGTCCTCGTGGAGATCGGGTGCGAGACCGACTTCGTCGCCAACACGGACAACTTCCAGGCCTTCGTCAAGGACATCTGCCTGCAGATCGTCTCGATGGACGGCACCCGCTGGATCTCGGAGGCCGACGTGCCGGCCGAGATCCGCGAGGCCGAGCTGGAGATCTACCGCTCGCAGGCCGCCGACAAGCCGGCCGAGGTGCAGACCAAGATCGCCGAGGGCAAGCTGCGCAAGTGGTACGAGGACGTCGTCCTGCTCAACCAGCCCTACTTCCGCGACGAGGATCTCAGCGTGGAGCAGCATCGCGCTGCGCTCTCGTCCGAGATGGGTGAGAACATCGAGATCAAGCGCTTCGCGAGCTACACCCTCGGCCAGGAGTAACCCATGACCGCAACGCCGTTCAGTCGCATCCTCCTGAAACTGTCGGGAGAGTCTCTGATGGGTGATGCGGGCTACGGCATGGACCCCTCGCGCATCGCCGAGATCGCCTACGCGATTCAGCAGGTGCGCGAGGAGGGCGTCGAGGTTGCGGTCGTCGTCGGCGGCGGCAACATCTTCCGCGGGATGGCCGAGTCGGCCAAGGGGATGGACCGCGCCTCAGCCGACTACGCCGGCATGCTCGCGACGGTGCTCAACGCGATCGCGGTGCAGGACGCCTGCGAGCGCATCGGCATCTACACCCGCATCCTCAGCGCGCTCGACATCCAGGAGGTCGCGGAGCCGTACATCCGGCGCCGCGCCATCCGGCACCTCGAGAAGGGCCGCGTGATCATCTTCGCCGGTGGCACCGGCAACCCGTACTTCACGACCGACACCGCCGCGGCGCTGCGGGCGTGCGAGATCGGCGCGCAGACGATCCTGATGGGCAAGAACGGGGTGGAGGGCGTGCTGGACGACGATCCGCGCATCAACCCCGACGCCAAGCTGATCCGCGAGCTCACGCACCTCGAGGCCATCGAGCGCGGCCTCAAGGTGATGGACACGACGGCGCTGTCGCTCTGCATGGAGAACGACATGCCGATTCGCGTCTTCAACGTCAACGACGCCGAGAACATCGTCCGCGTGGTGCGCGGCGAGCAGATCGGCACGCTCGTCGCCAGCGGTGCCCGCGTGGCGCCGATCGCGCCGAAGGAACCCCGCGGGGCGTAGGTCGGGCTGATGGCGCGCAAGAAGACAGACGCCGATGTCGAGGCACGCCGCGTGATCGCGCAGGCGCAGATCCGCCAGTTCCCGGATCCGGTGCTGCGGAGCGAGACGCACCTCGTCGAGGTCTTCGACGTCGAGCTCGAGGCTCTGGTGGAGCGGATGTGCGAGATCGCCGACGACGCCGTCGGCGCCGGTCTCGCCGCGCCGCAGATCGGCCTGCTCCGGCGCATCGCGGTGATCAGCTTCGAGGACGACGAGTGGATCGCGATGATCAACCCGGAGATCGTCGAGTACTCCGACGAGACCCTGGTCGGCGGCGAGGG
The DNA here is from genome assembly GCA_947478745.1 of Actinomycetota bacterium. Classification (GTDB taxonomy): domain Bacteria; phylum Actinomycetota; class Thermoleophilia; order Gaiellales; family F1-60-MAGs149; genus F1-60-MAGs149. The sequence continues at coordinate 16,474 of CANJXE010000029.1, forward strand.
CTGCCTGTCGCTCGAGTACCTGCTCCGCGAGCATCACTCGGTCCAGGTCGAGCGCAGCACGGCCATCACGGTGCGCTGGCAGGACATCGAGGGCGCCTGGCACGAGCAGGAGCTGCTCGACATGTCGGCCCGCATCGTCCAGCACGAGGTGGATCACCTGCACGGCATCCTGACCGTGGATCGGGCGGAGCCCGCCGACAAGCGCGAGGCGCTGAAGATCCTGCGGGAGAGGCTCAGCTGAACGCGCGCGCACCGTTCGCGGGCACGTCCGCGTTCGGGGCCGAGGTGCTGCGCGGCCTGCTCGACGCCGGCGTCGAGGTGCCGCTGGTGCTCAGCCAGCCGGACCGACCGGCGGGCCGCAAGCGCGTGCTGACGCCGCCGCCGGTCGCCGCGCTCGCGACCGAGCTCGGCCTGCCGCTGCTCCAGCCCGAGCGCGCGATCGATGCGCTGGGAGCGCTGCAGGCCACGCATCCCACGGCCATTGCGATCTGCGCCTACGGGCAGCTGCTGCCGGCCGAGCTGCTCGCCGTCTGCCCGTGGCTCAACCTGCATCCGTCGCTGCTGCCGCGCTGGCGCGGTGCGGCCCCGATCGAGCGCGCGCTGATGGCCGGCGACGCCGAGACGGGCGTCGCGATCATGGAGACCGTCCTCGAGCTCGACGCCGGCCCGATCGTCTCGATCGCGCCGATTGCGCTGACGCCCGCCTCCGATACGGCCGAGCTCGAGGCCGCCGCGCTGCGCCTCGGCGTGCCGGCGCTGGTGCGTGCGATCCTCGATGCGGCGGCCGGCACGCTGCAGTCCACCCCGCAGGCCACCGCGGGAGCGACCTACGCCGCCAAGCTCCAGCGCGCGGATCGGCTGATCGATCCCAGTGCGCATGGCGTGGCCCTCACCGTCGATCGCATCCGCGCGTTGCGCCCGCACATCGGCGCCCTGGTCGCGCTCGACGGCGAGACCCTCACGATCTGGCGCGCCGAGCCCGCCGCGGCGAGCGCCGCCCCCGGCACCGCGGTCGTCGACGGCGACCGCCTGCTGATCGGACTCGCCGACGGCGCGCTCGAGGTCCACGAGCTGCAGACCGCCGGCAAGCGCGCGTTGAGCACCCCCGAGTGGCTGCGTGGCCGCCGCACCCCTCCGACACAGGCGATGATGCCCGCATGACCGCACGTGACTCCGCTCGTACCGTCGCCCTCGACGTCCTCCTGCGACAGGAGAAGGAGGAGGCCTGGGTCGATCGCGCCTTCACCGCCGAGGCGACGCGCGCCCGGCTCGACCCGCGCGACCGCAACCTGGGCGCGCAGCTGACGTACGGCACGGTCAAGGCCCAGCGGCTGCTCGACGCCTGCGTCCACGAGCTGGCCGACCGCGACCCCGCCAAGCTGGACCCCACGACGCGCTGCATCGTCCGGCTTGGCGCCTTCCAGCTGCTGCTGCTCGACCGCATTCCGCCGCACGCCGCCGTCTCCACGGCGGTCGACCTTGCGACGATCCGCCGCGGCAAGGGCGGGGCAGGGCTCGTCAACGCGCTGCTGCGCCGCGTCGCCGACGGCGGCCGCGCCTGGGTCGACGCGCTGCCCGACGTGACGGTGCAGGATGCGGCGCTGCTGCGCTCCTACCCCGACTGGATCGCCGAGCTGTGGGAGCAGGCCTACGGCCTGGACGCCGCCAAGGGGCTGATGGACGCCGGCAACGCGACGCCCGAGGTGACCTTCCGCGTCTCCACGCTGCGGCTCGGTGCCGACGAGCGCATCGCCGAGGAGTTCGCCCGGCTCGACTGCGCGCTGCGCACCGACGACGAGGTGCCGAGCGCGTGCATCGTCGACGGCTCGGTCGACATCTCCGCCACGACGGCCTTCCGCAACGGCGACCTGATCCCGATGAGTCGCAGCGCCCAGCGCATCGCGCCGTTCCTCGGCCCCGAGCCGGGCATGCGGGTGCTCGACGCGTGCGCCGCGCCCGGTGGCAAGTCGGGCCACATCGCCGATCTGCTCGGCGGCGGCCAGGGCCTCACGTGCGTCGAGCGCGATCCCGGCCGTGCCCGCGCGCTCGCTGAGACGCTGGCGCGCCAGGGCGTCGTTGGCTGCGACCTGCTGCCGATCGACGTCTTCGACCTGCCCGCCGACCGCACGGGCTACGACCGCATCCTCGTCGACGCCCCGTGCTCCGGCCTCGGCACGATCGGCTCGCGGCCGGACGTGCGCTGGCGGCGCCAGCCCGACGACGTCGAGCGCCTCGTCGCATTGCAGCGCGGCATGGTGGACTTCCTCGTGCCCCGGCTCGCGCCGGGCGGCGTGCTCGTGCTGAGCCTGTGCACGCTGGGCACCGCCGAGTCGCACGCGGCCGATGCGCATCCGATCGACGCCCGGCTCGAGCTGCGGCCCGACCAGGGCGCGGGCGAGGGCTTCGTCGCCATGCGCCTGGCCGCTGCGTCGTAGGGCGCGGGGTGGCATGATCCGCTCTATGGCGAACGACGCGTGGATCACCGAGTTTCAGGTCTGTCCCTCGATCCTGGCCGCCGACTTCGGCGCCTTCCGGGAGCAGGTCATCGAGCTCATGGACGCCGGCGCCCGCACGTTCCACGTGGACGTCATGGACGGCCATTTCGTCCCGGTCATCACCTTCGGCCATGAGGTCGTCGAGGCGATCGCCGACGAGGTCCACGCCCGCGGTGGCGCCCTCGCCGTGCACATGATGGTGTCGGAGCCCGAGCGCTTCGCCGCCGAGTACGCCAAGGCTGGTGCCGACTCGTTCACGATCCACATCGAGGCCACCCGCGACATCCACCGCGCCCTCCAGATCGTCGAGGAGACCGGCATGATCCCCGGCGTCACCCTCAACCCGGCCACGCCCGTCGCGGCCGTCGCCGAGGCCGCCCGCTACGCGCGCAACCTGCTCTGCATGAGCGTCAGCCCGGGCTGGGGTGGTCAGAAGTTCATCACCGCCACGGCTGATCGCCTGCCGCAGCTGCGCGCGCTCGCCCGCCCCGATGCGGGCGTCGAGATCGACGGCGGCGTCGCCTCCGACTCGATCGTCGGCTGCTACGAGGCCGGCGCCAACCGCTTCACGGCCGGCTCCGCGATCTACCGGCAGAAGAACCCCGGCGCCGCGTACCAGGCGCTCGTCGAGCAGCTGCGCGCCGCGGGCGCACCGATCGCCTAGTTCTTCGACGCGCCCGCCGCCGGCGCACCGATCGCCTGGCTCTTCGATGCGCCCGTCGCAGGCGCACCGATCGCCTGGCTCTTCAATGCGCCCGTCGCCGGCGCACTGATCGCCGGGCTGGTCTTCGAGACGCCCGCCGTCGTCGA
>CANJXE010000030.1 GCA_947478745.1 Actinomycetota bacterium
GCGCCGCACTCGACGCGCTCGAGGCCGACACCCGGCTGGTCAAGCTGATCGGGCCCGAGCTGATCGAGGTCTTCCTGCGCAACAAGCGCTACGAGCTCGGCCGCTGGGAAGCCCACCAGAACCGACTGACTGCCTGGGAGATCGAGGAGTACGCCGAGGCGCTGTAGGAGCCCCTACCGCTGCGTGCAGGGGCCGGCGAGCGCCGCAGCGGCGTCGGCAGCCGAGAAGCCGGCCTCGAGCAGCAGCTCGCGCGTGTGCTCGCCGAGCAGCGGTGGGTGCCGCGGTGAGGTGAGGTGGTCGCCGTCGAAGGCGATCGGCGAGCGGATCGTGTGGATCTCACCGGCGGTCGGATGCACGTGCGGCTGGAGCGCGTAGGGCGCGGCGGCCAGGGCCTCGGGGATGGTGCGCACCGGACCGCTCGGGACGTCGCGCTCGGCGAGGGCTGCGAGCAGTGCCCCGGGTGCGAACGCCGCAGTGGCCGCCTGCAGCAGCGGGATCAGCACGCCCCGGTTGGCGACACGGTCGGGGTTGGTGGCGAAGCGGGGATCCGCCCCGAGCTCGGGGAGCCCGATCGCCTCGCAGAACGAGCGAAACTGCAGATCCGTCCCGACGGCGACGATCACGTGCGCGCCCGAGGTGGGGAACGTCTCGTACGGGACGATGGAGGGGTGCGCGTTGCCGAAGCGCTCGGGCTCCCAGCCGGCGATCGAGACCTCGGTGCCGCGGTTGGCCAGCCATGCCAGCTGCGCGTCGAGCAGGGACACCTGCACGCGACGGCCCGGCTGGCCACCGCGCACCGCGTAGAGCGCGGCGAGGATGCCGTTGGCGGCGAACATGCCAGACGTGATGTCGGCGATGGCCACGCCGACCTTCATCGGCGCACCGTCCACGTCGCCCGTGATGCTCATGATCCCGCCCTCGCCCTGGATCGCGAAGTCGAAGCCGGGCAGTGGCGCCTCGGGGCTGTCGTGGGGATAGCCGCTGATCGAGCAGTAGACGAGGGAGGGGTTGTCCTCGTGCAGCGCCTCCCAGCCGAGGCCCATGCGCTCGGCGCCGCCGGGGATGAAGTTCTCGATGACGACGTCGCACGTGGCCGCGAGGCGCCGAGCGACGGCGACTCCCTCGGGATCGCGCAGGTCGATGGCGATGGAGCGCTTGCCGCGGTTGGCGCTCATGTAGTAGGTCGCCTCATCGCCGGCCCATGGCGGTCCCCAGGCGCGGGTGATGTCGCCGCCCTTGGGATTCTCGACCTTGATGATGTCGGCGCCCATGTCGGCCAGGACCATCGCGCAGTACGGCCCGGCGAGCACGCGCGACAGATCGAGGACGCGGACGCCGGCCAGCGGGCCAGCGGTCGGTGCGGCGATCGTCACCTCAGACCGCGAGCGTCTTGACGATCAGGTCGAGATGCTCGCCGGGCTTGACCTTGTGGAGCACGTGCTCGACCAGCCCGTCGGTGCCGATGATGAACGTGGAGCGCTCGACGCCCATGTACTTCTTGCCGTACATCGACTTCTCGACCCACACGCCATACTGCTCGGCCACTGCGTGTCCCTCGTCGGCGAGCAGCGGGTAGGGGAGGTCGAACTTGGCGCGGAACTTGGCGTGGCTCGCCGGCGCGTCGGGCGAGATGCCGAAGAGCGCGACATCGAGGGCCTCGACCTGGGCCCAGCCGTCACGGATCCCGCAGGCCTGGGTCGTGCAGCCCGGCGTGTCGTCCTTGGGATAGAAGTACAGGATCACGCGCTGGCCGCGGAGATCGGCGAGGCTGACCTGCTCACCCCGATCATCGGCGAGGGTGAACAGGGGCGCGGGATCACCGACAGTTGGCATACGGGCCAGTATACGAGGGCCATCGCCGCCCTTGGGGCCCCCTTGGGGAAGGGGCGCATCCCGGCACGTTGCCCGTCCGCAGGCGATCTCTGCCACGCTGCAGCGGTGATGAGGGGACAGCGTCGTCGTCGGTCTGCCGCTGCGCTCGTCGCTGTGCTCGCACTTGTGGTCGCGGCGTGCGGTGCCAGCGCGCCGCTCGACGGGAGGGTTCGCATCGCGGGGTCCACGACCCTGCTGCCCATGATCTCGCAGTTGAGCGCAGATTTCGCCGCGCAATCACCGCTCGTGGCGCTCGACGTGCGCATGACGGGCTCCTCGGATGGGGCCGTGTTGTTCTGCGATGCCCTGGTGCCGATCACCGGCAGCTCGCGCCCCTTCAACGAGCGCGAGCTCGCGAGCTGCGCCTCCTCCGGGATCGCCTTCACGCGTCTGCTGGTGGCGCGGGATGCGGTCGCGCTGATGGTTGATGCCGGGAGCACTGCAGTGCAGTGCCTCACCCAGGAGCAGATCTACGCGTTGATGGGACCCGAGTCGGTCAGCGTGTCACGATGGTCCGAGGCAGGGCAGGTCATCGACGGAGCGGGCATCGGGCTCCCGAACGAGGATCTGACCGTGGTCGGTCCGGGGGCCGGATCGGGTACTCGCCAGACGCTGATCGACCTGGCGATCGCACCGCTCGCCAAGGAGCGCGACGCCACGCCGGCCCTGCGACCGGACTACGTGATCGAGCCCGCGGAGCAGCTGATCCGCAGCAGCATGCTCAACCATCAGGGAGCGCTCGGGTTCGCAGGCCTCGCGACCGCCAGCGGCTGGGCCCAGACGCTGCGCCTGCTCAGCGTGGACTTCGGTCAGGGCTGTCAACGCCCGTCCTCTGCGGCCATCAACTCGGGCGACTATCCGCTGTCGCGCGAGCTGTACGTCTACGTCAATCTCGCGGCGGTCGCCGGCAATCCGACGGAGCTCGCATTCGTGGATCAGTTGGTGTCGTCCGAGGGGCTGGCCACCGCCGAACGGGTCGGCAGCGTCGCGCTGACCGACCAGGAGCGAGCCGCCGTGCGGGCGCACTGGGAAGCCGCACGCGATCAGGGAACGAGCGACGCCGCATGAGCTGGCTGACCGGACTCGGACTGGCCGAGCTGACGCTGCTGTGCGTCGTCGGCGCGCTCGTGTTTGCCGCCACCGCACTGGTCGTGCTGATCGTCGCCATCCCGCCGCAGCGCCGTGAGGGTGCCGGCGCCACCGCCACCGCCTACATGACGGTGCTGGGCAGCCTGTTCGCGATCCTGACCGGCTTCCTGATCAGCAGCGAGTACAGCACGCTGCGCCAGGCCCAGAATCACGTCGGCGTGGAGGTGGCGGGTGCCAGCCAGCTGGCCTACGCCAGCGCATCCCTGCCACCCGTCGACACCGCGCTCGTGCAGGCCGCGCTCGTGCGCTATCTCAACGCGGTCGAGACCTCGGAGTGGTCGATGCTCGAGCACAACCCCGCGGGTCGCTCTCGCGCCGCCGATGAGCTCTCCAGCCTCTCGCAGCTGGTGTTCTCCTACGGGCCGCGCCCCTACGCCCCCTCCGTCACCACGGACGCCATGCAATCCTCGTTGGCCGCGATCACGGAGTCGCGACGTCAGCGACTCGTGATCGCCACGCAGCAGCTGCCCATGCCGCTCTTCGTGCTCAGCGTCGTGGCAGGGCTCGCCCTGATCATCGGCGCGCTGATCGTCGCCCTGCGCAGCGGACCGCGGTACGGCCTCGTGGCGCTCGGGATCATCCTCGTCGTCGGCTTCGATCTCTCCGCCATCCTGGGCATCAGCTCGCCGTTCGCCGGACCATTCATCACATCGGTGCAGCCGATCCATCAGCTCGCCCAGGAGATCTCCAGCGGCGGCTATCTGTCATGGCTGGTGGGGAAGTGAGAGGGGTCGTCGCGCTCCTGATCGTGCTGCTGTGCGGCGTGCTGGCAGCCTGCGGCGGATCGACGCCGACGGCCGCGTCCGCCGGCTGCGCCCCCGCTGACAGGGACTGCGTCGAGGTCGGCATCGGCGAGCCGATCTACCTCGGCGCATTCCTCGCACTCGACTACGCCAGCGGACTCGACGTCCTCGCCAGCGTCCGGCTCGGGCTGGACTACCTCGACGGAGCGTTCGATCAGAACGCCGGCCAGCTGCTCGGGCACGACGTCGCGCTGATCGTCGAGAAGGACGAGTGCAGCGCCATCTCTGGGCGGATCGGTGCCAACCGGATGCTGATCGAGCCCGGCCTGCTGGCGGTGATCGGACCGACCTGCTCCGGCAGCGCGTTCGGCAGCGCGGATCGGGTCTTCGCCGAGCACAACGTCCTGGTCGTCTCGCCCTCCAACACGGCCCCGGGTCTGACGAATCCGGAGACCCATCAGCGCACGTACTTCCGCACGGCCTTCAACGATGCGATCCAGAGCTCGGTCGTCGCGGACTTCATCTTCACGCGCCAGCAGATCACGTCGGCGGTGACGGTCTCCAAGGCCGACGATGCCTACTCCGGACAGCTCGCGGAGATGTTCTCCCGGTCGTTCAACGCCCTCGGTGGTGCGGTGGAGCAGTCCTTCTCGCTCGGGCCCGAGGATGCGCGCAGCGGCGTGGCGCGCACGCTGGCGAAGGATCCGCCCGGCGCCATCTTCGTCTCGCTCCAGACCCCTGACTGCGGCGAGGTGGTCTCGGCGATCCGGGCGACGCCCGCGCTGGCGGCCACCACGATCGTCGTCGCCGAGTCCTGCCAGACGGAGGACTTCGTCAAGCTGCTGGGCACACGTGCCAATGGCATCTACGCGAGCGGTCCGGACTTCTCGTCGGTCGAGAAGAACCTGTTCTACCGCGACTGGTACCTGCCCGCCTACCGCCAGCTGACCGGCAACGAGCCCGAGGGCGTCTTCGGCCCCAGCGGCTTTGACGCCACGGCACTGCTCCTCGATGCGATTCGCCGGACCGCCGTCGTGCACCCCGGTGGCGTGCTGACCTTCAGCCGCACCCAGCTGCGACGCGCGATGCTCGACGTCCGTGGCTACGCGGGCCTGTCTGGCGTGCTCAGCTGCCTGCCGACCGGCGACTGCAACGAGGGCGCCCGCATCGCCATCTACCGAGCCCCGCAGTGGCCGATCATCAAGGGCGACAAGGCCCAACCGGTGTTCAGCCAGTTCAAGACGCTCGCGCAGGTGGGGCTCACCAACTAGGGCACCGACGCCCGATCGCGCATACTTCTCCCGTGGTCACGAACATCCATCTCGGCCTCGGGATCATCGTGATCGCGATCAACCTGATTGCCGGCATCTGGGGCCTGCTCGTGTGGAAGCGCAAGCTGCCCGCCAACAAGTGGTACGCGCAGGTCCTGGCGGCCTCGCAGACGGTGATCGTCGGCCAGGCGATCATCGGCCTGCTGCTGCTCAGCCAGAACCTCCGCGCCGCGCAGCAGCTGCACTACGTGTACGGCCTGCTGCCCGCCGCGATGGTGGTATTCGCCTACTCGGCGCGTCGCGATGATCACCTGCGCAACATCCTGATCTTCTCCATCGCCGCCCTGCTGGCGGCCGCGCTGGCGACTCGCGCCCTGACCGTGTCGGGAATCTTCAGCTGATCATGGAACGCCGGCAGATCATCAACTGGGCGATCGTCGCCGCTGCGGCGATCGTGGTGACGGTGCTCCAGGTCGTGGCCGGACCGGTCGTCTGGATCCTCTCGATCGTGCTGCGCGTGGCGCTCCTCGCGGGACTCGGCTGGTTCGCCTACACGCTGTGGCGGGGAAACCGGGCGCGCCTGCAGTGGCTGACGCGGAAGCAGAAGCTCCTCTTCTACGGCGCCGGCGCGATGATCGTCCTGGTCGTGCTCGTCTCGTTCCTGCTGCCGCTGATGCTCTTCACGTCGATCTTCCTGCTGGCGATCGCCGGCGCCTGCGGTTTCGTCATGTGGCGCATCTATCAGGAGAGCAGCGGCTGGTACTAGCCGCGGGTGCGTGCGCCTTGCGCGCGGGAACGCTCCTCGATGGTGCGGGTGCGGTCCACCCGCGTGGCGGAAGATCGACGACGGTGCGCCCATGCGACGGGGGCAGACCAGCATCGAGATCGTCCTGGGCACGACGCTGCTCGCCCTCATCCTCAGCGTCGGTGCGCTGACGGGACTGACCAGCTGGCGCGGAGCCGAGCGCTCACTCGCGCAGCTCGCCGCGGCTCGAGCCGCCAGCCGTGGGGGCGATCCCGTCTCGGCAGCGCGGCAGGTCGTGCCGTCGATGCTCTGGCAATCGACGCGTCCCGCCAGCACGCCTGCGGGCAGCGACCGATGAGGAGCCGGCGGGGCCAGGCGATCGTCGAGGTGCTCGTGCTGGCACCGATCGTGGTGGCCTGCGTCGGTGCCTTCGTGATCAGCTGCACGCGTCTGACCGCGATGGCACGCGCGGAGGCAGCCCTGGCCAACGCGGTGGCGGCCGACGCCAGCGGTGCCTCGGTGGCGGGTGCGATCGCGGGCAGAGCGCGGCTCGTGCGTCTCGACTCCGAGCGCATCGAGATCGCCGTGGAGGCTCCGCTGGGCACGATCCGCCTGAGCGGACGGCGCGTGCGGTGAGGCAGCGGGGCCAGGCCACGGTGCTCCTGATCGCGCTGGCGGTACCCCTCGGTGGGCTCGCGCTGCTGGGCCTGACCCTCCTGGGCGCCCGCGTGCAGGGCGAGCGGGCCCAGCGGCTGGCGGACGCCGCCGCCCTGCGTGCAGCCATGGGGCGCACCGCGCTCGCCGCGCCGCAGGCAACCGTCGTGGTGACGCAGGCCGGTGCAGATCGGCACGCCACCGTCACGCTCGCAACGGCGCGGCTGCAGCTGCCGCTGATCGGCCGGGTGGGCTTCACGGCCCAAGCCAGCGCCGTCGCCCGTGCGGTGGTGACCGAGGATGGTCGCGCGGGCGCGGCCCTCGTGGGCTAGTCCGGGTCTACGATGGTCGCGTGGCCATCGGCGTCGAGCTCATCCGCGAACGGGCGCGCCTCCTGCCCGAGGAGCCGGGCGTCTACGTCTACCGCGACGAGACCGGGGAGGTGCTCTACGTCGGGAAGGCCAAGTCGCTGCGCAAGCGCGTCGGGTCCTACGCCCGCCCCGACCGCGGTCTGGAGCGCAAGACGGCGGAGCTCGTGCTGCGCATCGCGGAGATCGACGTGACGATCACGGGCACGGAGACCGAGGCACTGATGCTCGAGCAGACGCTGATCAAGCAGCATCGCCCGCCGTTCAACGTCCGCCTGCGCGACGACAAGTCCTATCCGATGATCGCCGTCACCACCGGCGAGCCGTTTCCCCGCGTCATGTTCACGCGGCGCGGCAGCCGGCGCAACGTCCGCCTGTTCGGTCCGTACCCGAGCGCGACGAAGGTGCGCGAGACGCTGAGCGTGCTCAACCGCGTGTTCCCGTACCGTCCGTGTGAGGGCCCCAAGCCGGGGCGCCGGTCGGGCTCGCCCTGCCTCGACCTCCACATCGGGCGCTGCCTCGCCCCGTGCGTCGGCAAGGTCGGCGAGGAGGAGTACGGCGCCATGATCGCGGAGGTGATCCGCTTCCTGGAGGGCGACACGCGCACGATCCGTCGCCAGCTCGAGGCGGAGATGAACACCGCCGCCGATGAGCAGCGCTACGAGGACGCGGCGCGGGCCCGCAACCGGCTCAACGCGGTGCGCATGCTCGACGAGCATCAGATGGTCGATCGCACCGACTCCGGCGACGCCGACGTGCTCGGCGTCGCCTTGGGCGATGACGTTGCGGTCGTGCACGTCTGGCCTCAACGTGGAGGCCGGCTCGCCGAGCGCGTCGAGTTCGTCTTCGACAACACGCGGGCGGCGAGCATCGACGACGTGCTCCAGGCCGCGGTCGATGAGCGCTACGGGCTCGGCGCCGCCGTGCCGCCGCTCGTCCTCGTCCCCGCGGGGCTGCAGCGCCAGGAGGAGCTCGCAGCGGTGCTCGCAGATCGGCGCGACGGACCGGTCGAGGTGCGCTCGCCCGAGCGCGGGGAGTGGCGCCGGCTGCGGGAGCTCGCGCAGCGCAACGCGACTCTGGCGCTCGAGGGCATCCGCCTGCAGGACGAGCGCTCCCGCACGCGGGGCGCAGATGCCCTCGAGGAGCTGCGCGACGCCCTCGGGCTCGAGGCGCTGCCGGAGCGGATCGAGTGCTACGACATCTCCACGCTCGGCGGTGACCACCAGTTCGCATCGATGGTCGTCTTCCAGGACGGGGTCGCCCGCAACGACCAGTACCGCTCCTTCGGCATCCGCCACGGTGCGCTCGACGACTTCAAGTCGATGGGGGAGGCGATCACCCGCCGCTTCACCCGGCTCGCCGCAGCGGACGAGGACGCCTCGTTCTCGTCCACCCCCGACCTGATCGTGATCGACGGCGGCAAGGGACAGCTGAACGCTGCGGTCACGGCGATGCGCGGAGTGGACGCGCCGCGGGTTGCCGTGATCGGGCTGGCCAAGCGGGAGGAGGAGGTCTTCCTGCCTGGGCAGTCGGCTCCGGTCATGCTCGACGCCAGCTCGCCCGCGCTCCTGCTGCTGCGCCAGGTCCGGGATGAGGCGCACCGCTTCGCGCTGCGGCAGAACCGCCGGGGACGCGACAGCGCCGCGACGCAGTCGGTCCTCGAGACGATCCCCGGCGTCGGCCCGACGCGCCGCAAGGCGCTGCTCGCGCACTTCGGGTCCATCGACGCGATCGTCGCCGCCACGCCCGAGGAGCTCGAGAGCGTGCCGGGGCTGCCCGCGGCGACCGCGCGGCAGATCCACTCATCGCTCCACCGGATCGGCGGCCGCGCCCCGGGAGCGACGCAGGGCGGCCGCCGCTCGCTGCCGGACGTCGACGCATGATCGCCGTCCGCTTCGAGGTTGCCGAGTGGGGCACGGGACTCCTGCACTACGACGGCGATCAGCTGATCGACCTCGAGGAGCCCGCGCCGCGCACCCGCACCGGGTCGCAGGCATCTGCACCGCCTGGCGCCGAGGGGCTGGTCAGCCGCATCACGGCATTCCTCGGCGGGGAGGAGATCGCCTTCGACGACGTTGACTGCGCCGCCGCCTACGACTGGTTCGGGCTGAGCGAGCTGGATCAGCGGATGGTGGAGGCCGTGCGCACGATTCCGCGCGGCGAGACGGCGTCCTATCGCGAGATCGCAGAGCTCGCCGGCCGTCCCCGGGCCGCCCGCTCGGCCGGCGGCGCCTGCGCGCGCGGCCCGCTCAGCATCATCGTCCCCTACCATCGCGTCATCAGAGGCGACGGCAGCATCGGCATGTACGGCGAGCTCGGCGAGGAGCGCAAGCGACGCCTGCTCGCGTTGGAGGGCAGCCATGCGCGGTGAGCCCCGCATCGTCTGCCTCGGCGGCGGCACGGGACTGGCGACCGTCCTGCGCGGCCTCAAGCGCGCTGGCGTGCACCCGACCGCGATCGTGACGCTGACCGACGACGGGGGATCCTCCGGGCGGCTGCGACGCGACCTTGGGATGCCGCCGCCCGGTGACGTGCGCAACTGCCTGGTGGCCTTGGCCGACGACGAGTCCGTGCTGGCGGAGGTCTTCCAGCATCGCTTCGACCGCGGCGACCTCGAGGGGCACTCGCTGGGGAACCTCGTGCTGGCAGCCCTGACCGAGGTGGCAGGCTCGTTCGATGCGGCGGTCGCGCTGTCGTCCCACGTCCTCGCGATCTCGGGCAGCGTGCTACCGGCGACGCGCGAGAAGGCGGTGCTCGTCGCCGAGATGGAGGATGGGCGCGTGGTGGCCGGCGAGACCGCCGTGGCGTCGGAGCGTCGCGCAGTGCGCCGTCTCCGTCTGCAGCCCGAGAATCCCCAGCCGCACCCCGAGGCGATCGAGGCGCTGCGCACCGCGGATCTGATCGTGCTCGGTCCCGGATCGCTGTTCACGTCGACGATCCCGCCGCTGCTCGTGCCCGGCCTCGCCGAGGCCGTCCGGCGGTCGCCCGCGCGCCGCGTGTACGTCGCCAACCTCCTGCAGGAGCCGCACGAGACGATCGGCTACGACGCGGCGACGCACATCGAGCGGCTCGAGCAGCATCTCGGGGCCGGCATCGTCCACACCGTTCTCGTGCCGACGACGCGACGCGTGCCCGCACCCGGGCTGATTCCCGTCGACTTCGACCGCGCGGCGCTGCAGCACACCGACCTCGAGGTTGTCGTCGCCCGCATCACCGACGGGCACCATCACGATCCCCTGCGCCTCGGCCGCGCGCTCGTCGCGCAGGCCCGGCGTCCGCTCCCCGCGGCGCGATGACCTTCTCGAGCAACGTCCGCGAGGAGATCGCGCACCAGCCGATCACGCTCCCGTGCTGCCGGATCGCGTACCTCGCCGCCATCCTGCGCGGTGCGGGATCGTTGCACCTGACCGGCGGAGGGCACGCACACGCGGAGATCGACGTCGGCTCGCACGCGGTCGGGCGCCAGGTCCTGACGGTGCTGCGCGAGGAGGGCGTGATGTGCGGGGTGCGCGCCTACACCCCCGAGCGCCTCGCCCTCCATCAGCGCGTCGAGATGGCGCTGGCCGAGGACGAGGCGAGCGCCAAGCTGCTCCGGCGCACCGGCGTGATCGACGAGGAGGGGCGACCGCGGCTGACCGTGGCGCCGTCGCTGATCGCGCGCGATTGCTGCCGCGTTGCCGCACTGCGCGGCGCGTTTGCGGCGGCCGGCAGCGTCTCGCCGCCGGGCAGGCCCGCGCATCTGGAGATCCGGACCCACGGAGCGGACTTCGCGGAGCTCCTCGGCGCCGCCGCCCGAGCGCTCGATATCCCCGTGCAGGTGCGCCAGCGCGAGCGCTGGGCGGAGGTCGTGTCGCGCCGTCGCGAGTCCATTCAGGATCTGCTGACCGTGCTGGGGGCCGAGGGCGCCGCGCTCGACGTGGCGGAGGACGAGGTCGTGCGCACCGCTCGGGGTGACGCCAACCGCCGTGCCAACTTCGACAATGCCAACCTGACGCGTCAGGTGCAGGCCGCCCGACGACAGGTCGCGGCGATCAACCTGCTGCTCGAGACGGGCCAGCTCGGGGGGCTGCCCGGGACGCTGCGGGAGACGGCGCAGCTGCGCCTCGACAATCCCGCGATGACCCTGGCGGAGATCGCCGAGCAGGCCGACGTGCCACGTCCGACCATGGCCGGACGCCTTCGGCGCCTGATCGAGCTCGCTGAGGAGTCGACCGCTGGAGGCGCGGACCGCCGACCTCGGCCCTAGGATCCCGTGTAGACGCGGATCCCGGATTCGCACGCACGCACACCATCCCGACCACGACCACAAGGAGCATCCATGTCGACTCGAGTTGCCATCAACGGCTTCGGCCGCATCGGCCGCAACGTCCTGCGCGCCGCCTACCAGCGTCAGGCCCCGATCGAGATCGTGGCCATCAACGACCTGACCGATCCCAAGACCCTCGCGCACCTGCTCAAGTACGACTCCGTGCTCGGGCGCTTCGATCACACGGTCGAGGTCACCGACGGCGGCATCGCCATTGACGGCAAGGAGATCCGCGTCCTCGCCGAGCGTGATCCCGCGGCGCTGCCGTGGAAGGAGCTCGACGTTCCCGTCGTGCTCGAGTCCACCGGCTTCTTCACCGATCGCGACGGCGCCTCCAAGCACCTGACGGCCGGTGCCAGCAAGGTGATCATCTCCGCGCCCGCCACCGATCCCGACATCACGATCGTGCTCGGCGTCAACGGCAACGACTACGACCCGGCGAAGCACCACATCATCTCGAACGCCTCCTGCACGACGAACTGCCTCGCGCCGTTCACCAAGATCCTGCTCGACGAGTTCGGCATCGAGCGCGGCTTCATGACCACGACGCACGCGTACACGAACGACCAGTCGATCCTGGATCTGCCGCACAAGGACCTGCGCCGCGCCCGTGCCGCCGCCCAGAACATCATCCCGACCTCGACCGGCGCCGCCAAGGCGATCGGCCTGGTCATCCCGGAGATGAAGGGCCGGCTCGACGGCATCGCCATGCGCGTGCCGGTGCCCGACGGCTCCGTCGTCGATCTCGTGGTGGAGCTCGGCCGCGAGGCCACCGCCGCGGAGATCAATGCCGCGATCAAGGCGAAGTCCGACGTCGGCGAGCTCGCCGGCATCCTCCAGTACACCGAGGACCCGATCGTCTCGTCCGACGTCATCGGCTCGGCGTACTCCTCGGTCGTCGACTCCCAGCTGACGATGGCCAATGGTCGTCTGGCCAAGGTGGTCAGCTGGTACGACAACGAGTACGGCTACTCGAACCGCGTCGTCGATCTGCTCCAGAAGGTCTGACGTGGCACGACGGGGGCTCGACCAGATCGGTGACGTCCGGGGGCGACGCGTGCTCGTGCGCGTCGACCTCAACGTCCCGCTGGAAGACGGGGCTGTTGGAGACGACACGCGCATCCGCGCGGCCCTGCCGACGATCGAGTTCCTGCGGGCCGCCGGGGCGCGCATCATCCTGGTCAGCCATCTCGGCCGACCCAAGGGCGAGCGCAACCCGCAGTACACGCTGGCCCCGGTGGCGGTGTGGCTCTCCGAGCTGCTCGGCACGCCGGTGGCCTTCGCGGACGACTGCGTCGGCGCAGCCGCGGCGACTGCCGTGGCCGCGCTGGCCGACGGCGACGTCCTCCTGCTCGAGAACCTCCGCTACCACGCGGGGGAGGAGGCCAACGACGCGGCCTTCGCCGCACAGCTCGCTGAGCTCGCCGACGTCTACATCAACGATGCGTTCGGCGCTGCCCACCGGGCGCACGCATCGACCGAGGGAGTGGCACACCTCCTGCCCGCCTACGCCGGGCTGCTGATGGAGCGCGAGGTGTCCGTCCTGACCGCGCTGCTCGAGACGCCGCAGCACCCGTTCGTGGCGATCGTCGGCGGTGTCAAGGTCGCCGACAAGATTGCGGTGCTCGAGCGGCTCGTCGAGGTGGCTGACACCGTCCTGATCGGCGGGGCGATGGCGTTCACGTTCGTGGTCGCCGAGGGGGGCCAGGTCGGCTCGTCGCTGCACGAGGACGCGGCGGGACAGGCGATCGCCCTGCGCGCCCGTGCCAAGGCGCTCGAGACCGGGTGCGAGCTGCTGCTGCCCCGCGACGTGATCGCCGCCGACGCCTTCAGCGCGGAGGCCGCAACGCAGATCACGCCCGCCGACGCCGTTCCCGCCGACTGGATGGGGCTCGACGTCGGTCCGGCAACGATCGAGCTCTACACCGAGCGCATTCGCAGCGCCCGGACGGTGCTCTGGAACGGCCCGATGGGCGCGTTCGAGATGGCACCCTACGCCGAGGGCACGCGCGCCGTGGCCCAGGCGGTTGCCGAGTGCGACGGGACGACCGTCGTCGGCGGTGGCGACAGCGTCGCCGCCATCACCCAGTTCGGCTTCGCCGATCGGGTCACGCACGTCTCGACCGGTGGAGGCGCGAGCCTCGAGCTGCTCGAAGGTCGCGTGCTGCCCGGCGTCGCCGCAATCCCGGAGGCTCACTGATGTCCCGACGCCCGCTCGTGGCCGGCAATTGGAAGATGTTCAAGACGCGGGGCGAGTCGCTCGCCTTCGCCGACGGCCTCCGGCGCGGACTCGGGTCCAGCGGCAGCGTTGAGATCGCGATCTGCCCGCCGTTCACCGCCATCGACGTCGTCGCCAGCGCGCTGGCCGGCAGCGGCGTCGGCGTGTTCGGCCAGAACGCCCACGCCGACGAGAACGGCGCGCACACCGGGGAGATCTCGATGGCGATGCTGGTCGACGCCGGCGCCACGGGTGTGCTGCTCGGGCACTCCGAGCGCCGCGCCGACGACAACGAGACCGATCAGGCGCTGGCGCGGAAGGTACCGGCCGCCCTGGCCGCCGGCCTGACGCCCGTCCTGTGCGTCGGCGAGTCGGAGTTCGAGCGCGACGCCGGCACGACCAAGGCGGTGCTCGATCGCCAGGTGCTCGAGGGCCTCTCGGCCGTCCCCGTTGCCGATCTCTCCAAGGTGGTGGTCGCCTACGAGCCGATCTGGGCGATCGGCACCGGCAAGTCCGCCACGCCCGCGATCGCGCAGGAGGCCCACGGCTGGATTCGCGAGCAGCTGCGCGAGCTCTGCGGGGACACGGCGGAGCAGATCCGCATCCTCTACGGCGGGTCGGTCAAGCCGGAGAACGCCGCCGAGCTGCTCAGCCAGCCCGATATCGACGGTGCCCTCGTCGGCGGTGCCTCGCTCGATCCCGACAGCCTGCTGGCGATTGCCGCGGCTGCAGCGTCGTGACAGCACCCGTCGTCCTGATCATCCTGGACGGCTGGGGCCTTGCTCCAATCGGTCCCGGCAACGCCGTCGAGCTCGCCGACACGCCCGTCTTCGATGCACTCTGGGCGACCAACCCCCACGGTCAGCTGAACGCCTCTGGTCGTGACGTCGGACTGCCGGTCGGGCAGATGGGCAACTCCGAGGTCGGACACCTGGCAATCGGCGCGGGACGCATCGTGGCGCAGGATCTCGTGCGCATCACCGACGCAGCTGCCGGGGACTTCACCGACACGACGCAGCTGATCGCCGCGTGCCAGCGGGCCAAGGCCGGCTCCGGCACGCTGCACGTCGTCGGCCTCGTCTCCGACGGCGGCGTCCACAGCCACGTGGACCACCTGCGCGGCCTCGTCCGTCTGGCAGCGGCGCAGGGCGTGCCGCACATCGCCGTGCACGCGTTCACCGACGGGCGCGACGTCTCGCCCGAGCAGGCCGGCCACCTGCTGCCGCAGCTGGCCCGCGAGTGGGAGGGGGGACCGGCGCGCATCGTCGACATCTGCGGTCGCATCCACGCGATGGATCGCGATTCCCGCTGGGAGCGCGTCGAGCGAGCCTGGCGCCTGCTCGTGCTCGGGGAGGGTGCGCGCGCCTCGACGGTGGCCGCGGCGATCGAGGCCTCGTATGCCGCCGGCATCTCCGACGAGTTCATCGAACCCGTGGTGATCGGGGACGGCAGCGGTCGCATCGCCGCCGACGACGAGGTCATCTTCCTCAACTTCCGACCCGATCGGGCCCGGGAGATCTGCCAGGCGCTGGCGGAGCCGTCCTTCGATCACTTCGATCGGGGCACGCAGGGTCTCGCGCACCTGACGGCCATGACCGCGTACTGGGACGGGCAGCCCGGAGCCATCGCATTTCCCGAGGATCGACCCGGCCACGTGCTCGCCGACGCGCTGGAGCAGGCAGGCATCGGGCAGCTGCACGTGGCCGAGACGGAGAAGTATCCGCACGTGACCTACTTCTTCAACGGCGGACGCGAGGCCGAGCACTCGGGCGAGGCGCGTGTCCTGATCCCGTCGCCCCGTGACGTCGTCACCTACGACGAGCGTCCCGAGATGAGCGCGGCCGGCGTTGCCGCAGCCGCGACGGAGGGTATTCGCAGCCGCACGCACGGTTTCGTGATCGTCAACTTCGCCAACCCCGACATGGTCGGCCACACCGGTGACATCCCCGCGGTGGTCCGCGCTGTCGAGGAGGTCGATCGCCGGCTCGGCGACGTCATCACGGCGGTCCACGACGTCGAGGGCATCGCCCTGATCACCGCCGACCACGGCAACGCGGAGCAGATGCTCGGGGCCGCTGGCGAGCCGCACACCGCCCACACCACGAATCCGGTGCCCCTGATCCTGGTTGGCGCCAAGGGCCCGTTGCGTGCCGAGGGGCGGCTGGCGGATCTCGCGCCGACCGTTCTGTCGCTGCTCGGCGTGCCGATTCCGGCCGAGATGTCCGGGGAGTCGCTGGTCGGATAGCGAGGTGCCGGCGGCACCCTGCTCGCGCTACATGCCGAACAGCAGGCGGTCGCCGAACTGCGGCGGAAGGCCGGCGTCGACGATCTCCTTGGCCGTGGCTGCCGCGTCGTAGACGACCCGGCGGAACTCGACCCGCACGGGCTCGCCCTCATCGATGTCGAGCACGAGGTACGAGGCGCGGCTGTCGCCGTCGCGCGGCTGTCCGACGGAGCCCGGGTTCGCCAGCAGCCGGACGTCGTCGGCGAGGATCTCCTCACGGCCGGCCGGTGCGTGGCCACCGGTCACCCGGTCGCCGACGCTGCGCGCGGACATCGGGACGTGCGTGTGGCCGACCAGGACGACCTTGGCCTCCGGAGCGTTGGCGAGGGCGATCGCGGCGCCGGGACCATCGATCACGTACTCCCAGATCGGATCGCGCGGCGAGGCATGCGCGAGGGTGACGCGACCGACGGCGGCGGTCGGCTCGAGCGTGTCGAGCCACGCCTCCTGCTCGGGACCGAGCACCTCGCGGGTCCAGCGCGCCGCCCTTCCCGCATCGCCACCGAATCGCTCGACGTTGACCTTGCCGAGCACGGCGAGATCGTGGTTGCCGGCGATCACCACTGAGGCCGCGCCGCGGAGGCGATCAATGCACTCGTTGGGGCGGGCGCCGTAGCCGACGATGTCGCCGAGGCACCAGAGCTCGTCGTAGCGGTCACCCTCCGCCTCGAGGACCGCCTCGAGCGCGTTGAGGTTGCCGTGGACGTCGGAGATGACCAGCGCGCGCATCGGTCGAAAGGATAGGCGACGGGGCTGATCGGGCCGCCACGACTAGACTGCGTCCATGGATTCCAACGACCCGCCCGACCGTCAACTGAACATCCACTTCACGCCGGAGGAGATGGCGGGGCACTACGCGAACTTCGCCAACGTCTCGCACTCGGACTACGAGTTCACGATCACCTTCGCCCGCGTCGATCACGAGTTCGATGGTCCGGAGATCCCCGGCGTCGTCGTCAGCCGCATCAACCTCTCGCCGCAGTTCATGGGCGAGCTGCTCGACGCGATGCACGACAACTGGGACAAGTTCACCGCCCGCGAGAGCATCCGCGACCTGCCCGAGGTCGACAGCGACCACCCCGAGGCCTAGCCTCGCTCCGCCTGGTCGTCGTCGGTCGTGCTCGAGGCCCGCTCGCTGAGGCGGCGGCCGACTACGAGGCACGTGCCGCCAAGCTCGCAAAGTTCGACGTCGTCGAGGTCAAGGACGAGCCGCTCGATCGCGGGACGGCAGACGAGATCCGCCAGCGCGAGGGGGAGCGCATCCTCGCGGCCGTGGAGGGCTATCGCGTGATCGCCTTCGACCTCGGTGGCCGGTCGCTGAGCTCCGTCGAGCTCGCCCGGCGCGTGCAGGGGTGGGAGGAGCAGGCGCCGCAGCGCACCGCCTTCGTGATCGGCGGGGCGGAGGGACTGGCCCCGAGCGTCCTGCAGCGCGCCGAGCTCTCGCTGGCTCTGGGAGCGATGACGCTGCCCCATCAGCTGGCCCGTGTCGTGGCGGGAGAGCAGCTGTACCGTGCGCTCACGATCAACCGCGGACTGCCGTACCACCGCTGACGCCACCGCCGCCCATTGCGGGCGCGTTTGCCACGATGAGGGCGTGTCCGGTCCGATCAGCGAGCTCCACGCGGCAATCGTCGCCGCCGTCGCGACGATGACCGGCGGCGAGGTCCCCGAGCTCGCGCTCGAGCGGCCCGCCAACGCCGAGCACGGCGACTACGCCACGAGCGTCGCGATGCGACTCGCTCCGCTCCTCTCGCGCAAGCCGCGGGAGATCGCCGACGAGCTGGCACTCGCGCTGGCCGTGATCCCCGGGGTCGAGTCCGTCGAGGTCGCAGGTCCCGGGTTCCTCAACCTCCGCCTCGGCGACCAGTGGTACCGCGACGCGCTCAGCGACATGCTCGCCGCCGGCGACGAGTTCGGCCGCCAGCCCTTCGCGCCCGGCGTCGAGACCCTGGTCGAGTTCGTCTCGTCCAACCCGACCGGCGATCTCACGATCGGCTCGGCCCGCAACGCCGCCTACGGCGATAGCGTCGCGCGCCTGCTCGAGTTCACCGGCGAGAAGGTGACGCGCGAGTACTACATCAACGACGCCGGCAACCAGGTCGGCCTGTTCGGCCAGTCCGTGCAGGCCCGGCGGCTCGGTCGGGAGATCCCCGAGGGCGGCTACCCCGGTGACGAGGTGGCGCTGATCGCGGCCGAGCTCGACCTCGCCGACGACGCGCCGCTCGAGGACTGGGTCGCCAAGGGCGTCGCGCTGATGGTCGAGCGCATCCGCGCCAGCCTCGCCAGCATGCGCGTCGAGTTCGACCTGTGGACCAGCGAGAAGGGTCTGCACGAGACGGGGGCCGTCGTCGCGGCAATCGAGCGCGCACGCGTGCAGGGCCGCATCTTCGAGCAGGACGGCGCGACCTGGCTGCGCACGACCGACTTCGGCGACGACAAGGACCGCGTGCTGCTGAAGGCCGATGGCGAGCACACCTACTTCGCCTCCGACCTCGCCTACATCGACCTCAAGTTCCAGCGCGGGGCGACGCACGCGATCTACGTGCTGGGCGCCGACCACCACGGCTACATCCAGCGCCTCAAGGCCGGCGCCCAGTGCCTCGGCTACGACCCCGAGCACGTCGAGACGCTGATCTACCAGCTGATCACGGTCTCCGGCGAGCGCATGGGCAAGCGGCGCGGCAACGTCATCACGCTGGCCGAGCTGACCGAGGCGATCGGCGTGGATGCCGCGCGCTACTTCCTGGTGCAGCGCTCGCACGACCAGACGCTCGACATCGACCTCGATCTCGCCGTCGAGGCGAGCAGCAAGAACCCCGTCTACTACGTCCAGTACGCCCACGCGCGCTGCGCATCGATCGAGCGCAAGGCCGCCGACGAGGGCCTCGCCATCGATGGCATCGGCAGCGGGCACGTGCCGGAGGGACCGGAGAAGGCGCTGATCCGCCGTCTGGCCGAATGGCCCGAGGTCGTCGCCAGCGCCGCGGAGCTCCGCGCGCCGCACCGCATCGTGTCGTGGACGCACGAGCTGGCCGCCGACTTCCACGCCTTTCACCACGATCTGTACGTCCTCCACGAGGACGCCGAGATCCGCGCCTTCCGCCTCAGCGCCGTGCACGCCACGCGCGAGGCGATCGCCCGTGCGCTCGCGCTGATCGGCGTCGGCGCTCCGGACCGCATGTGATCGACGTGCGCAGCATCCAGGCCGACGAAGGCCACCTGCTGCGCGAGGTGCGCCTCGCGGCCCTGCGCAATGCTCCGAACGCCTTCCTCGAGACCTACGACGAGGTGGCCTCCGACCCCGACGACGTGTGGGCGGCGCGCGCCGCCGGCAGCACGGGGGAGGGCGATCAACTGATTATGGTCGCGCTCGACGAGGGCAAGCCGGTCGGGATGGCCGGCATCGCGCGCGAGATCGGACAGCGCCGCCGGCATCGCGCAACGCTCTGGGGCGTCTGGCTGGACCCGGCTCACCGCGGTCGCGGCGTCGGCCGGCAGCTCGTCTCAACCGCGCTCGACTGGGCCCGGGCCCGCGAGGTGCGAGCCGTCTACCTCGAGGTCGTCGAGAACGAGGACCCCTCGTGGAGCCTGTACGGCCGCCTCGGCTTCGTTCGTCGCGAGGTCGATCCGTTCGGCGCGCACGTCGATGGCCACGACGTGGCGCTCGAGCACCTCGTGCTCGTGCTCTGACGTAGGGCTACGAGCTGACCGCCGAGCGTCAGGGCATGGGACTGCCGCAGCCGTCGTCGCTCCGTGAGTAATCCGGGTCGACCGAGTAGTTCCCGGTCGCCATCTGGGACGCAGAGTGGTTGGCATCCCCGGGGTAGGTTGCCTGGGCCGAGGCGTTGTCCACGCAATTGACCTGCCCGCCCGTGTAGATGACGTTGAC
>CANJXE010000031.1 GCA_947478745.1 Actinomycetota bacterium
AGCAGCGGCTGGCGCTGCGCCTCGGAGCCCGTCAGATCGTCGAGCGAGATGCGATCGGGTGCGCCGACGCCGATCAGCGCGCCGTCGAGCCAGCGCAGGACGCGGTGGATGGCCAGATCGCCCGTCGCCTCGTGGGCATGGAACTCTGCGAGTGCCGGGGCATGGGTCAGCCAGCTGCCATCCGCGGCCAGGGCATCGACCAGCGCGACGGCGGCCGGCGGCATGGCGTCGCGGGTGCGCGGGGGCAGGGCGATGCCGGCGAGCGCGCCCTCGAGGTTGTGGCGCTGCAGCAGCCGGTAGGCGTCGCCATGGGCGAGCACGCCGAGCCGCGAGAGCTCGGCACCGGCGAGCGCAATGCGAGGATCGTCCGGCGCGAGTCCGCTGCGAGCCGCCGAGGCGAACGGTCCCTCCGAGGCGACGACCGCGAGCGCGAGCGCCGAGGCGATGTCCAGCTCGTGCGCCAGCGCGGCGCGCGCGGCGTCGGCGGCCAGCAGCTCGCTGGCCGGAGCCTCCGCCAGCTCGAGCAGCGCGCCGACGAGCGGGTCATCGTGCAGCTCTGCGTACGCGACGAGCGGTGGGGTCACGGCTGCTCGTGCTGGGCTTTGCGGCCCGAGCGCCGCAGCGCCATGCCGTTGAGTCCCTCGAGCAGCACGCGGTGACCGGCCATGGCGGTGATCGCCGCGTGGTCGTACGGCGGCGAGACCTCGACCAGATCGAAGGCCGCGACATCGAGCTCGCTCGTCACGGTGCGCACCGAGCGCAGCAGCTCGCGCGTCGTCAACCCACCCGGCTCCGGCGTGCCGGTGCCCGGCGCGAAGGCGGGGTCGAGCACGTCGATGTCAACCGTCAAGTAGGTCTTCGGCGCCGCCTGACGGGCGTGGTGAATGGCCTCGTGCACGACATCGCCGATGCCGCGGTCCATGACCTCGTCCATCGTCGCCCAGCGCATGCCCTGCTCGCGCATCCACTGGAACAGCTCGGGTCCGGGCCAGGTGCCGCGCAGGCCGATCTGGAAGATGTTGGAGCCCTTCAGGTGCCCGCGCTCGATCGCCGCGCGGAACGGCGTGCCGTGCGGCGGCTCGCCGTCCTCCGGGACGCCCGTGTCGGCGTGCGTGTCGAAGTGGATCACCGAGTAGCCGTCGGCGCCGAAGCGCGCGTGCATCGCCTCGAGCATGGCGTGCGACAGCGAGTGGTCGCCGCCGATCACGACGGGCACCGTGTCGGTCGCGAGCGCCGCGCCGGCGGCCTCGGCGAGCAGCGCGTGCGAGCGCGGCAGGTCGCTGGCGATCACGTCGATGTCGCCCCAATCGACGATGCTGAGCTCCTTGAGCGGATCGATGCCCGCGTGCATGCTCGGCCGATCGCCCGTGACGTTGATGTCCTCGGCGGTGCGGACGGCCTGCGGCCCGAAGCGCGTGCCGGGCCGGTAGGAGACGCCCTCGTCGAAGGGAGCGCCGATCACCACGGCGTCAGCTGCGGCGACCTCCGCCCGCGTGGAGGCCAGCGGGACGCCGCAGAACGTGCGCACGACGCCGTAGAAGGCGTGGTACGAGCCGTGGACCGGGTCCTGCGGCGTGCTCATCGCTCGCCGATCTCCCAGTCGTTCTGGACCTCGGCCGTCGTGGAGGCGGAGATGAAGCAGTCGCGCTCGGCCTTGCCGATCAGCTCGCGCGCCTGCTCGGCCTGCCCGGCGGCGACGACGACGCGCGGGCGCTGGTGAATGTGGACGAAGGCGTAGCGGTGATCCTCGAGCCGGCGCATGACCGTGCCGCCGATCTCGGACCCGTACTCGAGCACGTCAACGCCCTTGTGCTCGGCGTGCGCCAGGAACGAGATCATCGTGCACGACGCGAGGCTGCCGAGGAACAGGTGCTCGGGACTCCAGCGCCCGTCCTCGCCCATCGGGAAGTCGGCGGGCGGTCCGGACAGGATCGTGGGGCGCCCGGCGGTGCTCAGGGACGACGCGCGACGCCCATCCCAAGCGACCCCGACCTCGTACTGGAAGCTCTTCTGGTTCGGCACGTACTCCAGCATACCGGCCGTCCGGGGAGTGCCGCCGCGCGATGTGAGGGGTGCCATGCTTCCGCCAGATCGGGGAACCTCCCCCGAGTCGGACGGCGTCCAATAGGATCCCGCCCGAACCGATTTCCTCCAGGAGACCGACACCGTGTCCGACGACAGCACCGAGACCGAGATCGAGGCCAGCGCCGAGGCTGAGGCCCCCGCTGCCGAGGTGACCGAGGCCGTGGCCGCCGAGGCCGACGTCCCCGACGTCGCCGGCGAGTCCGCCGACTCCGCCGAGGCAGCCGAGGAGTACGACGCCCCCGCAGCCACCGCGACGATCGTCCATGACGGTCCCGCTGTGGCGCGCGTCTACATCTGCAGCAAGGGCCATCGCACGATCTCCCTGTGGCAGATCCCCGCAACGTGCCTGCGCCGCGTCAAGGGCCATGTCTGCGGTGAGGTCGTCGTGCCGCTGGCCGATGCGCCCGCGGACGCCAAAGAGAAGATGCTCAACCCGCTCAAGGCCTCCAAGAAGGCCGCGAAGAAGTCGTAATGGGCGGTCCCGACCTCTCCAATCCGCTCGGCCTCACCTGGCTTCAGCCGCTGACCGAGGACGAGCGCTCGCGCATCGTCTTCTCCGAGGCCGGCGAGATGCTCGACGATGGCGACTGGTACGTCGATGCGACGAGCCCCAAGCGCGGCCCCGTGCTGGCGCTCGAGGGCGAGTTCGTGCCGAAGCAGGGCCTCTACGTCCGTCGCTCCAAGGTGGGCGAGGACCTCTGGGGTCGTGTGACGCTCGCCGCCTCCGGCAAGCTCTAGACCGCCCGCACTGCAGCGTTCTGCTGTCACTGAACGGGCGGCGTGCGCTAGCCTGCGATCAGTCCGCTGACCGACCGATCAGGACGGAGTTCCTCTTTCATGAGCACTGACATCGAAGCCGCAGATCCGACGATCGCCACTGGCGACGTCGTGGTGGCGACCGATCTGACGAAGATCTACGGCGAGGGCGACTCGGAGGTACGCGCTCTCGATGGCGTGACCGTCTCGTTCCCGCGCGGCCAGGTGACGGCCGTGATGGGCCCCTCCGGCTCGGGCAAGTCGACGCTCATGCACATCCTCGCCGGCCTCGACCGGCCGACCGGTGGCAGCGTCCTCGTCGACGGCACCGAGCTCGCCGGCCTCAACGATCAGAAGCTGACGCTGCTGCGCCGCGACAAGATCGGCTTCGTCTTCCAGTTCTTCAACCTGATGCCCATGCTGACGGCCAAGGAGAACATCGAGCTGCCGATGAAGATCGCCGGTAGCGTGCCCGATGCCGAGTGGGAGGCCAGGCTGATCGAGGCGACGGGTCTCGGGACCCGCCTGACGCACAAGCCGGCCGAGCTCTCCGGCGGCCAGCAGCAGCGCGTCGCCGTCGCGCGCGCCCTGCTCTCGCGCCCCGCCGTCGTGTTCGGGGACGAGCCGACCGGCAACCTCGATTCCAAGACCAGCGCCGAGGTGCTCGCCCTCCTGCGCCGTGCGGTGGATGAGTTCGGACAGACCGTGATCATGGTCACCCATGATGCGAGCGCTGCTGCCATCGCCGACCGCGTGCTGTTCTTGCGCGACGGCAAGATCGTCCGCGAC
This sequence comes from Actinomycetota bacterium, assembly GCA_947478745.1. GTDB lineage: Bacteria > Actinomycetota > Thermoleophilia > Gaiellales > F1-60-MAGs149 > F1-60-MAGs149. Next base: position 3,631 of record CANJXE010000031.1, read on the forward strand.
TCGGGACGTCTCTCGGCCAGCGAGATCTTCGACACGATCAAGACGCTGGAGTAGGGCATGACCGGGCTCGTCCTGCGAGGGCTCGCGTCGCGCAAGCTGCGCTCCGCCCTCACCGCCATCGCGATCCTCCTCGGCGTGACGATGATCTCCGGCACGCTCGTGCTGACGGACCAGATCGATCGCGCCTTCGTCCAGATCTTCCAGGCCGGCAACGCCAAGATCGACGTGGTGGTCAAGCAGAAGCCGCCGTTCGAGAACGTCCAGTCGAGCGTCTACCTGAACGCCTCGATCGTCGATCAGGTGCGCAAGGTGGATGGCGTCAAGACGGCTGAGCCGTTCATCCAGTCCGAGGGCTACCTGATCGCCAACGGTGAGTCGATGAACTCGACGGGCGGCGCGCCGAGCTTCGTCTTCAGCAACCTGCCCCAGAACCTCAATCCGTACACGCCGATCGAGGGCCGTCTGCCCGCCGCCTCCGGCGAGGTCGCCGTCGCGGAGGAGATTGCGAAGAAGGGCGACGTCGCCGTTGGCTCGCAGCAGAAGCTCGCCACGCAGGACGGCATCAAGGACGTCACCGTGGTCGGCATCCTCCAGTACGGCAACGGCGATACCTCGCTCGGCGGCTCCACGACCGTGCTGGCACCGCTGGGCGACGTCCAGCAGTGGTGGGCGCTGGAGGGCAAGGCGACCGCCATCTACGTCAAGGCCGCCGACGGCGTGTCGCAGGGCGAACTGAAGGACCGCATCCGCTCGGCGCTGCCACAGTCGGACCTGATCGTGCAGACCGGCCGCGAGGACGCCGACGAGCAGGCCAGCATCCTCAACGACCTGATCGGCAAGATCATCCGCTACGCGCTGCTCGCCTTCGCCGGCGTCGCGATCCTGGTCGGCGCGTTCATCATCTACAACACGTTCTCGATCACGGTCGCCCAGCGCACGCGCGAGTTCGCGATGCTGCGCACGATCGGCGCCTCACGACGGCAGATCCTCGCCTCCGTGATCGGCGAGGCCCTGATCATCGGCCTGTTCGCCTCGCTCGCGGGCATCGTGCTCGGTCTCGCCCTGGCGTGGGGGCTCGGCAAGCTGTTCGCCGCCGTCGGCTTCGGCCTGCCCGCGACCGGGCTGATCCTGTCCTGGCAGACGGTGGCCGTCTGCCTGGCCGTCGGCATCGGCATCACCGTCCTGGCCTCGATCTTCCCGGCGCTTCGCGCCACGCGCATCGCCCCGATCGCCGCCCTGCGCGAGGGCGCGACGCTGCCCGTCGGACGCCTCGCGCGCCTCACGCCCGTGATCGCGGTGATCATCGGCGTCCTCGGTGGCGCGGGCATGGCCTACGGCCTGATCAGCAGCGGTGGCACCACGGGGCGTCTCACGACCCTCGCGGGCGGCGCGATCCTGATCTTCCTCGCCGTCGCGATGCTGTCGCGCTACATCGTGCGTCCGGTCGTCTCCGTGCTCGGCAAGCCGATCGGCTGGGTCGCGGGCGGCGTCGGCCGGATCGCGTCGGAGAACGCGGCCCGCAACCCGGCGCGGACCGCCGTCACCGCGGCCGCGCTGATGATCGGCATCGGCCTCGTCGTCTTCGTCACGATCTTCGTCGGCGGCATCAAGGAGTCGTTCACCGGCGCGATCGACTCGTCGCTCAAGAGCGAGCTGACGGTCAGTGCCCGCGGCTTCGGCGGCACGCTGCCCGTCGGCGTCTACCCGGCGGTCAAGGATGTTCCCGGCGTGCAGGTCGCCTCGCCCGTCGGGGGCACGGCCGTGCAGGTCGGCACGGGTGCCTACGCCCTGATCGGCGTCGATCCGGCGACGCTGCCACAGGTCTACGCCTTCGACTGGAACAGCGGCTCCGACGCCCTGCTCGGCACGCTCGGGAAGGACAAGGCGCTCGTCGAGGACTCGATCGCATCGAGCCTCAAGGTCAAGCCCGGTGACGTCATCGACGTCCTCGCAATCAGCGGCAAGCGCGCGCAGCTGACCGTTGCGGGCACGTACACCGATCCGACGATCCTCAACGGCATCGTCGTCGATCAGACGGCGCTGATGCCGCTCCTGCAGTCGAACGCCACGGGCGTCAACACCGTCTTCGTGAAGGAGGACCCGAGCGCCGATTCCGCTGCCGTGCAGGCTGGGGTGGAGCAGGCGCTCGCGCAGTTCCCGACCGCGCAGGTCCAGTCGAACCAGGAGCAGAAGGATCAGGCCGCCTCCGGCGTCAACACGATCCTTGTGATCTTCTACGCCCTGCTCGCGCTCAGCGTCGTGATCTCGCTGTTTGGCATCGTCAACACCCTCGTGCTCTCGATCTTCGAGCGCACCCGCGAGATCGGCATGCTCCGTGCGGTCGGCACGACGCGACGGCAGCTGCGCGCGATGATCCGCTGGGAGGCCGTCATCACCTCGATCATCGGTGGCGTGCTGGGCGTGCTGCTCGGCATCCTCTTCGGCTGGGCGGTCTGCAAGGGCCTCGAGAGCGATGGCCTCGTCTTCGTCTTCCCGACCGTGCAGATCGCCATCTTCCTCGTGCTCTCGATCGTGGCGGGCGTGCTGGCCGCGATCCTGCCGGCTCGTCGCGCTGCCAAGCTCGACGTGCTCGCGGCGCTGTCGTACGAGTAGGGCCCGATGCCCGATGATGTCGCGGGCATGGCCGGGCGCATCCTTCGCAGTGAACGTCGTCGAGCAGGGCGATCCGCGTGCTGACCGCCGTGCTCTGGGGCGGCGCCTTCGCCATCGGCCTCGCCTGGCAGTGGCGTTCGCCGCACACCGCTTCACCGTGGAACAAGCGGATCTTCAACTTCTACTTCCACTTCCTCGCGCCGATCGTCGTCCTCTTCGCGTACACCGTCGTCCCAGCCGATCGGGCGACGCTGCTGGGCCTCGGCGCGGTCGTCGTGGCCTCGTACGTCGTGCTCGGCGTCGGCCTGCTCTACGCGCGAGCCGCGGCCCGCGATCGAGGTGAGCAGGGCGCCCTCGCGCTCGGCAGCGGCTTCACCAACACCGTCACGCTCGGCTATCCCGTGGTCAACGCGGTCTTCGGTCCGGCGGGCCTGGCGCTGCAGGTGCTGTTCGCGCAGTTCATGTACCTGATCCCGATCGTCTCGATCTCGACGACGATCGCCGCGCACTACGGCAACGGCACGCGGCCGCGCGGCTGGCGGGGCGTGCTGCGGCAGGTCGTCAACGTGCCGCTCGTCTTCGCGGGCATCGCCGTCGCGATCCGCGTGGCGGGCTTCGACATCGAGCACCTCGTGGCGCGCCCGGCCGACTGGGTCGTGTTCGCGATGGGTCCGATCGGCTTCCTCGAGCTTGGCCTCGCGCTACCGCTCGACCGCGTGTCGCACGACATCCACGACATCTGGCGCGCGGCCGGTCCGATCTTCCTGCGTCTGGCGATCGCCCCGGCGATCCTGTTCGGCATTCATCTGGCGACGGGCATCGAGATCCCGACCGTCTACTACCTGTCGATCGCGATGCCGGCGGCCTTCCACACGCTGATCCTCGCGCGCGTCTATGGTCTGCCGGGCCCGATGATGCGCCTGATCGTCGTGATCTCGAGCCTGATCATGATTTCGGCGATCTTCGTCGGGCTGTCGTTCTTCTAGGAGGCGAGGGCGACGGTGCTCTGCGAGGTGGTCGACCCCCCGTGGTAGCGGCGGACCCTCTGCGGAAGGTGACGCAGTAGGTGCCGTGCTCCAGATCGGGTACCCGCGGCGACTAGGTCTTCCGTCTCCGGTGCGGCAGACGACGTGAGGTCGACATGCACCTAGGCGTCGACGGTTGACGAGGTCTGCACCGTGGCCGGAGCATTGGTGCTCCCGATCGTCACGCTGGCCGAGGCGTCGGGCACGAACACGACAGCGAGTGCCGTCAGGCTGCCGAGCGGTAGGAACCGCTGCGCAGTTGGGTGCCTACGACATCGGGATCTGCCGCAGGATGTGCGGCTCGACCCGATCGAAGATCTCCTCGAGCGTCTCGCCCGTGATTGTCAGGCCGTGGTTCTTGAGGCCGATGATGGCGTGCGTCGGGTCGGGCTGGACGCGAACCAGGTCGGCGACGGCGTCGGCCAGCTCGGCCGTGCCGCAGGGGTAGTTGATCTCGGTGGCATCGACGCCCTCGACCCACGCATGCACGTGGATGATCGCGCCGACGCTCGGATGCTCGCGGTAGATCTTGAAGTGCTCGATCGCGTCGACCGAGACGCGGCGCGGCTCGATGCCCGGGGGCACCGACATCACCATCGCCTGCTTGGCGGCGTCGTAGTCGGTGACCAGCAGCATGTCGCGGCCGATCTCCTGCAGGTTCGACTTGTCGACGCCCGAGGCGCTCATCCAGAAGCGGGTGTCGTCCTTGCGGGCCGACAGGTTGCCGTAGGACAGGCCGCCGATCGAGTACAGGCGCATGACGTGCTCGAGGTCGCGCTTCTCCAGGTAGTCCTGGATCGGGAACGGCGCGGGCAGCAGGTCGAGCGCGTCGAGGCGCTGGCCGGCGGCCGTCAGGCTCGCGGTCACCTCGTCGCCGTCCCACAGCTCGGGCTCGAGATCGGCGTTCCAGATGTTGTCGATCACCAGATGGCTCTCGGCGAGCGGCGCGAGGCGCTCCGCGATGTTCGCGTAGAAGGCATCGGTGCCGTCATCGGTGATCGCGTAGTTGCCCTGCTCCATCGTGCCGAAGCGCACCTCGGTGCCGGGGACGACGCGGACGGAGACGTTCGAGAGGGCGCGGACCAGGACGGGGTAGTAGTCGCTGATGGCCTCCTTGAAGTCGGCCGGCGGCGCTGCGCCCTCGTAGATCGCGGCGCAGAACGTCGTCTTGTTCTCGCGGCGGTAGGGGCGCACCTTGTCGCGGTTGACGAAGTTGCAGACGAGATTCGCGGTGGCGAGGTCATCGGTCCGCTCGTACCCGCGTGCCGTGAGCGCGGCGCTCAGGCGGTCGGCGAAGGACGCAAGGGTGTCGGAGACCTCTCCGTGGAAGGCGAATCGCATACGTTGAGGGTAGCACTCGGCGAGTGCCAGAGTCCCATCCTGTGCGGGCTGCGGGGTGCTGTAGCGGACGGCTGCGCTACAGTTGCAGCAGTTCGGTGCCGTCGGGTACCGAGGATCCGCGATCCAGCAGCCGACCTCAGGTCGTGCCAGCGCTGGGAAGCGGTTGGAGGCATGGATGCTCGGAGCCGATGATGCGGCGATCAGCGCAGAGTTCGTGGACACGACGGGTGGACCGTCGTTCGACGACGTGCAGCGATGGATCGGCGAGCGCATCGTGGCCGAGGGCGAGCCCGTCGAGCTGCGCGTCGGCAGCGTCTGGGCCGGTGCCTACACCGAGGCCGTCGAGGAGATGGCACAGGGGCTGAAGAGCCCGTCGCCCGAGTATCGCCGCCGCTATGCGCTGGCCCTCGGCCTCGAGCGCATGCTCGGCCCCGACGAGCCGCACCTCGCCTCCGGGCTGGCGCTCCGCGCACACCAGATCGACGCGCTCGCCGGCATGCTCGCCGCCGTCATCGGCGACTACGAGCGCACCGAGGAGGCCGAGACGGGCGATGTCGACGACGACGCCCCGCGCCTGGCCGACACGTCGCAGGCCGTCGTCGGCGAGGCCGATGGCGAGGACGAGGACGACGAGGAGCTCGTCTTCGAGGACGACGACGAGGCCGAGGCCGTCGAGCTGCCGCCGATCATCGACGAGCCCGTCGCGCGCGTCGTGTTGGCGGGCAGCGAGGAGGACGAGGACGAGGCCGACGACGATGAGGAGGACGAGGACGCCACGGGCGAGCACGAGCTCGATGACCCCGGCGCCGTCCGCCGCTACCGCTTCAAGCATCCGACCGCCTCGGGCAAGACCGTCGCCGCCGCTGCCTTCGTCGATGCCGCGCGCATCACCGGCGTGCTGATCCTCACGCACCGCCGCCTCCTGGTGGACCAGTTCACGCGCGACCTCAAGGAGCAGGGCTACGCGCACCGCATCAAGGAGCCAGTGCTCGGCGTCGCCAAGCCGCCCGCGGTGCCGCCGATCACGATCGAGACGTACGCCTGGTTCATCAAGAACGCCGATCGCCTGAGCCGCGACACCTACGGCGTGATCCTCTGCGACGAGGCCCACACCGCGCTCGGCGACCGCACGTCCGCTGCCATCCGCCGTCTGGACACGCCGACGTACATCGGCATGACGGCCACGGACGAGCTGCTGCAGAAGCACGTCGGCGACGTCTTCCCCGCCGAGATCGCGGACTTTCCGCTCGGCGAGGCCGTGCTGTCCGGCGTCGTGGCACCGCTGCGCGCCGTGCGCGTGCCGCCGGGCGCCTCGCTCAAGCGCGTGCGTCTCGTCGGCGGCGACTTCGATCAGCAGGAGCTGGCCGAGGCGCTCGACCACGACGCCGTCAACATGGCCGCGGCGATGTACTACCTCGACATGTTCGGCCAGCGCCCCGGCATCGTCTACGCCGCCGGCGTCGACCACGCCAGCCGCGTCGCCGCCGCGATGCGCGCGATCGGCATCAAGGCCGCCGCCGTCTCCGGTCGCACGCCGCCGCGCGAGCTCGCCGAGACGCTCGCCGCCTACGAGCGCGGCGAGGTCAACGTCCTCGTCAACGCGCAGCTGCTCGCCGAGGGCTGGAACGCACCGCGCGCCACGGTCTGCATGCACCTCGCGCCGACCGCCAGCCGTCGCGTGTACCAGCAGCGCGTCGGCCGCGTGATGCGCCTGCACCGCCGCAAGGAGGCGGGCGTCGTCGTCGATTTCGCCGAGGCCGCCGCGCCCCATACGGACCGCACGATCACGCTGCACTCGCTGCTCGACGTCGACACGTTCCAGCCGGGCGCGCTCGTCACGCCGCGGCCGCCGCGCGTGCGCCGCCGCTGGCGCCGCCTGCCCAAGGCGCTGGTGCGCGAGGCGCCGTGGGTCGTGCCTGTCACGCCCGACCCCGCGCGCCGGGCGCAGGTCATCTGCGACAACTGGAAGACCGTCGCCGTCGATCGCCTGCCGCTCGACGAGCAGGAGCTGTGGGCCGAGCATGCCGCCGAGCGCGCGCAGCCCAAGGACCTCGAGAAGCTGGCACGCGTGCTCGTCGCCGTGCCACGCGAGGCGCGGATGCGCTTCTTCGCCAAGTGCGCCGCCGAGAACCGCCATCGCCAGCTGCGCCTCGAGGCGCTCCGCGATCTCGCCCAGAGCGGTCCGGGCACCAACCTCTTCGAGCAGGCCGTGCGCCTCGTGGAGCGCGCGCCGACCTGGCGGCAGGACCGCCAGCAGGGCGCGCGCACGCTGCTGCTCGCCCTCGGCGACGGCTTCGGCGAGGCCTCGGATCATTACGTGACGGCGTGGGCCTGGCGGCTCGCGGCCGCCTCGGGCGATGCCCAGCAGCGCCGCGTCACCAACGCGCTGGAGAACGGGCGCGACCTGCTGCGCAGCCTGGCCGGCAAGAGCGGGGAGGAGGCGCGCGCCCAGGCCAAGCTCCTCGTCGCCGTCGCCGAGGAGCAGCCGCTCGACGTTGGCGCCGCGATCCTCGCCTGCATCCGCACGACCGATCCCGCCGCCGAGCGCGTGATCGACGACGCCAGCATCCGCCTGTCGGCCGATCCGCGCGCGCTGGCCGCGGCGCTCGGGGCAAACGTCCCGCTGCCGCGCGGCGTCAAGCGCCCGACGCGCTCGCGCGTCTCGAGCGCCGCCATCTCCGGCTCGGCGCTGCCGTCGGCGATCGGCGCGCTGCCGAACGAGGCTGCGCACGAGGAGCCGAAGAAGCGCCGCCGGCGCCGACGCAAGAAGAAGGGCAATGGCGAGGCGCCGATCGAGGAGGGCGTCGAGACGGCGACCGTCGACGAGGCTGCTGAAGGCGACGAGGCCTCCGTGCAGGATCAGTCTGTGCCGCCGGCAGTCGAGGATGCCGCGCCGGCTGCGGACGATGACGCGCCGGTCAAGCCCAAGCGCCGCTCACGCCGCAAGGTCGCAGCCGAGCCCGTCCCCGAGCAGGAGGCGCCGACGATCGCGGTCCTCCCGGTTGAGGAGCTTCCTGTCGTTGACGAGGAGCCCAAGGCCAAGCCGAAGCGCAAGCGCAAGCCCAAGGCCGCGGTGGCAGAGGCCGACGCGGCTGCGGTGGACGGCTCGGTGCCCGCCGCCGAGCCGGCGCCGCCGGTCGAGCCGGTCGTGGAGTTCACCGCGTCGGGCATGCGCCGCGTCGTCATCGACGATGCAGACGACGCCACGTTCTCGACGGATGGCATGGCGGCGAAGCGGGGCCGGGCGCGCAGCAAGCCCAAGCCCAAGCCGCGACCGAAGCCGGCAGCTGCGGTACCGCACGCCGATGGCGAGGCTCCCGCACCGGCCGGGCCGGTCGAGATCCCCGAGTGGTAGCCGCCCGCTACTTGTAGCGGTAGGTGATGCGGCCGCGCGTGAGGTCGTACGGGCTGAGCTCGACCTTGACGCGGTCGCCGGGCAGGATGCGGATGTAGTGACGCCGCATGCGGCCGGAGATATGGCCGAGAACCTCATGCCCGTTGTCGAGCATGACGCGGAACATGGTGTTCGGAAGCGACTCCGTCACCTCGCCCTCGACTTCGATCTTCTCTTCCTTCGTCACCTGTACTCCGTCTTCGACTGCCTCTCATGGTACTGAAGTCGTCAGAGAAGCGACCCCGCCAGCCTGTAACGTCCAACGTATGACCGTTATGACCCCCGGTGAGCTCGGCCGCTACGCGGACGCCGTCATCGACACCTGCCTGCATATCAAGAAGGGCGACAGCGTCGCCATCCACGGCGAGCCGGGTGCTCGCCCATATGTCCAGGCGCTGGTCGAATCGGCCTACGCGTCGGGTGCGGGCTACGTCGACGTCCTCTACGTCGATCCGGTCATCCGCCGCGCGCGCATCACCGGCGCGAAGGACGTGGACTCGCTCAAGTGGTCGCCGCGCTGGCACCTCACGCGCATGAAGGACCTGATCGCGGCCGATGCCTCGCTGATCTCGATCGCCGGTGAGGAGAACCCCGGTCTGATGAAGGGCGTCGACCCCAAGCGCGCGATGCTGGAGATGACGGCGCGCATGCCGGGTCGCGAGGCGTACCTGAAGGCGGTCGCCGCGGGCACGGCCCGGTTCTGCGTCGTCGCCTATCCGGCACCGGGCTGGGCCAAGCAGGTCTATCCGAAGCTGTCGGTCGAGCGGGCGCAGCGCGCGCTGGCCAAGGATCTCCTGTCGTTCTGCCGCATCGGTGCCGACGACCCGGCCGGGGCCTGGGGCAAGCACGTCGAGAACCTCGTCAAGCGCTCGGCACAGGTCAACAAGCGCAACTTCGTGCAGATGGAGTTCACGGCGCCGGGTACCGACCTGCGCGTCGGCCTGGCGCCCAAGACGCGCTGGTGCGCGGCCGAGATGAAGACGCCGAACGGCCGCCGCTGGTGCGCCAACCTCCCGACGGAGGAGGTCTTCGCCAGCCCCGATTACCGCTACACCGAGGGCCATTTCACCTGCACCCGCCCGCTGTCGCTCGACGGCCAGATGTTCGACGGCATCAAGGCGGAGTTCAGCGGCGGCGAGCTCAAGCGCATTCAGGCCAAGACGACGAAGCAGCGCGAGTACCTCGCCGCGTACTTCGCCCGCGACAAGGGAGCGGGGCGCCTCGGCGAGGTCGCCTTGGTCGACAAGGCCTCGCGGATCGGCCAGTCGAATCGCATCTTCCACACCACGCTGCTCGACGAGAACGCCGTCGCCCACGTCGCGCTCGGCTCGGCCTACGGCGCGACGCGCGTGCCCGACGCGAGCATCAAGGGCGACCGCGGCCTCAACGTCTCGAAGATCCACGTCGACGTGATGATCGGCTGCGACGACCTCGACGTGATCGGCGTGACCGCCAAGGGCGAGCGCGTCCCGGTCATCCAGACGGGCACCTGGGTCCTCTAGCCACGGCAGCTGGGCCAGCGCCAGCGTTGTGCGGAGTGACATTTTGGGCCCGGGCCCAAAATGTCACTCCATCAAACCGCATGGTTGAGCCAATGCGTCGGGTTGGCACGCGTGCGAATGGCGCTGTTGAGCGGTTTGCACCTGCGCGCTCAGTGACATTTTGGGCCCGGGCCCCAATTGTCACTTGGCAGAGCCGCGTGGCTGGGCCACCGCGCCTGCGTCGCGGCTAGGACGGGTCGTCGAGCAGGACGATGCGCAGGCCCCAGGCCACGCCGGCTGCGAAGAGCGCGTCGGCATCGACCTCGTCCTCCCAGCCGAGCACGTGCGGCTCGGGGCGATCGGCCGTGCTGCCCAGCACGGCGCGGCGGCGCGGGAGCGTGGGCGGCTCAGGGTCCAGGAGCATGCGCTCGCGCGCCTCCTCGGCGGCCTCGACCGCGGGTCCCTCTGCGTAGCCCTTGCCCATCTGCCGATCCTACTGGGCGGCGGCGCGCTTTGCGGCCTTGGCCGCGCGCTTGCCTGCCTGGTAGGCGGCGAGCTCGTCCGCCGTCCGTACCTCGCCGAGCGTCGGGTGGGTCGGGAGGTGCGCCTCCAGACCGGGCAGATCGACGCCGTACTGCCGGGCCAGCAGCACCATCAGCGAGGTCACCTTCAGCGGGCCGATCCCCGGCAGCGCACCGAGGCGCGCTGCCAAGTCGTCGCCCGTCGTGGCGGTGGTCCAGATGCGCGACGCGTCACCGTCGTACTCGTCGACGATGACCTGGCAGACGTCCTGCACGCGCGCTGCCATCGTGCTGGGAAAGCGGTGCACCGCGGGCTTCTCGCGGCAGACGGCGAGGAACGCATCGGCGTCCATGGTGGCGATCAGGCGGGGGTCGAGGTGGCCGAGCCGCTGACGCAGCGTCCACGGTCCGGCGAACGCCTTCTGCACCGTCACCTGCTGATCCAGCACGAAGCCGATCAGGAGCGCGTTCGGATCGGACGCGATCAGGCGGTCCGCCTCCTCGTCGCCGGTCCAGGGGAGCAGCGCGGGGGCGGGCACGGCGGCTACTTCTCGCCGATCCTCTTGGTGATCGCGGCGTCGATGCGCACGGCCGTGGCCTCGTCATCGAGCTTCAGGGCGGCACCGAGCTCGCGGGCGTAGGCCTTGCGGACCTTCTCCATCAGCGTGCGCTGGCCGTCGTTGAGCTTGCGCGTCTCCGCCGTATCGACGAGCGATGCGAGCACCTCGACCATGGCCTCGATCTCGCCCTCGGCGAAGCGGTCCTTGAGCAGGCGCCCGTCGCGGTTCCACGGGATCGCCTCCTCGTAGTCCGACGCGAGCGCGTCGAGCGAGCGCTCGGCGGCGGCCTTGGTCGTGACGAGCCGCAGCCCGCGCTCAAACGCGCGGTCGATCGGCACGGTGACATTCATCTTCGAGTCGAGCACGAACAGGTCGACGACCATCACCTTGTTGCCGAGCACGACCTTCTCGCCAATGCCCTCAACGCGAGCGAATCCCTCGGGCCCGAAGACCACGGTCTTGCCCTTCTCGAACTGCGCCACCTTCGCCATATCGGCTCCTGACTCGACCTACAGGCCCTAAGAGTATCCGAGAAGCCGATTTCGCCCGCCGGGTGCCGAGTCGGGTAGTCTTGCAGGGTCGCATTCGCGACGACCACTGACTCCACGAGGTTGATAATGCTCCGCCGCCTGCTTCCCGTCGCGTTCCTGGCTCTGCTGCTGATTCCGTCGGCCGCCTTCGCGAATGAGGGCATGGGTCCGAAGGAGTACGTCACCGAGCTGTTCCTCGGCCTGATCATCGGCGTGATCGCACTGTTCGCGATCATCGCGGGCCTCGAGGCCCGTCGTGCCGGCCGCAAGTCCACGCACTGAGCTCAGGTCGCGGCGCCGCGCCGCAGGATCCGCACATCGTCGGTCCGCCGGGTGATCCCGTCGGCATCCATGCGCTCGAGGAGCGCCTGCACGACCTTGCGCGATGAGCCCGTCGCGTCGCGCACCTCGGCGAGTGACACCTGCCCATTGGCCTCGCAGAGCTCGCGGACGATGCGCACGGCGTCGGCGTAGGCCGCGCCGCTGACGGCGATGCCGTCGGGCAGGCGCGCGATGCGGCCCGTGCGGTCGAGCTGTGCGAGCACGGCCCAGGCGTCGTCGGCCGGTAGCGCGAGCTGCTCGACCAGGTCGGCCTGTCGATGAGTCGCGAACGGCTCGGCCGAGAGCCGGGCGAGCAGCGGCTCGGCGACCGAGAGATCGCCTGCGGCTGAGCCGGTGCCCGCCAGACGCACGCCCGCGCCGTCCTTCTCGAGAACGCCGTCGGTGACGAGACGGTCGAGCAGCGCGTCGCGCCACGGCGTCTCCTTGAGCAGCGCCGACATCGGCACGGTCGGATCGAGCGGATGCTCGATCGCGCGCGTGGACAGCCGCGACTCGATTGCCCGGCGGATGGCGTCGTAGCGGGACTGGGACACGTGCCAGTCGCCGAACACGAGCGTGCCGGGCACCAACGCAAGGGCAGCGGCGGCCGCATCGCTCTCGAGCAGGCCGCGCATCGCGACGTCGATCGGGCGGACCGCGCCCTCCCGCAGCATCGCCTCGACGATCGCGGTGCGGTTGCCGTCGGCGAAGGTGCGCAGGCGGGTGAGGTCGGCGTCGCCGCCGACGTGTCGCCGGGGACGAGGGTCGAGGACGACGGCGCCGGCGAGCGTGCCGGGCGGGGCGAGGCGGCGCAGGACGATGCGATCGCCGCGCAGGGCGGCGATGGGATCGACCAGGCGCAGCTGCACGAAGCCGGTGTCGCCGCCGCGGAACTCGTCGGCGCCGAGGGTGATCGCTTTGGCGTGCGTGACGGTCGTGCCGTGGAGCACCTCGATCAGCTCGCCGCGGCGCAGGTCGCCGACGCCTGCGAGCACCGTGGCCTCGACGTCGAGGCGGTACGACGGGGTAGCGGCGAGGCCGGTCCAGAGCACGGCCCCCGGCGGCACGTCATCGCGGTCGATGCCGACCAGCGCAGCGGCCACGCGGCTGCCGGCGGGCGCGCGCTCGGCATCCTCGCCGTGGATCTGCACCGAGCGCACGCGCGCCTCGCGTCCGGAGGGCTCGATCGTCACGGTCTCGCCGGCGGCGAGCGATCCGGACCAGAGCGTGCCCGTGACGACCGTCCCGATCCCGTGCAGGGCGAAGGAGCGGTCGACGGGGAGGCGCACCCGCCCGGTCGCTCCGCGTGACGGCGTCTCCGCCGCGGCGGTGCGCAGCGCGTCGAGCAGCGCATCGAGGCCGCTCCCGGTAGGCGCGGAGACGGGCACGATCGCGGCGTCGGGAAACGGCGTCGCGGCGAGTGCGGCACGAACCTCGGTGGTGGCGGCTGCTCGCCGCTCGGCGTCGACGAGGTCGGCCTTGGTGAGCGCGACGACGGCATGGCGGATGCCGAGCATCGTCAGGATTGCGAGGTGCTCGACGGTCTGCGGCATGACGCCGTCGTCGGCGGCGACGCAGAGCAGTGCGAGGTCGATGCCGGTCGCCCCGCCGACCATGGTCCGCACGAACCGCTCGTGGCCGGGCACGTCGACGACGCTCAGCCGCAGGTCGTCATCGAGCGCGAGCTCGGCGTAGCCGAGCACGATCGAGATGCCGCGGCGGTGCTCCTCCTCCAGCCGGTCGGTGTCCGTGCCGGTGAGGGTCCGCACCAGCGTCGTCTTGCCGTGGTCCACGTGCCCTGCGGTGCCGAGCGTCAGGTGGCGCGTCATCGGCAGGCGTTGACGCGCTCGGCGATGATCGCCACCTCGGCGTCGTCGAGCAGCGTGCGGCAGTCGAGCAGGAGCAGCCCGTCCTCGAGGCGGCCGAGGATCGCGGGAGACCCGGTGCGCAGCGCCTCGTGCAGCGCGCCGTCGGCGTCGGGCAGGGCGCAGGCCGCGCTCGGCAGATCGATCGTGGGCAGGGCGCCGCCGCCGATCCGGGCGGCGCTGTCGACGACCTCGCCGCCGGTGGCGGCCGCGAGCGTCTCGGCGCGCTGGCGCACCGCCGCGAGCGGGGCGCTGATCAGCCGGCGCACGGGCACGGCGGCGCGGGCGCGCTCGGGGTCGGAGTGCAGGCGCAGGGTCGCCTGCAGCGCGGCGAGGCTGAGCCGGTCGATGCGCAGCGCGCGGGCCAGCGGGTGGCGGCTGATCGTGTGCACGAGATCGGCGCGGCCGGCGATGATGCCGGCCTGCGGTCCGCCGAGCAGCTTGTCGCCGGAGAACAGGACGATGTCGGCGCCGGCGGCGATCGAGCCGCGCGCGTCGGGCTCGCCGGGCAGGTCGGGGTCGGGCGACAGCAGGCCGGAGCCGATGTCGTCGACGGTCGGCACGCCGCGCTCGCTGCCCAGCCGTGCGAGGTCGGTGGTCGCGACCTCCTCGGTGAAGCCCACGACGCGGAAGTTCGAGGGATGGGCGCGCAGGATCAGCCCGGTCTCCGGTGTGATCGCGCTGGCGTAGTCGTCGAGCCGTGTGCGGTTCGTCGCGCCGACCTCCACGAGCCGCGCCCCGGCCTGCTCCATGATCGTCGGCAGGCGGAAGCCGTCGCCGATCTCGATCATCTGGCCGCGCGAGACGATCACCTCGCGTCCGCGGGCGAGCGCCGCCAGCGTCAGCACGAGCGCGCCGGCCGCGTTGTTGACGGCCATGCCGGCCTCGGCGCCGGTCAGACGTGCGATCAGCGGACCGACGTGGGTCTGGCGCGAGCCGCGCTGGCCCGTCGCGAGGTCGAGCTCGAGGTCGGCGTACGCCCCGGCGCTCGCGGCGACGGCGGCGACCGCCTCGGGGGCGAGCGGCGAGCGGCCGAGGTTCGTGTGGACGATGACGCCGGTCGCGTTGATGACGGTGCGCAGCGGCTGGGCGTCGAGGGAGCGCGCGATGGCGGCGATGATCGCCGTCTCCGCGCCTCGGTCGGGGGCGGGATCGGCTCCGTCGAGCAGTGCGCCCCGGCGCGCGTCGAGCGCCCGGCGCACGAGATCGGTCGCGCCCGCGGCGCCGAGCTCCGCCACGAGTCCGGCGAGCGCGGGGTCGTGGAGCACGTGCTCCACCGCGGGCAGCTGACGCAGGGCGTCCATGTGCCGAATGGTACGGCGGATGGCGATTTCCGGGAGCCGTCCGGTGCCTCGCGGGACGGCTCTGATACCTTCAGCCGCGCAATGATTCATCTGTATCAGATCACCGGATCCTCGTCCTTCGCGGCCCGTGCCGCCCTTGAGGAGGCAGGTGCGGACTACGAGGCGATCAACGTGCATCCGCGCAATCGCGACCTCATCCCGGGCTTCGCGGAGACCAATCCGCTCAAGCGCGTGCCCGCGCTGCACGAGGGCGACGTCCGGGTCTACGAGACCGGTGCGGTGCTGCTGCATATCGCGGACCGCTTTCCGGAGGCCGGGCTGATCCCGCCGATCGGCGATCCGCGCCGCCCCGACGTCTACCGCTGGATCACGTGGACGGCCAACACCCTGCACGGCGCCTGGTGGCCGCTGATGATGCCGGGGTTCCTGACCTCCGACGAGTCCGGTGCCGACGGCATCCGCGCCAAGGGTCTCGGCGCGATGGCGCAGCACGGCGCGTACCTCGACACTCAGCTCGAAGGCCGCGAGTGGTGCATCGGCGACCAGTTCTCGATCGCCGACATCTACCTCTACATGCTCGTCGGCTGGCAGTCGTTCGTGGACGATGTGCAGATCGGTGGTGCCCCGGTGCAGGAGCACTTCGCCCGGGTCGGCGCGCGTCCGGCGGTCATCCGCGCCCGCGAGCTCGACGACCTCAAGCCCGACTTCTCGCGCAACCACCCCGACATGCGGGGCGGCGAGCTGATCTAGTCGATCGGGACAAAGGGGCCAGGCCCCTCTGTTCCGTTCAGGAGCCGCGTCCGACCCAGACGGCGCCGTCGGCGTAGACCTCGCGCTTCCAGATCGGGACGGACACCTTCAGCTGCTCGATGATCCACGC
>CANJXE010000032.1 GCA_947478745.1 Actinomycetota bacterium
GAAGATGCTCGTCGCCGTCGGGTACTGGACGCCCGGCGACGCCAGCCGCGCGATGAGCCGCATGCATGAGGCCGATGCCGCGATGAAGGGCATGTCCCGCATGCCGCCGAGCCTCGTGCTCGAGCGCGCGCTGGCCGAATCTCTCTAGCGGGGGCTCGACGCAGCGCACCCGCCGGCCTGTTGCCGGTGCGGGCGTACTCCGCCGCACCGGGACGTCGCCATCGGCCCGGGTGGGCTGCGGATTCGTGCGGATGCGTTCGATCGCGGACGCCGGACAATGCCCAGCGCATGGCCGATCACCCGCACTTCCATCCGCTGGGGCAGCCGCCGTCGGCACACACCGCGGCGGCGCAGCAGGCCGCTCGCCTGCTGCTGCCCTTCGAGGACGAGCGGGACTTCGACGAGGCGCGTCGTGGACGCGTGGCCACGCCGCGCGACCGCAGGATCCTGGCGGCCGACGGCAAGGTCGTGTGGGACATCGGCAGCTACGACTTCCTGCTCGACGGCCAGGACTTCGACAGCATCCATCCCTCGCTGCAGCGCCAGGCGATCCTCAACATGGAGTACGGCCTGTACGAGGTGCTGCCCGACCGCATCTACCAGGTGCGTGGCTTCGACCTGGCCAACATCACGTTCGTCAGGGGCGACACGGGCTGGATCGTCTTCGATCCGCTGACCATGACGGAGACCGCCGCGGCGGCACTGGCGCTGGTGACCGAGCACCTCGGCGAGCGGCCTGTGGTCGCGGTGGTGTACTCGCACTCGCACGCCGACCACTGGGGTGGGGTGCGCGGCATCGTCGATGAGGCCGACGTGCGCTCGGGCGCCGTGCCGGTGATCGCGCCGACGGGCTTCCTCGAGCACGCCGTGGCCGAGAACGTGTACGCCGGCAACGCCATGAACCGGCGCATGACCTACCAGTACGGCACGCTGCTGCACCGCTGCCCCTTCGGCCACGTGGACCAGGCCATCGGCAAGGCCGTCGCCAACGGCACCCCGGGGCTGATCGCGCCCACCGTGAGCATCGGCGAGCCGATCGAGGAGCGCACGGTCGATGGCGTGCGCATGGTCTTCCAGAACACGCCGGGCACCGAGGCGCCCGTCGAGATGAACACCTGGTTCCCCGACTGGAAGGCCTTCTGGGCGGCCGAGAACATCGTGGCGACCGTGCACAACATCTACACGCTGCGCGGGGCGCTGGTGCGCGATGCCCTCGAGTGGTCGCGGCAGATCAACAAGGCGCTCTACCTGTTCGGGCAGGACGCCGAGGTGATGTTCTCGGCGCACACCTGGCCGCGGTGGGGCAACGATCGCATCCAGGAGATCATGCGCACCCAGCGCGACGCGTACGCCAACCTCAACAACGCGGTCCTGCACCTGGCCAACCAGGGCGTCACGATCAGCGAGATCCACAACGTGTACCAGCCGCCCGTGAGCCTGCAGCGGCAGTGGGCGGCCCGCAGCTATCACGGCTCGGTCGAGCACAACGCGCGGGCGGTGATCAACCGTCTGCTGGGCTACTGGGACGGCAACCCCGCCACCCTGATGCCGCTGTCCCCGGCCGACTCGGCGCCGCTGTACGTGGAGCTGATGGGCGGAGCCGATCCCATCCTCGCGCGCGGGCAGACGCTGATCGACGACGGCCAGTACCTCCACGCCGTCGAGATCCTCAACAAGCTGGTCTACGCCGAGCCCGGCAATGTGGCCGCCAAGCGCCTGCTGGCCGACGCCTTCGAGCAGATCGGGTACCAGAAGGAGAGCCCGAGCGTGCGCAACAGCTTTCTGGCGGCGGCGCTCGAGCTGCGGTCGGGGCTGCCCGATGGCACCTTCCCCAAGAGCACGGGGCCGGACATCATCCGCGCCGTGAGCACCGCGCAGTTCCTCGACCTGCTCGGGATCCGGCTCGACCCCAAGCGCGCGGAGTCGGCGTCGTTCGTGATCAACCTGATCTCACCCGATGTCGACGAGCAGTTCGTGGTCGAGCTGGCCAACGGCACGCTCACCAGCCTCGAGGGGCACCTCGCCGACAACCCCGACCTGACGATCACGATCAACCGATCCGACATCGAGCAGGCGATGACCGGGGCGGTGCCGCTGCAGCAGCAGGTCGCCGACGGCACCGCGCAGCTGGATGGCGACGCGAGCGTGCTGATGACGCTGGCCGGCATGCTCGTGCACTTCGACCCGACGTTCGAGATCATGCCCGGCACGGAGCGCCCGGCAGCAGCCGTGGACGACGACCCGTTCACCCAGGAGCCGCTGGCCGACAGCGCCGGCGGCTGAGGCCGACCGCGCCGGCCACGGGCGCCGGCCGCATCGTTCCCGCGGGCGGGCGGACTACGGGCCCGGCACGGGTCCTCCCGACACGTCGCTCTCGCGACTGGTTGAATGCCGGGGACCGTCGTCCCGATCATCGCCCCGGAGGCCCCGTGCGTCATCGCCTGCTCGTCCTGCTCTCGACCCTGATCGTGCTGGGCGCGTCCGCGTCCGTCGCGCTCGCTGCGCCGCCGACCATCGTCACCGTCGACCACGGCCCGATGACGCTCACCTACCTCGACGGGGGAGTTCCCGGCACCAGCGTCGGCGACCGCCGCCTCGGCGCGATCGGCATCACTGCACCGGGAGGCGACCGGCGCATCGGCTCGCTGCAGGCCGAGCTGGTCACGACGCAGTCGCAGCGCCCGACGGCCGGCAAGGAGATCCGGATCGGGACGCTGGTCTTCACGATCGGGAACACCTCGAACCAGATCGTCGTCGAGGGCATCGCGGTCTACGCATTGGCAGCACCCACGATCGCCGTGCTGTCCAACACGACCCGGCCGATCACCGGCGGCAGCGGCCGCTACCGCGGCGCGACGGGCTGGTGCGTGAGCACGCACCTGAAGGACGGCTCCTGGACGCACGTGTTCCATCTGATGCAGTCCTGAGCCCCCGTGCACGCGACTGCGCGTAAGATCCGCAGGTCCGGCGACGTGGCCGAGTGGCTAGGCAGCGGCCTGCAAAGCCGTCCACACCAGTTCGATTCTGGTCGTCGCCTCTCGCACCCCGGAGACCCGAGCGGTCTCCGGGCACGCGATCATCGTGAGGAGCACGGCATGGCGCAGATCGACCGCACGACCGACAGCCGATGAATCCCTACGCCGCAGACCAGATCCGTGGCCGCCGCGTCGTGATCGACCGGCTCGACCGCGACGGAGCGGCGCTCGCCGAGCTGCTGCGCGACCGCGGTGCCGACGTGTGGATTGCCGACCACGAGCCCGAGGTCGAGACGCCCGAGGGCTGCACGCTGGTGCACGAGCGGCTGGCGGCGGCGCAGCGCGCCGACGTGCTGATGGTCGATTGCTGGACGCCGGAGACCGCCTCGCATGTGATCGCGGCGCGCGAGCGGGGCATTCCCGTCGGCTGCCTCGCCGACGTCATCCTGCACGAGTGGTCGACGCCGGTGATCGGCGTCACCGGCACGGCGGGCAAGACGACGACGACGCGCCTGATCGCGCACCTGCTCGACGCCGCCGGCTGGGACGTGATCGTGCCGCCCAGCGGACGCGCCGAGAACGCCTGGCCGAGCGCCGACACGCTCGCCGACCTCGTGGCGGGACGGGCTCCCGACGTGCTCGTCGTCGAGCTGACGAGCACGCACCTCGCCTACATGTCGGCGAGTCCGCGCATCGCGGTGGTCACGTCGCTCAGCCCAGACCATGCCGAGCTGCACGGGGGAGAGGGACGCTACTTCGCCACCAAGCAGCGGATCCTGATCCACCAGGAGCCGGGTGACACCGCCGTGCTGCCCGACAGCGCCCAGGCGCTCGCCCCGCGCGAGGGCGTGCACGTGATCCGCTTCGACGGCGAGGACCCGCTGGCCGTGGTGGCCGGCGCATCCGCCCACCTGCGCAGCAACATCGCCTGCGCCGTGGCCGTCGTGCGCGACGGCCTCCACGTCGACGTCGATGGCGAGGACATCGCCGCGTTCCGCGCGCCGGTCTGGCGCGGCGAGTGCATCGGTCACGTGGGCGCCGTGGCCGTCCACCACGACGGCATGGCGGCCACGCCGAGCAAGGCCACGGCCTTCGTGCGCGAGCTGCCCGACGACTCGGCGGTCCTGATCGTCGGCGGCATTGCCGACATGGACCACGGCCACGTGCACGCGTCGCCCGGCGAGCAGCGCCTGCTGCGGGAGGCGTGCGTCGAGTTCGCGCGCGCCGCGCACCGCATCGTCCTGATCGGCCCGGCCGCATCGCAGGTGGCGCCGCTGCTCGCGCAGGCGGGGGCGCGGGACGTCAAGATCGGGCCCGACCTCCACTGGGCCACAGCCGAGGCGCTGAGCGATCTCGATGGCGTGGGGCAGATCGCCTGGGTGCCGGCGTTTCCCGTCGAGCTCCAGGATCGCGAGCGCTTCGCCGACCTCGTCGCCGCCGCGGCCAAGGCGGCCGGCCGCGAGTGGGCTCCGCTCGTCGTCGACGCGAATTGATGAGCATGCGCCCGATCGTGGTCTATGACGACACCTGCGGCATGTGCCGACGCAGCGTGGGGTGGGTGCGTCGGCTCGACTGGCTCCGTCGCCTCGACGACATGGGCTACTCGGTGGCCGTCGTCCGCCACCCCGAGGTCGGCCGGGGCGCGCTCGGCGACGGGCTGCGGGTGCGGTTCCCCAACGGCGACGTGGCGCTGGGCATCGATGCCGTCAGGTCGATCGCCATCCGCACGCCCCTGGGGGCGCTCGGCGCGTGGGCGCTCTACATCCCCGGGGTGCACGGACTGGGTGCGCGCGGCTACGCGCAGATCGCCAAGCGCCGCCGGCCCGAGGGCGCGGCGTGCCCGCTGCCGAGCCGCTACCCGCGCGGCTCGGTGAACGAGACGACGTAGACCTTCCGGGTCGTCTCCTGGATGTCCCACTCGCCGGTCCAGCCCTCGGGGATGGCGACGGCGGAGCCGGCGGAGAACGGCGTCTCGTTGCCGTCTGCGTCGCGCAGGATGCCCTTGCCCTTGATGATGGTGACTGCCTCGCGGAAGCCCTCGCGCTTGGACGGGAACGTGCCCGGGGTGCACTCCCAGACGCCGGCCTCGATGAACGCATCCTCGAACAGCACCTTGCCGGACTCGACGGGCTCGCCGCGGGACGGGTTGGGCTTGGGACCGAGCTCGTCGAGCTCGAGGGTCAGCGGGTCGTTGAATGCGATCGAGTTGTGCGCCATCGGGGCCTCCTGGGGTACAGCCTTGGAGTCTGCCACGGCGAGGGCTACGCTGCACGCATGGAAGACCCGCTGAAGGACCACGAGAACTCGCCCCTCGACACCGCGATCGGGCTGTCGTACTTCGGCCGCGACGGCGACGGGATCGTCATGCGCCTCGACCCCACCCACGCTGCGCTCGGGTACATCGAGCCGCCGATGCTGCACGGCGGCACGCTCGCCACGCTGGTCGATACGGCGGGGTGGTACGCGGTGATGGCGAAGGCGCCGGCGACGTGGGTCGCCGTCGACCTGCGCAGCGACTTCCTGCGCATGGCCGACCTCTCGCCGCTGCGCGTCACGGCGATCTGCCTGCGCGCCGGTCGGACGCTCGCGACCTGCGACGTCACCGTGGCGCCGTGGGATACGCCCGAGAAGACCACCTCGGTCGGACGCATCCAGTTCATCCGCACCGGCGACTGAACCCGTCCGCGACCCGCGTCGGTACCCTGCGCCCATGGACAATCTGATCGACGGCAAGGCAGTGGCGGCAACGGTTCGAGCCGGGGTTGCAGAGCGCACCAAGAAGCTCCTCGAGGAGACCGGCGTCCGCGCCGGCCTCGCGGTGATCATCGTGGGCGAGGACCCTGCATCGCAGGTCTACGTCGCGAATAAGCACAAGGCGTGCACCGAGGCGGGCCTGCACTCGCTCGAGGTCGTCATGCCGCGCGAGACGACGCAGGCCGAGCTCGAGGCCAAGATCGACGAGGTCGCCAACGACCCCGCGATCCACGGGATGATCGTGCAGATGCCGTTGCCCGACCACCTCGACACCGATGCCGCGCTCAACCGCATCCCCTTCGAGAAGGACGCCGACGGCCTCACCGCCGACGCGATGGGGCGTCTGATGACGCTCCAGCCCGGCCCGCTGCCCTGCACGCCCGCCGGCTGCATCGAGCTGCTCAAGGCCTACGGGGTCGAGCTGCGCGGCGCGCACGCCGTGGTGATCGGTCGCTCCGAGATCGTCGGCAAGCCGCAGGCGCTGCTGCTCCTCAAGGAGGACTGCACCGTCACGATCTGCCACTCGCGCACCAAGGACCTGGCCGGGATCTGCAGCCAGGCCGACATCCTCGTGGCGGCCGTCGGCCGGCCCAAGATGATCGGCGCCGACTGCGTCAAGGAGGGTGCCGTCGTGATCGACGTCGGCATCAACCGCCTGCCCGAGGGCCTCTGCGGCGACGTCGACTTCGACGCCGTGCAGCCCAAGGCGAAGCTGATCACGCCGGTTCCCGGCGGCGTCGGCCCGATGACCATCGCGATGCTGCTGAAGAACACGATCGACGCAGCCGAGCGCTCTGCCGGTCGCTGAGGACGGGATGTCGGGCGTCGAGCTGACCGCGGATGAGGTGCGCCACGTCGCGGCTCTCGCACGCCTCGGCCTCGACGATGCCGAGGTCGAGCGCCTCGGACGCGAGCTGACCAGCATCCTCGCCCACGTCAACACCATCGCGGCGCTGCCGATCGCCGACGTGCCGCCGACGAAGCACTCGCGCGACAGCGCCGACTCGCTGCGCCCCGACGTGGCGCGCCCCGGCCTGCCGCGCGAGGACGCCCTGCGCAACGCCCCCGATCCGAGCGCGGATGGCTTCCGCGTTCCGCCGATCGGGGCCTAGATGTCCGGCATCGACGTCATCGGGCTCACCGCCGAGCGCGCCATGGGCATGCTGCGCGCGGGGGAGTGCACCTCGGAGGAGCTGACCCAGGCGTACCTCGATCGCATCGCCGCCGTCGATGGCGACGTGCACGCGTACCTGCACGTCGACGCCGAGCGCTCGCTCGCGGCGGCCCGCGCCCAGGATGCGGTCGCCGGTGACGCTCTCAGCGGCGTGCCGATCGCGTACAAGGACCTGCTCTCCACGAAGGACGTGCCGACCACGGCGGGCTCGCGGATCCTCGAGGGCTTCGTGCCGATCGACGACGCCGACGTCGTGGCCCGCGGCAACGAGGCAGGCCTCGTCAGCCTCGGCAAGACGAACCTCGACGAGTTCGCGATGGGGTCGTCGACCGAGCACTCCGCCTACGGACCGACCCGCAACCCCTGGGACCTCACGCGCGTGCCCGGTGGCTCGTCCGGCGGCTCGGCGGCCGTCGTCGCCGCCGGCTGCGCACCGTGGTCGCTCGGCACCGACACCGGTGGCTCGATCCGCCAGCCCGCGGCGTTCTGCGGCCTGGTCGGTCTGATGCCCACCTACGGCACGGTCTCGCGCTTCGGCGTGATCGCCTTCGCCTCGTCGCTCGAGCAGGTCGGACCGATGGCGCTGACGGTCCGCGACGCGGCGCTCCTGCACCAGGTGATCGCCCGCGACACCGACCGCGACGCCACCTGCACCGGCCCCCGCGAGCCGATCGTCGTGCCCGATGCCGGCCGCCTCGACGGCATCACGTTCGGCGTGCCGCGGGCCGAGCTGGAGGAGGGCGTCGAGCCGGGCATCCGCGCGCGCTTCGACGAGTCGCTGGCGATCGCCACGGCGCTCGGCGCGACGATCGTCGACGTCGAGCTGCCGTACTCGCGCCACGGCCTCGCCGCCTACTACGTGATCGCGCCGGCCGAGGCCTCCGCGAACCTGTCGCGCTTCGACGGCGTGCGCTACGGCCTGCGCGTCGATGCACCCGACGTGCGCTCGATGTACGAGGCGACGCGCGATGCGGGCTTCGGGCCCGAGGTCAAGCGGCGCATCATGATCGGCACCTACGCCCTGTCGGCCGGCTACCACGATGCCTACTACGTGCAGGCCCAGCGCGTTCGCACGCTGATCCGCCAGGACTTCGACACCGCCTTCCAGGGCGTTGACGCGATCCTGCTGCCGACGGCGCCGACCACGGCCTTCCCGATCGGTGCGCGCCTCGACGACCCGCTGGCGATGTACGCCAACGACATCTTCACGCTGCCCGTCAACCTGGCCGGCATCCCGGCGCTGTCCCTGCCCAACGGGCTGTCGGACGGGCTGCCGAGCAGCCTGCAGATCATCGGGCCGGCGCACTCGGAGAACCTGCTGCTGCGCCTCGGCGCCGCCTTCGAGGCCGAGCACGCGTTCGACGTCGTGCCGCCTTCGATGCGGAGCGGCGCATGAGCGCCCCCTGGCAGCGGGACGGGTACGAGGCCGTGATCGGGCTCGAGATCCACGTCCAGCTGAACACCGCGTCCAAGATGTTCTGCTCGTGCCCCAACAACTTCGGCGATGAGCCCAACACCAACGTCTGCATGGTCTGCCTCGCGCACCCCGGCGCGCTGCCGGTCGCCAACGCCGAGGCGGTGCGCCAGTCGGTGCGCGTCGGGCTGGCGCTCGGCTGCCAGATCCCCGACGTCAGCGAGTTCAGCCGCAAGCAGTACTTCTACCCGGACAGCCCGAAGGCGTACCAGATCAGCCAGTACGACCAGCCCCTGTGCGGGGAGGGCATCTTCCGGGTGCCCGGAGCCGACGGCTTCACGGTCCGGCTCACGCGCGCGCACCTCGAGGAGGACGCCGCGAAGATGATCCACGCAGGCGGCGAGGGCGGGCGCATCTCCGGCTCGGCTGGCTCCGTCGTCGATTTCAACCGCGTCGGCACCCCGCTGCTGGAGATCGTGACCGAGCCCGACATCCGCTCGCCCGAGGATGCGCGCCGCTTCCTGACGCTGCTGCGCGCCACCGTGATCGCGATCGGCGCCTCCGAATGCGACATGGAGAAGGGCTCGCTGCGCGCCGACGCCAACGTCTCGATCCGCCCGATCGGCTCGACCGAGTACGGAACCAAGACCGAGCTGAAGAACATGAACTCGTTCCGCTTCCTCGAGCGCGGCGTCGAGGCCGAGCTCGAGCGCCAGCTGGGCCTCGTCCAGGCCGGCGAGCGCATCGACCAGGAGACGCTGCACTTCGATCCGACGACGGGCACGCTCTCGTCGCTGCGGTCGAAGGAGCAGGCCCACGACTACCGCTACTTCCCCGAGCCGGACCTGCTGCCCGTCACGCAGGATCAGGAGTCGCTGGCCGCCCTGGCCGGTCACCTGCCCGAGCTGCCGGTCGCGCGCTTTGATCGCCTGAGCGAGGCCGGTCTCGTTGAGGCCACCGCGCTCGTGCTGGCCACCGATACGGGGCTCGCGGCCTACCTTGACGACCTCGCGCTCCGCACGGGCGACCTCAAGATCGCCGCCAACTGGGTGATGGGCGAGCTGCAGGCGCATCTCAACGCCGACGCGCTGTCGGCCGTGCAGAGCCCCGTCACCCCCGAGCGCCTCGCCGCGCTGATCGCGCTGGTCGTCGATGGCACGATCAATCAGACCGCCGCCAAGGAGGTCTTCGCGGCGCTGGTCGCGGACCCGGCCGCCACGGCAGCCGGCGTGGTGCAGGACCGCAACCTCGCCCAGGTCGGCGGCGACGACGCCCTCGGCGAGATCATCGACGCCGTGCTCGCCGCGCAC
Source organism: Actinomycetota bacterium (assembly GCA_947478745.1). Taxonomy (GTDB): domain Bacteria; phylum Actinomycetota; class Thermoleophilia; order Gaiellales; family F1-60-MAGs149; genus F1-60-MAGs149. Next base: position 9,628 of record CANJXE010000032.1, read on the forward strand.
CCCGACGAGGTCGAGGCCTTCCGTGGCGGACGCGAGCAGGTGATCGGCTTCCTGGTCGGGCAGTGCATGAAGCAGAGCGGCGGCCGTGCCGACGCCAAGGCGCTGCAGGGTCTCCTGCGCGCCCGTCTCAGTTCCTAGGCGGTTGATCGTTGCGGAGGGGTCAGACCCCTGGGCAACGTTGATCCCCGTCATAGCGGTGCGCCCAGTCCGCTGGCCCGGGTAGCATTCCCGTGCGCACAGACGGGAGAGCTAACGCATGCAGTCCGACAAGATCTGGTTCGACGGAGAGCTCATCGAGTACGACGAGATGAAGGTCCACGTCCTGACGCATGCCCTGCACTACGGCTCCGGCGTCTTCGAGGGCATCCGTGCCTACGAGACGGATCGGGGTGCCGGCGTCTTCCATCTCGGCGACCACGTCGCGCGGCTGCGTCGCTCGGCTGAGCAGTACTACATGCACATCCCGTACTCGGACGAGCACCTCAGTGCCGCCGTGCACGAGACGATCAAGGCCAACAACCTGCCTGCCTGCTACATCCGACCGCTGGTCTTCCGCGGTGCGGGCGAGATGGGCGTCAACCCGCTCAACTGCCCCGTGCACACGATGATCGCTGTCTGGAAGTGGGGCGCGTACCTCGGTGACGAGGCGATCCAGAACGGCATCCGCTGCATGATCTCCTCGTGGCGCCGGATCGGCCCCAACATGATCCCGGCGACGGCGAAGGCCTCGGGCCAGTACCTCAACTCGCAGCTGGCCAAGATGGAGGCACTCAAGCACGGCTACGACGAGGCGATCCTCCTCAACGAGGCCGGCCTCGTGGCCGACGGCTCGGGCGAGAACGTCTTCGCGGTGATGAAGGGCAAGCTCTACACGCCGCCGATCAGCGCCTCCTGCCTGCCGGGCATCACCCGCCATGCGGTGATGGACATGGCCGAGACGATCGGCATCCAGACGATCGAGCGCGATCTCACCCGCGCCGAGCTCTACTTCGCCGACGAGGTCTTCCTGACCGGCACGGCCGCCGAGGTCACCCCGGTGGCGTCCCTGGACGATCACCACATCGGCAAGGGCCCGATCACGCAGCAGATTCAGGACATCTTCTTCGCGACGGTGCACGGCAAGCACGAGCTGTCGAAGACCTTCCTCGAGTTCCCCGCGGGCGCGTGAGCTCGGTCAGCGAGCCGATCCCGCTCGCGCAGCCCGACATCGGACCGCGCGAGGAGGAGCTCGTCCTCGAGGTGCTGCGGTCCGGGATGCTCTCGCTCGGCCCGATGGGGCCGCGCTTCGAGCGCGCCTTCGCCGACTGGGTCGGCACGAAGCACGCTGCCGCGGTGTCGAGCGGCACGGCGGGCCTGCACCTCGGCCTCGTCCGCGCTGGGGTCGGGCCGGGCGATGAGGTCATCACCTCGCCGTTCTCGTTTATCTCGTCGGCCAACTGCGCCCTGCACGCCGGCGCCGACGTGACGTTCGCCGACATCGATCCGGTCACCTTCAACCTCGATCCCGCGGCCCTCGAGGCCGCGATCACGCCGCGGACCAAGGCGATCGTCCCCGTGCACATCTTCGGTCTGCCGTGCGACATCGAGGCGATCTCCGCGATCGCCGCCAAGCACGGCCTCGCGATCGTCGAGGACGGGGCAGAGGCGCTGGGCGCCATGCGCCAGGGCCGCAAGGTCGGCACCCACGGTTCGCCGACGATCTTCGCGTTCTACCCGAACAAGCAGATGACGACGGGCGAGGGCGGCATCGTCACGACCGACGACGACGACGTCTACGAGGATCTCCTCAGCCTGCGCAATCAGGGCCGCGCCGATTCGGGCGCCTGGCTCGAGCACGATCGCCTCGGCTGGAACTACCGGATGGACGATCTGTCGGCCGCCGTCGGCCTGGCCCAGGTCGAGCGCCTCGACGAGATCCTCGGCCGGCGCGCCGCAGTTGCCGAGCGCTACGCGCCGCTGCTGGCCGGCATCCCCGGGGTGACGCTGCCCAGCGTGGTGGAGGGCGACGTGCGCTCCTGGTTCGTCTACACCGTCCTGCTCGAGCCCCACGTGGATCGCAACGCCGTGATCGGCCTGCTCGCCGAGCGCGGCGTGGCCTCGAAGCCGTACCTCCCGTCGATCCACCTGCAGCCGCTCTACCGCGCACGCGGTCATCGCGAGGGCGAGTTCCCGATCAGCGAGGCTACCTCGGCCCGCGCGCTCGCCCTGCCGTTCTTCGGCAAGCTGACGCTGGAGCAGCAGGAGCGGGTCGCCGAGGCCCTGGCCGCCGTTCTGGCGGATCCGCCGGTACGCTGAGTCCCATGGTCGCGTTCGTCTCGACGCCCGTGGTGGCGTACTCCACCACGTCCGCGTGGATCGCCGCCCCCGCCATCGGCGCCGGCGACTTCGCCTGGCTCGAGGTCGCCAAGGAAGATGGCGACGTGCGCGTGGTCGCGTCCTTCCGCGGCGACCGACTGGTGGTCCGCTCGGCGGGCACGAACATCCCCGTCGTGCACCAGCCGTGCACGACGATGCCGTGCAACACGGTGCAGGGCCCGGTGACCGAGTCGGACTCCTCCTTCGCCTACGCCGTCGCGTTCCCCGGCACCGGCGGCTTCGTGGCGAGCGTTTCCGCTGCCGGCGCGTCGACCGTCGTCGCCGAGGATCAGACCGACCCGCACGAGATCGCCACGCCGCATCTCGTCGCCGCCGCTGGCACGACGGTCGTGTGGGTGGACAACAACATCATCTACAGCGCACCCAACACGGGTGGTGCACCCACGACGCTGGTGACATCGGAGCAGGCCGGCGGCACGATCACCTCGGTCGCCGCCAGTGCCGCCGGTATTGCGTGGGCGGCCAAGGCGACGGCCGGGGGCACGATGATCGGCTTCCGCTCCGCGGCCGGAGCGCTCTCGACGCGCGCTGTCGAGCCCGACACCAAGGTGGCAACGATCTACTCGGTCGCGCTGGCCGATGACGGGACGGCGCTGGCCATCCGCCGCACGTCGGCCAAGGGGCGGCAGCAGACTGCGCTGGTGGCCTATGGCATCGACGGCGCGGCGCGCACGCTGCTGACCTCCGTTTCGTTCGGCAAGGGCGATCCCTTCGAGGTGACACGACCCGCAGTGGCGGGCTCCCGAGTCGCCGTGCGTCTGCGCGGCGGCAAGCAAGGCATCAGCGACGAGCTCTGGATGGCGGATCTCGCCACGGGCAAGACGAGCCGCATCACGGCGGTCCCGCGCTCGGAGGCGCGACTGACGGATCCGTCCTTCGGCGCCGGTCGCGTGGTCTGGGCCCGAGACGACATCACGTCGCGCGGTCGCCTGCTGCGCGCACGCATCTACAGCGCCGCCGTCAAGCCCTAGAAGGGCGAGACGTACAGGGTGATCTTGGTGCCTGCCGGCACCTTGCTGCCCGGGGAGGGCTCCACGCTGAAGACGCGGTCGGCCGGATTGAGCACGCCGTCGGCGTTGATCGCGCCGGCGACGAGACCGGCCTGCTCGAGCTCGGTGCGCGCCTCGGCCACGGTCTTGCCGGCAATGTTGGGGACGGTCGGACCCTTGTAGTCGCCGCTGGCGGAGATCGTGATCACGGCACCGAGCGGTGCGGGCTTGTTGGCTGCAGGGCTCTGCGCCACGATCGACCCGAGCGGGAGCCCCTCGGCGTCGAGCTGATCCACGACGATGACCCGGAACTGCGCGGCCTGGAGGCGCGCGATCGCGCCCTCGGTGGTGCTCGGCTGACCCTTGGTGGCGACGACGTTCGGCACGAGGATGCTCGGGATCCTGCGCGCGATGATCAGCGTGACGACGCTGCCGGGCTGCACCGCGCTGAGCGGGGACGGGGACTGCACGACGACGGTGCCGGGCGTGTCGCCCGGCTGGGCCGGCCGGTACTGGTAGCGGATCTGCAGGCCGGAGCCGGTGGCGATCGAGTTCGCCTTGCGCTTGTTCGACGCCTCGAAGTCCGGCACGGAGATCAGGTCGGACTCGCACGGACCCATCTGCAGCGGCGCGCGGGACTCGGCCCAGACGACCACCTGCGCGTACTTGCAGCCCGGCGGCACGCGCTCGTCGGTGCGCGGATCGACCGAGACGGGGATGGAGGGAACGCCCACCGGCATGGCCCAGTCGTCGCGGCTCAGGCCCTGCATGGCGTTGCGCATGAAGTCCGACCAGATCAGCGCGGGGAACGTGCCGCCGAAGACCGGCGTGCCGTTGTACTGGGTGCGCATCGGGCGGGCGGGGTTCTCGTAGCCGACCCACACCGCCGTGGTGCGCTGCGGCGTCGAGCCGACGAACCAGGCGTCCTTGAAGTCCGAGGTCGTGCCCGTCTTGCCGGCGGCGGGGCGGCCGATATTGGCGCTCACGCCGGTGCCTCGGGTGATGACGCCCTTCATGGCCTGCGTCACCTCGAGGGCGTCATCCTGGGGAACGGCCTGCACTGCGACGGGCGTGTTGACGTACGTCTTGCCGTCGGGAAATTGGATGCGCTTGATGGAGATGGGCTCCATCGTCGGGTCGGTGATGCCGGAATCGGGGGTGTGGAAGAGGATCGAGCCGCCGACGCGCTGGCCGTTGTTGGCGATGGTGGCGTAGGAGTGCGCCATCTCGAGCGGCGTCACGCCGACGAAGAGCCCGCCGAGCCCGATCGCCGGCTGGCCGGAGTCGATCGGGGAGAGGATGCCGAGGCGATGGGCAACGTCGGCGACGCTCGACGGCTTGATCAGCATCGTCAGCTGGGCGAAGACCGTGTTGTCGGACACCACGAGCGCCTCGTTGAGGTTGAGGTCCTTGCCGTACGCGTCCTCGGAGTTGACGACGTACCAGAACTGGCCGCCACCGAGGTCGAACAGCTGCTTGGAGCTGTGGAAGGTGGTGGAGGGGCGTACGCCCTTCTCGAGGGCCGCGAGGTAGACGAAGGGCTTGAACGACGAGCCCGGCTGGCGGTGGCCGTCGGCGGGGACGTTGAACTGGTGGCGGGCGGAGTACGGCTTGCCGCCGGCCATCGCGAGCACCTCGCCGCTGCGGGGATCGATCGACACGACCGCCGCCTGGGGCATGCGCGTGCCCTGCGTCTGCAGCTGGTCCTTGACGGCCTGCTCGGCGAGCTGCTGCTGGTGGAGGTCGAGCGTGGTGACGACCTTCATGCCGCCGCCGAACGTCTGGGCGGTGCCGAAGCGGTTGACGAGCTGCTCGGTGATGAACTGCACCCAGTACGGGAAGCGGGTGTCGAGCGGCTTGGGCTCGGTGCGCGCGATCGGCAGCAGACGGCGCCCCTCCTCGACGGCCGCCGTGTCGGGATCGATGAAGCCCTGGTTGGCCATCGTCTGCAGCACGAGGTTGCGTCGGGCCAGCGCCGCATCGGGGTTGTTGATCGGGTCGTAGGTGGTCGGCGACTTCAGGACGGCAGCGAGCAGCGCCGAGTCGGCTGCGTCGAGGTTCTTGGCCGAGGTGCCGAAGTAGTACTTGGACGCGCTCTCGACGCCGTAGGTGTTGTGCCCGAAGTAGACGGTGTTGAGGTACGCGGTGAGGATCTTGTCCTTGGGCCAGCGCTGCTCGAGCTGCCAGGCCAGCGAGGCCTCGCGGACCTTGCGCTGCACGGTCTGCGTGCTGTTGAGATACGTGTTCTTGACCAGCTGCTGGGTGATCGTGCTCGCGCCCTCGTTGGTGCCGGAGGCGAAGCGGTTGAACAGCGCGCGGCCGATGCCGTTGAGATCCACGCCGTTGTGCTGGTAGAAGCGCTTGTCCTCGACGGCGACGACGGCATCCTTCATCACCTTCGAGATGCCGCTGCTCTGGACGATCACGCGGGATTGGTCGGAGCGCAGGATGGCGATGCGGCGGGGCGTGCCCGTGTCGCCGGTGACCCAGATCGAGCCGTCCTGCGCGAGGCTGGTGGAGTGGCCGTCGAACTGGCGGAGGTCGGGCAGGCTCGTGGTGATCGCCGTGACGAAGCCATAGGTGGCGGCAGAGGCGAAGACGAGGCCGACGAGGAAGGCGATCAGCGCGACGCGCAGCCAGCGCAGCCGTCTGCGTCGGGGGTCGTCGACGGGCCCGGGCTGGTCCGGCAATTCGAGGACGAGACGTCCGTAGCGGCGGAGGATCGGTTTTCGTCGTGCCATAGCGCGGGTGAGCCGCAGTGGGCTCTCGCTCATGGTATCCCGCACTCGGACGGCAGGCGCGGGTATCCTGCCGCCTGCATGTCGGATCACCTTCGCCCACTGCTGCGCAATGCCGTCGATGTCCTGCCCGAGGGGGCGCTGGTCAAGCGCCTCGCCGAGGCCGAGGCCGCGGGGCGACCGCTGCGCATCAAGCTCGGCGTCGATCCGACCGCGGGCAGCGTCACGCTCGGCTGGTCGGTCGTGCTGTCGAAGCTGCGCGCGTTCCAGGACGCCGGGCACCTGCCGGTCCTGATCATCGGCGACTTCACCGCGCGCGTCGGCGATCCCTCCGGCAAGTCGAAGACGCGCCCGATGCTGACCACCGAGCAGATCGCCGCGAACGAGGCCGACTACATGCGCCAGTTCGCGAAGATCCTCGACATGGACCGCATCGAGCTGCGCCACAACTCCGAGTGGCTCGGCGAGCTCGGCGCCAACGGCCTGCTCGAGCTGGCCTCACGCGCCACGCTGGCCCAGATCCTCGAGCGCGACGACTTCTCCAAGCGCTACGCCTCGCACACGCCGATCTCCCTGCAGGAGCTGATGTACCCGCTGCTGCAGGGCTACGACTCCGTCGTGATCGATGCCGATTGCGAGATCGGCGGCACCGACCAGAAGTTCAACCTGCTGGTGGGCCGCGATCTGCAGGAGCAGTGGGGCAAGCCGCCGCAGTCGATCATGACCCACTCGCTGCTGGTCGGTACCGACGGCGTGCAGAAGATGAGCCAGTCGCTCGGCAACTACATCGGCGTGGAGGATGCTCCCGGCGACATGTACGGCAAGACGATGTCGATCCCGGACGAGGCGATGCCGATGTGGTTCCGGCTGGCATCGGGTCTGCCCGAGGACGACGCGGAGCTGCGCATCGCGGCCCTGGCGGCAGGCGAGTTGGAGCCGGTCGAGGCCAAGCGCGCGCTGGCGTGGGCGATCACGGCCCGCTTCCACGACGACGCGGCTGCCGAGCAGGCAGCCGAGGGCTTCCGCCGCCAGTTCGCCGAGCACAAGATCCCCGAGGACCTGCGCGAGGTGCAGCTGGGCCCCGAGGCGACGGTGCACGTCCCGGCGCTGCTCGTCGATCACCTCGGCGTGGCGTCCCGGGGCGAGGCCCGTCGTCTGATCACGGGCGGTGCGGTGCGCCTGGATGGTGAAACGGTGGAGGAGATCGACCTGCCGCGCGCGGCATTGGTGGGCAAGGTGCTCCAGCGGGGTCGCCGCGACTTCGTTCGTCTCGTCGCCGGCTGAACCAGCTCCTGCGCGCGACGTGCGCCGGCTGTCCCCAGCATTGATGGGGCTGCGGAGGTATTCCGTCACCCCCGCGGTTCCACCGTGCGGTCGGTGCCGGTGCAGCCGCCGTTCCACGAGATCCACATCGTGGGACATGGGGTGGGGTGTCATGCTTCTACCGGCGCACGACGTGGCAACGGTCCGGTACTGTCCCGCTTGTCGCGTGGGAAGCGTCGGTTCGCCGACTCGCCCTGCGCTTCATCACCACGGCTACCGTGGCAGCCTCCTCGGAGGTCTGCTATGTTCCGCGGTCGCGCCATCTGGGCGTGTGGTCTTTGAAAACCGAGCAATGGAACGACCATCGGCACCTTCGGGTATCGATTGGTCGTCTAACGAGTTTTATGCCAGCGGCAGCGGGTCTTCGGACCCGTTGGACGCAGCGTGATGACTGTCTGCCGGCCTCGTGCCGGGTGGCACCATCACGCACTCTAAACAGCCAGAAGCCGGTGCTTGCACCGTGTTTCGAAAGGCTTTCACGGAGAGTTTGATCCTGGCTCAGGACGAACGCTGGCGGCGTGCTTAACACATGCAAGTCGAGCGGAAAGACCCCTTCGGGGGCACTCGAGCGGCGAACGGGTGAGTAACACGTGGGTAATCAACCCCTGACATCGGGATACCCCGGGGAAACCCGGATCAATACCGGATAAGGTGCGGAGTCGCAGGACGCCGTACCAAAGGTAGCTTCGGCTTCCGGTCAGGGACGAGCCCGCGGCCCATTAGCTTGTTGGTGAGGTAATGGCTCACCAAGGCTACGATGGGTAGCTGGTCTGAGAGGACGATCAGCCACACTGGGACTGAGACACGGCCCAGACTCCTACGGGAGGCAGCAGTGGGGAATCTTGCGCAATGGGCGGAAGCCTGACGCAGC
>CANJXE010000033.1 GCA_947478745.1 Actinomycetota bacterium
GTCTACCTCGAGGTCGTCGAGAACGAGGACCCCTCGTGGAGCCTGTACGGCCGCCTCGGCTTCGTTCGTCGCGAGGTCGATCCGTTCGGCGCGCACGTCGACGGCCACGATGTGGCGCTCGAGCACCTCGTGCTCGTGCTCTGACGTAGGGCTACGAGCTGACCGCCGAGCGTCAGGGCATGGGACTGCCGCAGCCGTCGTCGCTCCGTGAGGAATCCGGGTCGACCGAGTAGTTCCCGGTCGCCATCTGGGACGCAGAGTGGTTGGCATCCCCGGGGTAGGTTGCCTGGGCCGAGGCGTTGTCCACGCAATTGACCTGCCCGCCCGTGTAGATGACGTTGACGTCCGCGCTCAGCCCGCCGGCTCCCGTCGCGGTCGCCGAACACGGCGACTGCGGGGTGCCGGAGTAGGTCGCGAGGCCGCAGTCGACCGTCACCGTCGACGTCGCCTGGGCGATCGTGAACGTGGTCGAGTCGGTCGAGCCGTTGTAGTTGTCGTCGCCCGACCACGTGGCGTCGGCGGTGGCGGTGCCGGCGTTGATGTTCCCGGTATAGGTGATGGTGGCGGCGCCGATCGTCGGGCCGACTCCGAAGATGGGCGCATCGCAGGCATCGTGGGCGGTGCCGTCGTACGTCTCCGCGGATCCGCAGCTGAGGTTGATGGTCGAATCGGCCTTGTCGATCGTGAAGGTCGTCGTGTCATCCGATGCCGTGTGGTTGGCATCGCCGCTCCAACTGACGCTGGCGGTGGCCTCGCCGGCACCCGTGTTTTCGAGATAGTCGACGATGAGGGACGTGGAGATACCGGCCCCGACGACGGAGCCGGTGCACGGAGTGAGTGCTCCCCCGGTGTAGGTCACCGATCCCGCACCGCAGGTGACGGTCGCGGTGGAGGACGCCTTGGCGATAGTGAAGTATGCGGTGTCGGAAGAGCCCTCATGGGTCGCATCGCCGGCGAAGCTGTAGGACCCGGAGGCGCTGATGCTCGCCGACGTGTTATCCGCGTAGTCGACCGTGGGCGTGAGGCTGAGACCGGCGACGCCGGTGACGGTGGCCGTGCAGGTCTCCTGCGCCGTCGCGTCGTAGGTGGAATCGGTGCAGGTGACGGTCGTGGCGGACGGAGCCCTGTCGATCACGATCGTCGTGATCTGAGCGGACTCCAGATGGTTCGCATCACCTGCGTAGGTGTAGCTGGCGGTCGCAACCGATCCCGGCAGCGTGCGGTCTCCGAGGTAGCTCGGAGATGGCGTCAGCGACAGCCCGCCCGCGCCGGTCACCGTGACGGTGCACGGCGACAGTTCGGTTCCGTCGAACACGGACGTGGGGCAGCTCACCGTCGTCGACGATGGGGCCTTGGCAATCGTGAACTCCCGGCTGTCGGAGGAACCGAGGTGGTTCGCGTCCCCGTCGAAGGAGTAGGACGCCGTCGAGGCATCGCCCGCGTCGAGCGCTGCACCGCGATAGCCCGGCGTGGGGGCCAGCGACAGACCGCCCGCACCGGTGACCGCCACCGAGCACGGTGTCTGCGGCGCGCCCGTGTAGGTGACGACCGGACAGGTGACGCGAGTCGTCGAATCCGCCTTGGCGATGGCGAAGGATCCGCCACCGGACGATGCGGCATGCCTGGCATCGCCGGGATAGGCAGCGGTGGCCGTTGCCGTACCGGCCTTGACGTTGCCCGTATAGGAGACCATGACCGTCGAGGACAGGCCGTCGGCCGCCACGGCCGTGGCGCTGCACGTGGCTAGGGCGGAGCCGGTGAAGGTGGCATCTGCGCAGGAGACCCTCACCGTCGTTGCTGCCTTGTCGAACGACGCGCCGACGGTCAGGGCCTTGCCCACGCGGAGACTGCAGCGCGGGCGCAGGCCCTTGCAGCCCGAGCCGGTCCACCCGGCGAACGTGGTGCCGGCGATCGGAACGGCAGTAAGAACCACGGTCGTGCCCCGCTGCACCGGGAGCTTCGTGCTCGGCCGTTTGGTCGTGCCCCCGAGGTCGCGAGCCTGCGGCTGATTCGCGGCGTAGCGGATAGCGCCGGGCCCGGAGACCGTCAGCGTCAGACGCGCGCTGCCGGATGGCTTGCGGGCAAAGGCAGGCGCAGCAGCCATGCCTACGGTGATCAGCAGGAGCGCCAGAAGGGACAGCGTGCGGATGTGACGGGTCATGTGGGTCCGTTCCGAGAGGCAAGCGAGCACGAACGCCCATTCGCCCATCACGATGATGGCAGAGTTCGGCGCGGTGCCTCGGGGTGCCAGCACCCCGATCTGCCGCTGTGAGGCACCTGTCCCACGACGTTCCTCGCCCACGGATCGTCCTCCGCAGGACCGGCAGAGGGGTATCGGCCGGTGCGGAGAATGCTGCGATGTATAATCTGCAGCACAAAAGTTGTTAAGGCGTCTTCGCCTTCAGCCCCGTCTCACGTCGCAAGGAGCGTCCATGAGCAGCACCGCCACGCCCGTCCTGACCGCAGCCGATTTCAAGGTCGCCGACCTCTCGCTCGCCGAGTGGGGGCGCAAGGAGATCGCGATCGCCGAGGGCGAGATGCCCGGCCTGATGTCCCTGCGCGAGGAGTTCGGCGCCAGCCAGCCGCTCGCCGGTGCGCGCGTGACCGGCTCGCTGCACATGACGATCCAGACCGCCGTGCTGATCGAGACGCTGGTCGCGCTCGGCGCCGAGGTGCGCTGGGCCAGCTGCAACATCTTCTCGACGCAGGATCAGGCCGCTGCGGCCGTCGTCGTCGGGCCGCACGGCACCGTCGATGAGCCCCGTGGCGTGCCCTGCTTCGCCTGGAAGGGCGAGACCCTGACCGAATACTGGTGGTGCACCGATCGCGCCCTGACGTGGCCCGAGGCCGGTCCGAACATGATCCTCGACGACGGTGGCGACGCCACCATGCTCGTCCACAAGGGTCGCGAGTTCGAGATCGCCGGCGCTGTGCCGGACCCCGCCGGCGCCGAGTCCGAGGAGTTCCAGGTCTTCCTGACCCTCCTGCAGGAGTCGGTCGCCAACGAGCCCTCCAAGTGGACGACCATTGCCGATGGCATCAAGGGCGTCACCGAGGAGACCACGACCGGCGTGCTGCGCCTCGGCCAGATGTTCGAGGACGGCAGCCTGCTGTTCCCGGCCATCAACGTCAACGACTCGGTCACCAAGAGCAAGTTCGACAACCTCTACGGCTGCCGCCACTCGCTGGTCGACGGCATCAACCGCGGCATCGACCTGATGCTCGCCGGCAAGGCCGCTGTGGTCTGCGGCTACGGCGACGTCGGCAAGGGCTCTGCGGAGTCCCTGCGCGTCCAGGGTGCCCGCGTCGCGATCGCCGAGATCGACCCGATCTGCGCGCTGCAGGCCCTGATGGAGGGCTACGAGGTCGTGCGCCTCGATGACGTGATCGGCACCGCCGACATCATCATCACCGCCACCGGCAACCGCGACATCGTGACGGTCGAGCACATGGCAAAGATGAAGCACAACGCCGTCGTCGGCAACATCGGCCACTTCGACAACGAGATCGATATGGCCGGACTGGCCGAGTACCCGGGCATCGAGCGCGTCAACGTCAAGCCGCAGGTCGACCAGTGGGTCTTCCCCGACGGCAAGGCGATCATCGTGCTGTCCGAGGGACGTCTGCTCAACCTCGGCAACGCCACCGGCCATCCGAGCTTCGTGATGAGCGCGTCGTTCACCAACCAGGTGATCGCCCAGATCGAGCTGTTTGGCAACACCGCGGCCTACCCGCTCGGCGTGCACGTCCTGCCCAAGCACCTCGACGAGAAGGTGGCCCACCTGCACGTCGCCGCCCTCGGTGGGAAGCTGACGACGCTGCGCGACGATCAGGCCGCCTACATCGGCGTCCCGGTCGAGGGCCCGTACAAGGCCGAGCGCTACCGCTACTAGGCGCTCGCACGCGGGACGTTCACCGGGGCGACTCGGCTGAACGTCCCGCGCAAGCGCGGCCACCAGCGGCTGCCGATTCCCCGGCCGGGCTGCTGCCACGCTCCGCGCCGGTTGGGTCGCATGACCACCGGTGCCGTCATCGCTACCGTGTCGTCCATGGGCGACGCCGTTGAGAGCGTGATGTACGGAACGACGATGCGGGGGCTGCCGAACCACCATCGCATCGAGGGGTCCGAGTTCCTCGGTGTGGCTGCCACTGCGCCGATCTACCGCCTGCTCGCCGTGGGCGGTGCCTACCCGCTGCTGGTTGCCGCCCGCCCCGGGGAGGGCGCGAGCATCCCGTGCGAGCGCTACCGGATTCCCCGCGCGATGTGGGACGCCAAGGTCGCGGCCGAGCCATGCGGCCTGGTGGTGGGGGAGATCTTCCTCAGCGACGGTACGACGGTGATCGGCATGCTCGGCGACGGAGCATGGCTCGCGGAGCGCAGCGATGTCGAGGACATCACGCAGCACGGTGGTTGGGCGGCGTTCGCCGCCACTCCGTGACGCGGGAGGTGCGCGACCGGGTGCCCGCGGCATCCCGCTATCATCTCGGCCATGCGGGCGTAGCTCAGTTGGTAGAGCGACAGCTTCCCAAGCTGTAGGTCGAGGGTTCGAGACCCTTCGCCCGCTCTCCGTCGCGAACGTTGCCGGCGCCGCCGTCTTCGCAGACTGCGATCGCTGCGTTCAGCGGCGAGCACGAGCACATCAGCGGAGCCCGCGACGAGGCCGGCGAGCTTCACGTACCCGCGGGCGCGGATCGGTGTTTCCGGCACGCGCCGACCGCTGCGATTGGGGATTCGGCGGAAGAGCCCGCCGATGTTGCTGGCACCATCATCCGTACGGGCACCATCGCCCGGTAGTCGCATGCGCATCACCTTCGCCCTCTTCCTCGTCGCCCTCGTCGGCTTCTGCATGGCCACCACGTTCATCACGATCCACGGCAGCACCGGCTGGTCCGGCTACTGCCTGCACTACGGCGCACTGCGACCGGAGCTGCGCTGCCCCCATCCGCCCGGCGCCGTCTGGAAGAGCGTCGTACTGCTGGCGCCCGCCGCGTTCCTCTACCTGCTGACCGCTCCGCGGGACTGGCCCATGACCGCCGTGCTCTGGTTCTGGCCCGTGCTGTTCGTCGTGGGCGGTGCGCGGTGCATCGAGGTCGGCCTCGAGGCGACCGGGGGCGTGGATGCCCGCCTGCTGGTTGCCGGCATCGCCTGCTTCATCGTTGCGCTGGTTCCGATCGTGGGGTGGCGCTGGAATCACGTCCCGCGCGAGGCGGAGCGCACGCCGCGGGAGATCCTCCGCGGCTTCCTGCTCACCGGGGTCGCCTTCCTGGGCGTCGTGATGGGCTTCGTCTACGTCTCGTTCGTGTCGTAGCGCCGGCGGGGCGGAGGAGAGCAGCCGTGGAGGACGAACGACACCGTATGGAGGCGGTCCTGGGAGGAATGCGTGGACGTGTGCCCGGCCTCTCCCGTCTCGCCCTGCTCCCCCTTGCCGCCCTGGCGCTCGTGTGCTGCGTCGGGCTCGGCGTCCTCGGCTTCCGGCTGGTGGCTGCCAGCGGTGCCTTCGACGTGGAGCAGGTGGAGGTCGCCGGTGGCGGCCCCTCGTCGCAGCTCGTGCGGGCGGCGGTCCTCAAGCAGGTCGGAGGTCAGAGCCTGCTGCGCGTCGATCCGGGTGCCGTGGCCGCCACGCTGGCCGCCCTGCCGCGCGTCCGCAGCGTCGCGGTCGATCGCTCGTTCCCCAACACGCTCTCGATCACGGTTGTCCCGGAACGCGCCGTTGCCATCGCGCCCACCGGCGACGGTCGCGTGGTCGTCGCGGCGTCCGGGCGCATCCTCGGTGACGTGACGCGGGGCACGATGACGCTTCCCGTGATCGCCGCCGCGCCGTCCGACATCCCCGGACCGGGGGGCTACATCACGGCGGCGGCCGTCCGGCAGGAGCTCGCGGTCGCAGCAGCACCGCGCCGCGGGCTCAGCTTCCAGGCGATCGGGTACGGCGCGGATGGCCTGACCGGACGCACGCGCAACGGTTTGGACATCCGCTTCGGCGACAGCGCCGACGTCGGAGTCAAGCTCAAGGTGGCCGGCTCGGTGTTGCGGCGCGCCTCCTCCGGCGTCCAGTACGTGGACGTGAGCGTCCCGGCCGCACCCGTGATGCGCCAGGACACGCCCGACGCGCTGACGGCCAATGCGCCTGTGCCCACGGCCCCCGCGGTCAGTGCCGCCACGGTCGACGACGTCGGCAGCTGGTCGGCCGGCGCCTCTCCCGCCGAGAGCATTCGGACGCTCTTTGGCTAGTCTCAACGTTGGGCCGAGGGGAACCGTCATGACCATCAGTGACAAGGTGAGCCGTCACGGTTGTTCCTTGCGCTCGGTTCCGGTACACTCCGGGCTGGCTCCCGCCGCAGGCGGAGGGCCTTTCGTGTTTCAGGGAACAGATCTTCACCTCAAGTAGACGTAAAGGGTCGGAGGAAATCATGGCGATGCGCGACGGCGGGGCATATCTGGCGGTGATCAAGGTGGTCGGCGTCGGTGGCGGCGGCACCAACGCGGTCAACCGCATGGTCGACGCGGGTCTCCGCGGCGTGGAGTTCATCGCCGCGAACACCGACGCGCAGGCGCTCTTGATGACGGATGCCGACATCAAGATCCAGCTCGGATCGAAGATCACGCGCGGCCTTGGCGCCGGCGCGAACCCCGACGTCGGTCGCGAGGCCGCCGTCGAGAGCAAGGAGGAGATCAAGGAGGCACTGCGCGGCGCCGATATGGTCTTCGTCACGGCCGGCGAGGGCGGCGGCACCGGAACCGGAGCCGCTCCCGTCATCGCCGAGGCCGCCCGTGAGATGGGCGCGCTGACCGTCGGTATCGTCACGCGGCCCTTCGGCTTCGAGGGGCGTCGCCGCTCCGAGCAGGCCGACCGCGGCGTCGAGGAGCTCGCCGAGCACGTCGACACCATCGTCGTGATCCCGAACGATCGGCTGCTGAACCTCGTCGAGCGTCGCACCTCCATCGTCGACGCCTTCCAGATGGCCGACGACGTGCTGCGCCAGGGCGTCCAGGGCATCACCGACCTGATCACGATCCCGGGCCTGATCAACCTCGACTTCGCCGACATCCGCACGATCATGCGCGATTCCGGCACGGCCCTGATGGGCATCGGCCAGGCCGCCGGCGATCGCCGAGCCGGCGAGGCCGCCCGCGCTGCCATCTCGTCGCCGCTGCTCGAGTCGAGCGTGGAGGGTGCCACCGGCATCCTGCTCAACATCACCGGTGGTCCCGACCTCGGCCTGTTCGAGGTCAATGACGCCGCCGAGGTCGTGGCCAACGCCGCCGACCAGAACGCCAACATCATCTTCGGCAGCGTGATCGACGAGTCGATGGGCGATCACATCCGCGTGACCGTCGTCGCCACGGGCTTCGATCGCAAGCCCGCGCCGATGCCGCGCCGCCCGCTCGGCGAGGACCGGCCCGCCGGCGAAGCTCGTCCTGAGGGCGTCAGCGCCTTCTCGACGCGCGAGTTCGAGGTCCCGTCGCCGCGCTCGTTCGAGGTTGACGACGACGAGATCGACGTGCCGAGCTTCCTCAAGCACGACGACTAGGCGTCGCATGACCGGCAATGAGGCAGGCGGTCCGCTCTGGAGCGGACGGCTCGAGGGCGGGCTGCATCCCGACGTGCTCGCGCTCACGCAGTCGCTCGATATCGACCAGCGCCTGCTGCCCTACGACGTGTTCGCGTCGCAGGCTCACGTCCGCATGCTCGGCCGACAGGGCATCATCCCGGCTGCCGAGGCGGCCCAGATCGAGGAGGCGCTCGGGCAGGTCACCATCGATGAGGGTGCCACGGACGAGGACGTCCACTCGCTGATCGAGCGCCAGCTCGTCGCCATGCTCGGGGACACCGGGCGTCGCGTGCACGCCGGGCGCTCGCGCAACGACCAGGTCGCCACCGCCTTCCGGCTCTGGTGCCGCGCCCATACCCATCGGCTCCAGCTCGCCACCGCCGACCTGCAGGAGGCGCTGCTCGGCGTTGCCGAGCGCGACGGCAGCACCGTTCTGCCCGCCTTCACGCACCTGCAGCGCGCGCAGCCGGTGCCGCTGGCGCATCACGTCGCCGCGCACGCCTGGGCGCTGCAGCGCGACATCGGTCGCTTCGCAGCCGCCCGCGAGGCAGCAGACGTCTCGCCGCTTGGTGCCGGTGCGCTCGCCGGCTCGAGCCTGCCCCTGGATCCCGCTGGCGTCGCCGCCGATCTCGGCATGCGCACCAGCTTCGTCAACTCGCTCGACGCCGTCTCCGATCGCGACTTCGCAGCCGATCTGCTCTACGCGTGCGCGCTGTGCCTCGTGCACTGCTCGCGGATGGGCGAGGAGCTGATCCTGTGGACGTCGCAGGAGTTCGCCTGGGCGGCGCTCGCCGACGACGTCGCCACCGGCTCCTCGATGATGCCGCAGAAGAAGAACCCCGATGTCGCCGAGCTCGCGCGCGGCCGCTCCGGCACGGCGATCGGTCGGCTGACCGGTCTGCTCGCGACCATGAAAGGCCTCCCGCTCACGTACAACCGCGACCTGCAGGAGGACAAGGAGGGCGTCTTCGCCCAGGTCGACGCGACGCTCGGCGTCCTGCGCCTGCTCCAGCTCGCCTACGAGGGCCTCCAGGTCGACGCGGCACGCATGCGGGCCGCCGCTGCCGACGGCACCACGGTCGCAACCGACGTCGCCGAAGGTCTGGTGCGCGGCGGCATGCCGTTCCGCGATGCCCACGCCGAGGTCGCCGGGCGGATCGCCGCGGGCGAGCGCTTCGACTCCCCGACGCCGGAGGAGGCGATTTCAGCCCGGCAGGGCCCTGGCATGCCGGGGCGTGTGGCCGAGCAGCTCGCCGAGCTGGAGCGCCTGATCGCCACGACCCGCGCCCTCGTGGCGCCGCTGCCGTGAGCGAGCGTCCGACGGCACTGCTGCCGTTCCCCGACTCTGCCGCCATCGGCCCCGTCGGCATCGAGCTGGCCGGACGGCCCTTGACGGATCTGGCAGCGGAGTTCGGCACGCCGCTCTACGTCTACGACGCCGCGTCGATCCGCACGCGGGCAAGCGCCGTGGTGTCTGCCCTGCAGACCGCGCCGAGCGGGGGCCGCGCCGCCTTCGCGCTCAAGTCCCTGAGCACCCTCGGCGTGCTGCGGCTGATCCACGAGCAGGGCATGGGCGCCGACTGCGCCTCGGCCGGCGAGATCGCCGCCGCCCTGCGTGCCGGTTTCGACGGCGGCAGCCTGGTCATCCACGGCAACGCCAAGAGCAGCGAGGACCTGCACGCCGCGGTCGAGGCCGGCGCGCGTCTGGTCGTGCTGGACGGACGCGACGACGCCGAGCGCCTCGCCGCCGTCTGCCGCGAGCTCGGTCGCACGCAGGACGTGCTCGTGCGCATCGCCCCCGGCATCGACGTCGATACCCATCGGCACATCGCAACGGGCCACCACGGCTCCAAGTTCGGCGTCACCCCGGCAGAGGGAGCGGCGCTGCTGCGCGATCTGCCCGCGGGGCTCAACGGCCGCGGGGTGCACGTGCACCTCGGCTCGCAGATCCTCGACACGGCACCGCTGATCGCCGCCGCCCGCTGGCTGCCCGCCTTCGCCAAGGCCGAGGGCATCGACCTGCAGGTGCTCGACGTGGGTGGGGGGCTCGGCATCCGCTACACGCCGGAGCAGTCCGCACCCGATCCTGGCGCGCACACGCGCAACCTGGTCGAGGCGATCAGCACGGTCTGCGGCGATGAGGGCCTGGACGTCCCGGAGATCATCGTCGAGCCCGGTCGGTCGATCGTCGGGCAGTCGGGCATCACGCTCTACTCGGTGATCGGCACCAAGACGGTGGGGGACGGCAGCACCTGGGTGGCCGTCGATGGCGGCATGGGCGACAACATGCGTGTCGGGCTCTACGGCGCCACCTACGCCCCGGTGCTGGCGGCACGACCGCTCGACCCTGGCACGGGGCTCTATCGCATCGCCGGTCGTCACTGCGAATCGACCGATGTCGTCGCCGAGGGGGTGGCGCTCCCGACGCCGCAGGTCGGCGATGTGCTCGCGGTCCCCGCCACCGGCGCCTACCACCAGACGATGGCGCACACGTACAACCTCTTCGGCCGTCCTGCGGCCGTGCTGGTCGACGAAGCCGGAGCGCAGCTGATCACGCGGCGCGAGGCGACCGACGAGCTGTTCGCCCGCGACGTCTGAGTTTCCCAGCCGGTATGGCACGCTACGGGGATGCCGCCGTTTCGCTTTGCCGGGTCCTTCGAGCCGAAGGGCGATCAGCCGACCGCGATCGAGGGCATCTGCGAGGGCATGGAGGCCGGCGAACGTTTCGTGACCCTGCTCGGTGCCACCGGCACCGGCAAGACCGCCACCATGGCGTTCACGATCGAGCGGCTCCAGCGCCCGGCGCTCGTGATCGCCCACAACAAGACGTTGGCGGCGCAGCTCTGCAACGAGTTCCGGGAGTTCTTCCCCGATAACGCCGTCGAGTACTTCGTCTCCTACTACGACTACTACCAGCCCGAGGCGTACATCGCCACGACGGACACGTACATCGAGAAGGACGCGGTCGTCAACGACGACATCGATCGCCTGCGCCACGCGGCGACGTCCTCGCTGCTGAGTCGCCGCGACGTGATCATCGTCGCGTCCGTGTCGTGCATCTACGGCCTCGGCTCGCCGGACGAGTACAAGGAGCGCCTGGTCATCCTCAAGACCGGGGGCGGCACGGAGGGCGGACGCGACGGCCTGCTGCGGTCGCTCGTGGACATCCAGTACCGGCGCAACGACACCGCGCTGGGCCGCGGACGGTTCCGCGCCCGCGGCGACGTGATCGAGCTGCAGCCCGCCTACATGGAGACCGCCTACCGCGTGTCGCTGTTCGGTGACGAGGTGGAGTCGATCACCCACTACGACCCGCTCACCGGCGAGGTCCTGGCCAAGCTCGACGAGCTCGTGATCTACCCGGCCACCCACTACGTGACCGACCCCGTCACGATCGATCGCGCGACGCAGGAGATCATGCGCGAGATGGAGGACTGCGCCCATCGCTTCGAGCAGGACGGCAAGCTGCTGGAGGCCCACCGCATCCGGCAGCGCACCGAGTACGACCTCGAGATGCTGCGCGAGCTCGGCTACTGCAACGGCGTCGAGAACTACTCCCGCATCTTCGAAGGGCGACCGCCCGGGTCATCGCCATTCACGCTGATGGACTACTTCCCCGGCGACTACCTGCTGTTCATCGACGAGTCGCACCAGACGATCCCGCAGATCGGCGGCATGTACGAGGGCGACCGCTCGCGCAAGAACCAGCTGATCGACCACGGCTTCCGCCTGCCCTCGGCCCTCGACAACCGTCCGCTGCGCTTCCACGAGTTCCTCGAGAAGGTCGGGCAGGGCGTGCTCGTCTCCGCGACTCCCGGTGCCTTCGAGATGCGCGAGGGCGGGCGCGTGGTCGAGCAGATCATTCGCCCGACGGGGCTGATCGACCCGGAGATCGACCTACGACCGAGCGAGGGGCAGATCGACGATCTGCTCGGCGAGATCCGCCTGCGCGAGCAGCGAGGCGAGCGCGTGCTCGTCACGACGCTGACCAAGAAGATGGCCGAGGATCTCTCCAACTACCTGCTTGAGAACGGTGTGCGCACGCGCTACCTGCACTCCGAGATCGACACCTTCGAGCGCATCCAGATCATCCGCGACCTCCGCCTCGGCGAGTACGACGTGCTCGTGGGCGTCAACCTGCTGCGCGAGGGGCTCGACCTTCCCGAGGTGTCGCTCGTCGCCATCCTCGACGCCGACAAGGAGGGCTTCCTGCGCGGTCAGACCGCGCTGATCCAGACCATCGGCCGTGCCGCCCGCAACGTCAACGGTCGCGTGATCATGTACGGCGACAAGAAGACCGAGTCGATCAAGGGCGCGATCCGCGAGACCATGCGCCGCCGCGAGATCCAGCTGAAGTACAACGAGGACCACGGCATCACGCCCGAGACGATCATCAAGGGCGTCTCCGACATCGCAGAGTTCCTGTCGATGGAGAGCCCCAACGTGCCCGCCTCGCGCCGTGGCCGCAAGCAGGTGCCCGAGGGGCTCGACCGCAAGGAGCTGACTCGGCTGTCCGTGGAGCTCGAGGAGGCCATGTTCCTCGCCGCCGACGAGCTGCGCTTCGAGGAGGCCGCGCGGCTGCGCGACGAGATCAAGGGACTTCAGCGCGAGCTCAACGCGCTCTGAGGTCGGCTCCCCGGGCGTTCCCGGAGAGCCGACGCAGAGGCGCTAGTTGGTCTCGCAGGCCAGCGTGTAGATCGCGGCCGGAACCTCGGAGTTCTCCTGCGAATCGCCGCAGACCTTGTCGTGCTGCATCAGCGCCCAGCTCGGGCCCTCGGCCTGCACGATGACGGTCTCGGTGTACGACGTGTTGGCATCGTCGGTACCGACCGTCGGGAAGATCGCGGCCCAGCCGTCGGCGCACTTGAACTCGCCCTTCGGGAGCGTCGCGCCATTGATGTTGGCCTCGGCGCCGTACGCCGCAGTCCATGCGTCGAAGGTCGCCTGATCGCAGGTGGCAGTGCCGCCCCCGATGACGCTCTCGGCCACCGAGGCAGCCGAGGAGGCCGCGCTCGTGGCGCTGGAGGCGGTCTCGCCGCCGCCGCACCCGACGAGGGCAAGGGCGGTGACGCCGAGGGTGAGCAGGAGCGGGAGAGTGAGCTTGTTCATACGGGCAGCGTACGCGGTGACGTCCGCCTCATCGGCGTTCGTCACCGCATCGCCACCAGAGCGGGACGCGCTCAGCTGCCGGAGCCGACGACCGCCACCGCATCGAACTCCACGAGGAAGCCGCCCAGCGTGCTGCCGACCGTCGTGCGGCAGGGACGATGATCGCCGAAGCGACGAGCGTAGACCTCGTTGTAGGCGTCGAAGTCGCCGGCCAGATCCTGCAGGTGGGCCGTGATCTTGACGACGTCTGCGAGCGTTGCCCCGCCGGCGGCGAGGACCTTCTCCAGGTTGTCGAAGGTCAGCTCGGTCTGCGCGGCGACGTCGTCGCCCTCGATCTCGTTGTTGGCGTTGAACGGGGCCTGGCCCGACGTCCAGAGCATGTCGCCGACCTTGATGGCGGGCGTGTACGGGGCGGACGGCGGCGGTGCGCCCTCCGGGTGGAGCTTCTCCTGCGACATGGGTTCCTCCTGAGGGATTTCCCGCAGCCTACCCGTAGGCCACGCGGCATACTCACGCCATGAGCACCGCTGAGCCCCCCGCTGCCGCACCCGTCGTCGGCACCACGCCGTACCCGATTTCCTTCGACGTCGAGTACCCCGACCAGCCGCGCAATCGGACCACGGCGTTCTTCCGGCTGATCCTCGCCGTGCCGGTGCTGATCCTCGTCGACATCCTCGGCGGCGCCTACTCCGCCAACGCCGATACCGGCACGAGCGTCCAGTCCGCCGTCACGTTCGGCGGCTTCCTCTTCCTGCCGACGCTGCTCCTGCTGCTGTTCCGCCACCGCTACCCGCGCTGGTGGTTCGACTTCAACGTGAACCTGCTGGCTCTCGTCTGGCGCGTGATGATCTACGTCTACCTGCTGCGCGACGAGTACCCGTCGACGGAGGATCGCCAGGCGCTCAACCTGCGGATCCCGTATCCCGACGCCAAGCGCGAGCTCTCGCGCGGCCTGCCGCTGATCAAGTGGCTGCTTGCGTTCCCGCACTACGTCGTCCTCTTCTTCCTGATCATCGGTCTGCTCTTCGCGACGTTGATCGCCTGGTTCGCGATCCTGTTCACCGGGCGCTATCCCCGTGGCCTGTTCGACTACTCGGTCGGCGTGATGCGCTGGTCGACCCGCGTCAGTTGCTACGCCGTGCTGCTCACGACGGACCGTTATCCGCCGTTCCGCCTCGGCGAGTAGGGGCGGCGAGGCCGGCGCTGCCGGTTCTGCGATTAGTCTGGTCGGATGGCCGTTGAGCAGTCGATCACAATCCGTGGTGCCCGCGAGCACAACCTCAAGGACATCACGGTCGAGCTGCCGCGCAACAAGCTCATCTGCATCACCGGGCTGTCGGGCTCCGGCAAGTCGAGCCTCGCGTTCGACACGCTGTACGCCGAGGGTCAACGCCGTTACGTGGAATCGCTCAGCGCCTACGCGCGACAGTTCCTCGGACAGATGGAGAAGCCCGACGTCGATGGCATCGATGGCCTGTCGCCGGCGATCTCGATCGACCAGAAGACGACGTCGCGCAATCCGCGCTCGACGGTCGGCACCGTCACCGAGATCTACGACTACCTGCGCCTGCTGTACGCGCGGGTCGGGCACCCCCACTGCCCGGAGTGCGGGCGGGCGATCACCGGCCAGAGCGCCGAGCAGATCGTCGATCAGGTGCTGCGGTTGCCGGAGGGCACCAAGTTCACCGTCGATGCGCCGATCGTGCGCGGGCGCAAGGGCGAGTTCAAAGACGTCCTCGAGCGCCTGCGTGGCGAGGGCTTCACGCGCATCAAGGTCGACGGCGAGACGCTGCTGCTCGAGGACGAGATCGTGCTGGACAAGAAGTACAAGCACGACCTCGCGGTGGTGGTGGATCGCCTCGTCCTCAAGGAGGACCTGCGCCGCCGATTGACCGACTCGGTGGAGACCGCTCTCCAGCTGGCCGATGGCCTGCTCGACGTCGCGATCATCGACGGCGAGACGCTGACGTTCTCCGAGCGCTTCGCCTGCCCCGACCACGGCGTCTCGCTGGCCGAGCTCGCGCCGCGCGTCTTCTCGTTCAACAGCCCGCACGGCGCCTGCGCCCACTGCCACGGTCTCGGCTCGCTGCCCGAGCTCGACCCCGAGCTGGTCCAGCCGGATCCGGCGGTCACGATCGAGGGCGGCGCCCTGCAGCCGTGGAACGTCGCGGGCACCAACTTCTTCGAGCAGCTGGTGCTGTCAGTCGCCGAGCGCTTCGAGGTGCCACTCGACGTGCCGTGGGGAGAGCTGACTGAAGAGCAGCGCGACTACTTCATCCTCGGGACCGACGGCGAGCGCGTGATGGTCACCTACAAGAACCGCTTCGGCCGCAAGCGCGCCTACAGCGTGGCGTGGGAGGGGCTGCTCGCGAGCCTCAAGCGGCGCTACGACGAGACCGAATCCCAGCCGCAGAAGGAGCGCATCGAGGAGTGGATGGCGCTACGCGCCTGTCCCGACTGCCACGGCGCGCGCCTCAAGCCCGAGAGCCTGGCGGTCACGGTCGGCGGCCTCTCGATCCACCAGGCCACCGATCAGTCGGTCGAGAAGGCGATCATCTGGTCCCAGACGCTGAACCTGTCGCCCAACGAGACGATGATCGCCGATCGCATCCTGCGCGAGGTGATTGAGCGCCTCACGTTCCTGCAGGACGTCGGCGTCGGCTACCTCTCGCTCAACCGCGGCGCCTCGACGCTGTCGGGCGGCGAGGCGCAGCGCATCCGGCTCGCCACCCAGATCGGCTCGAGCCTCGTGGGCGTGCTCTACATCCTCGATGAGCCGTCGATCGGCCTGCACCAGCGCGACAACCATCGCCTGCTCGAGACGCTGATGCGCCTGCGCGACCTCGGCAACACCGTGATCGTCGTGGAGCACGACGAGGACACGATGCGGGAGTCCGACTGGCTCGTCGACATGGGCCCCGGCGCGGGTGAGCACGGCGGTCGCGTGGTCGCCGCGGGCACGCCCAAGCAGGTGATGAAGTCCAAGGAGTCCGTGACGGGGCAGTTCCTGTCCGGGCGGCGTTCGATCGCCGTCCCCGAGCGTCGACCGCCGGTCGACGAGTTCCTCGTGGTGCGCGGGGCCAGCGAGCACAACCTCAAGAACATCGACGTCGAGATCCCCGTCGGCCGCTTCGTGACCGTGACGGGCGTCAGCGGCTCGGGCAAGTCGACGCTGGTCAACGACGTCGTGCTGCGCTCCATGCAGAGCGCGCTGCTCAAGTCGCGCGTGCGCATCGGTGCGCACGAGTCCGTCGTCGGCGTCGAGCAGTTCGACAAGGTGATCGCCATCGACCAGTCGCCGATCGGCCGGACGCCGCGCTCGAACCCGGCCACCTACACCGGCCTGTTCGACCACATCCGCCAGCTCTATGCCGACACGCCCGACGCCAAGACCCGCGGCTACAAGCAGGGCCGGTTCTCCTTCAACGTCAAGGGCGGCCGTTGCGAGGCCTGTCGCGGCGACGGCACGCTCAAGATCGAGATGCACTTCCTGCCCGACATCTACGTCCCCTGCGAGGTCTGCGGCGGTCGCCGCTACAACAAGGAGACGCTCGAGGTCCGCTTCAAGGGCAAGTCGATCGCGGACGTGCTCGACATGCCGATCGAGGAGGCGCTGACCTTCTTCTCGAAGATCCCGAAGCTCCGGCGCCGCCTGCAGACGCTGCACGACGTCGGTCTCGACTACGTGCGCCTCGGCCAGCCCGCCACGACGCTCTCCGGTGGTGAGGCCCAGCGCGTCAAGCTCGCGACCGAGCTGGCCAAGGTCGCCACGGGGCGCACGCTCTACGTGCTCGACGAGCCCACCACCGGCCTGCACGTCGCCGACGTGGAGAAGCTGCTGCAGGTGCTGCAGCGGCTGGTCGACACGGGCAACACCGTGCTGGTGATCGAGCACAACCTCGACGTCATCAAGCAGTCCGACTGGCTGATCGACCTCGGTCCGGAAGGCGGTGACGCCGGCGGCGAGCTCCTGGCCGTGGGCACGCCCGAGGACGTTGCGAAGGTCAAGGCCTCGCACACCGGGCGTTTTCTGATCCCGCTCCTGGCCGCCGCCAAGGGCGCGGCCGCTGCGTCCAAGTAGGTAGGCTCTGCCCATGCAGCCCCGCTTGGAGACGATCACCCCGCCGACCACCGACATCGACCGGGCGATCTGGACCGAGGAGGAGATCGAGTCCTTCGAGGGCATCGACACCTCCGACGGCGAGTGGTACGCGATTCGGACCGACCCGTGGCCCTGCCCGGCCTGTGGCGCGGTCTTCGAGTACGTCACGGGGGCCCATCTCGTGCTGGTGGCACCGAGCAAGGACGACCTGATCGAGATCGCCGCGCAGTGTCAGAAGATCGGACGCAACGCGCGCATCGTCGAGTACGACGACAAGCTGCCCGCCATCTCGATCTTCCAGTGGCGCGCCCTCGGCCGTCCGGTGCACGGGTTCCGCGAGGATCTGCGCGGCGGCAAGCCGTCCAAGTAGCTAGACGGCCGCCGCGTCGACGGCGGCGACCATGCGGCGGCAGAGGTCCGGCACCTGAGCGGGGTCGTCGGTGTACTGCGACGGCTTGAAGCAGATCGACGTGTAGCCCTCGGCCAGCTTGCCCGGGATCGCCTGCATCGCCTCGGCGAGATCGCCCGGCGCATCGGCTGCGGGAAAGCGCGGACGGATGCCGCCGATCATCTCGATCGAGGCAGGATCGCGTCCGGCGGCTGTCATCGCGTCGCGGATCTCGGCCAGATCCGCCTCCGTCGGGGTGCCGAACGGGTGGAAGCCGTGGCCGTACTCGACCAGCCGCCGCAGGATCGGCCCGTGGACATGCTGTCCGCCGAACCACATGCGGGGCCCGTCCGGACGCCAGCACTTGGGCTCGAGGTGCACGTCGTCGAAGTCGTAGAAGGCGCCGTGGAAGGAGGCGGGGGACTGGCTCCAGACCAGGCGCATGATCGCCAGCTGCTCATCGAGGATGCGTCCGCGCCGGTTGAACGGCACGCCCATCGCTGCGTACTCCTCGTCCAGCCACGACACCGTTGGCTGCACGACGAGCCGTCCCTCGCTGAGCAGGTCGAGCGTCGCCAGCTGCGTGGCCGTATGGAGGGGATGGCGCAACGGGTAGATCAGCGCTGACAGCGCGATCCGGATCTTCGATGTGCGGGCCGCGATCGCGCTGGCGAGGACGA
>CANJXE010000034.1 GCA_947478745.1 Actinomycetota bacterium
ATCGAGCAAGATGCCGACGTCGTGATGTTCATCTATCGCGACGACTACTACAACAAGGAGACGTCGGAGAAGCCGGGGACCGCCGAGCTGATCGTGGCCAAGCATCGCAATGGTGCTGTCGGTACGATCGACTTGGCGTTCATGCCGCATTACACGACGTTCGCCGATCTGGCGCGAGGAGAGGTCTAGATGAGCGGTGCAGTCGTGATCGGCGCCCAGTGGGGCGACGAGGGCAAGGGCAAGATCGTGGATCTGCTGGCGGAGCGCTTCGAGATCGTCGCGCGCTACCAGGGCGGCAACAACGCCGGGCACACCGTCGTGCACGGTGACGAGACGTTCAAGTTCCACCTGCTGCCGAGCGGCATCCTCGAGCCCGACAAGATCTGCATCCTCGGCAACGGCGTCGTCATCGACCCCGAGGTCCTGGTCGGCGAGCTCGACGCACTCGAGGCGCGCGGCCGCTCCACGGCGGGTCTGCGCATCTCCATGAACGCCCACGTGATCATGCCGTGGCACCGCCTGCTCGATCAGCAGAGCGAGGTCAGCCTCGGCTCGCTGCAGATCGGCACGACGCGTCGCGGCATCGGCCCGGCCTACGCCGACAAGGCGTCGCGCGTCGGCATCCGCGTGCAGGACCTGTTCGACCTCGGCATCCTGCAGAAGAAGGTCGCTGCGGCGCTCGCGATCCGCAACCGCGAGATCCTGCGCGGCCGCGATCAGGGCCCGCTCTATCCGAACAAGGTCGTCGAGGAGCTCGCGCCGTTCGCCGCGCGCCTCCAGCCGTACGCCGCCGACACGTCGCTGCTGATCGATCAGGCCCTCAAGGCCGGCAAGCGCGTGCTGTTCGAGGGCGCGCAGGGCACCCTGCTCGACCTCGACAACGGCACCTATCCGTTCGTGACCTCGTCGAACCCGATCGCCGGTGGTGCTTGCACCGGCACCGGCGTCGGCCCGACCAAGATCGACAGCGTGCTCGGCATCGCCAAGGCGTACCTGACGCGCGTCGGTGCGGGCCCGTTCCCGAGCGAGGCCGACGAGGAGCGCGGTGCCAAGATCCGCGACATCGGTGCCGAGTTCGGTACCACCACGGGCCGTGAGCGGCGCTGCGGCTGGCTCGATCTGGTCGGCCTGCGCTACGCGGTGCGGCTCAACGGCCTGACCGAGCTGGTGCTGACGAAGCTCGACGTGCTGAGCGAGTTCGCCTCGATCCCCGTCTGCGTGGCCTACCGGCTGCCCGACGGGACGATCACCGAGGAGTTCCCCGCGCACCAGTCCGACTTCCACCACGCCGAGCCGGTGTGGGAGGAGCGACCGGGCTGGAATGCCGACATCTCCGACGCGACCGAGTGGGACCAGCTGCCGCAGGCCGCACGCGACTACGTCGAGTGGGTCGCCGACCAGCTCGGCATCCCCGTCACGCTCGTGGGCGTCGGCGTGCGCCGCGACCAGGTGCTCGCCCCCCATGGCATGGAGGCCGTCGCGCGGAGCGCGCGTTGAGGGTCCTCGTCGTCGGTTCGGGCGGGCGCGAGCACGCGCTCGTCTCGGTGATCGCTGCGAGCCCGCTGTGCCTCGAGGTCCACGCGGCGCCGGGCAATCCCGGCATCGCGCTCGTCGGCAAGTGCCATCCGGTGGCCGTCGATGACATCGAGGCCCAGATTGCGCTGGCGCGCGACCTCAAGGTCGATCTCGTCGTGATCGGCCCCGAGGTGCCGCTGGTGCTCGGCCTGGCCGACCAGCTGCGCCACATCGGCATCCCGGTCTTCGGGCCGAGCGCGGCTGCGGCCAGGGTCGAGGGATCGAAGGCCTTTACCAAGGACCTGCTCGAGTCCGCCGGCATCGACACGGCCAAGGCGTTCGCCGTCACGAGCTTCGCCGAGGCGCAGGACGCAATCCGCCAGCTCGGCGGTCGCTGCGTGGTCAAGGCCGATGGCCTCGCCGCTGGCAAGGGCGTCGTGGTGTGCGATGACGCGGCCGAGGCCGAGCGCGCGGCGGAGGAGCTGCTGGGCGGATCGCTCGGCGGCGCCGGCGCGACGCTCGTGATCGAGGAGCGCATGGACGGCCCGGAGCTCTCGGTGCTGGCGCTGTGCGACGGCGAGGCTGCCGTGCCGCTGCCCAGCGCGCGCGACTACAAGCGCATCGGCGAGGGTGGCACGGGTCCGAACACGGGCGGCATGGGCGCGATCTCCCCGGCCCCCGGCGTCTCCGACGAGCAGGCGCAGCAGATCGTCGAGACCGTGCACAAGCCGCTCCTGCGCGAGCTGCTCAAGCGCGGCATCCACTTCTCCGGCTGCCTCTACGCCGGGCTGATGCTGACCGCGACCGGCCCGCGCGTGCTCGAGTTCAACGTCCGCTTCGGCGATCCCGAGACCGAGGCCGTGCTGCCGCGGCTGGGGGAGGACCTGCTGCCGTTCCTGCTGGCCTGCGCCAACGGCACGCTCGTGGACGGCACGCTGCGTACGATCCCCGGTGCGGCGGTGACGGTGGTGCTCGCCTCGCGCGGCTATCCCATCTCCTCCGAGTCGGGCACGCCGATCAGCGGAGTGGCCGAGGCCGGCCGCGAGCGCGACGTCGCCGTCTTCCAAGCGGGCACGGCGATCGCGGGCGGCCAGCTCGTCACGGCGGGCGGCCGCGTGCTGGCGGTCACCGCGCGTGGAGCCGACGGCGAGGCCGCGCAGGCCGCGGCCTACGCGGCGGCGGCGAAGATCAGCTTCGACGGCATGCAGCTGCGGCGCGATATCGGCTCCGACGCGCAGGGCTGAATCGCCCCACGGCAGGCTGATTCAGCGCCGCGACGCAAGTCATCTCCTCCCCGACTAGTGTTGCCAACATGCCTACCGTCACTCATTTCGCGCCCCGTCACCGTGCTCGCGCCCGGCATCTCCTCCTCGGCTCGATCGTCGCCCTCGGTGCGCTCGTCGTGCCGGTCGCCGTGGCAGCTGCAGCGGATTCGGCGACGGCCTCGTCCTCGGCGCCCACGGTCTCGAGCAACGGCTCGATCCACGTGACGATCACCTCGACGAGCGAGGGTTCCGCACTCGTCCGCGGCGTTCGCGTCGGCACGTCTCCCGTCGGCGTGCTCTGCTCGGTCACCGAGGCATTCCCCGCCGCAGGAAGCTCGATGTTGGTGTGCGCCCCGACCGCGACGGCCCAGAAGCTGCGGCGCTTGGGCGCCATTCGCCTGCGGGTGACGCTGGTGTTCACGCCGACGGGCGGGTCTGCGACGACGACACCGCTCGGCGTCGTCGTGCTGCCGAAGCTCGAGGCGCCGAAGCCATCGGGCACGCCGGCAGTCGTCACGGGCTGACCTGCATGACGGGGGCGGTGGCGCTGCGGCGCAGCCAACCCCCGAGGTGCGCGTCCGGCCCTGCCATCCGGCTCCCTGACTAGTGTTGTAGGAGTGATTGCACGCTACACGCGACCGGGGATGGGCGCCGTCTGGACAGACGAGCGACGGCTGGGGGCGTGGCTCGAGGTCGAGCTGGCCGCCACCGACGCGCACGTGGCGCTCGGCGTGGTGCCAGCCGACGACGCAGCCGCGATCCGCAAGGACGCCAAGGTCGACGTCGCGCGCGCCAAGGAGATCGAGGAGCGCACGCACCACGACGTGATCGCGTTCACCGAGACGATCGCCGAGCAGGTCGGTCCGCCCGCGCGGTGGTTCCACTACGGCCTCACCTCGAGCGACGTCGTCGACACGGGGCTCGCGCTCCAGCTGCGCGACGCCGGCGCGATCCTCCTGCAGGGCATCGAGGAGGCGCGCGCCACGGTGCTGCGCCGCGCGCTCGAGCACCGCGCCACCCCGTGCATGGGCCGCACCCACGGCGTGCACGCCGAGCCGACGACGTTCGGCCTCAAGCTGCTCGGCTGGGTGTTCGAGCTCGACCGTGCACACACGCGCCTCGCCCAGGCCGTCGACGGCGTCGCCGTCGGCAAGCTGTCGGGCGCCGTCGGCGCGTACGGCAACATCGACCCGCAGGTCGAGGACCAGGTGCTGGCCGCGCTCGGGCTCGGCGTCGAGCCCGCCTCCACGCAGGTCGTCTGCCGCGATCGCCACGCCGCGTACCTCAGCGCCATCGCGATCGCCGGCGGCTCGCTCGACCGCTTCGCCACGGAGCTCCGGCACCTGCAGCGCAGCGAGGTCCGCGAGACCGAGGAGCCGTTCGGCAAGGGCCAGAAGGGCTCGTCGGCGATGCCGCACAAGAAGAACCCGATCACCTGCGAGCGCATCTCCGGCCTGGCCCGCGTGCTGCGCGGCAACGCCGTCGTCGGCATGGAGGACATGCCGCTCTGGCACGAGCGCGACATCTCGCACTCGTCGGCCGAGCGCGTCGTGCTCGCCGACTCGTCGATCCTGCTCGACTACATGCTCGCCAAGTTCGTCTGGGTGATGGACGGCCTCGTGGTGCGCACCGAGCGCATGCGCCAGAACCTCGACGCCTCGCAGGGGCTGCCGTTCTCCGGCCGCGTCCTGCTCGCGCTCGTCGAGGCCGGGCTGTCGCGCGAGGACGCCTACGTGGTCGTGCAGCGCAACGCCATGCAGGCGTGGGAGACGGGCGAGCACCTGCGCGATCTCGTGCTCGCCGACCCCGACGCCCAGCAGCTCGACGCCGCCGTCATCGACACCGCGTTCTCGCTCGACGAGGTGCTCGCCAGCACCGAGATCCCGTTCGGGCGGCTCGCCCAGTGAGCGCCGGTCTCGAGAAGTACCTGATCGGCCGCGGCAAGGTCCGCGAGATCTACGACCTCGGCTCTGACGGGCTCCTGCTCGTGGCGAGCGACCGCATCAGCGCCTTCGACGTGATCATGCCGACGCCGATTCCCGACAAGGGCCGCGTGCTCACGGGCATGACGCTGTTCTGGCTCGACCGCACCCGAGGCATCGTCCCCAACCACCTGCGCGGGGCCTGGCCCGGCGAGCTGCCCGACGAGGCCGGCTTCCCTGAGCTGCGCGGCCGCGCGATGCTCTGCGAGAAGCTCACGATGCTGCCGATCGAGTGCGTCGTGCGGGGCTATCTGGCCGGCTCTGGCTGGAAGGACTACCGCGCCAGCGGCGCGGTCTCCGGGCACCGTCTGCCCGAGGGGCTGGACGAGGCCGCGCAGCTGCCCACGCCGATCTTCACGCCCGCCACCAAGGCCGAGATGGGCGACCACGACGAGAACATCACCGTCGAGCAGGCGCGCAACCAGATCGGCAGCGAGGAATTCGCCGCCGTCGAGGCCGCCTCGATCGCGCTCTACGAGCACGCCGCAGCGCACGCCCGCGAGCGGGGCATCATCCTCGCCGACACCAAGTTCGAGTTCGGCCACGACGCCGACGGCCGCCTCGTGCTCGGCGACGAGGTCATGACGCCCGACTCGTCGCGCTGGTGGCCGGTCGATGGCTACCGCACCGGCAGCTCGCCGCCGTCGTACGACAAGCAGTACGTGCGCGACTACCTCGAGACGCTCGACTGGGACAAGGTTGCGCCCGGCCCCGAGCTGCCCGACGAGGTGGTGCGCGGCACGGCCAATCGCTACCGCGAGGCCTACGAGCTGCTGACCGATTCGAGCTTCGACGACTACCTGAGCAAGATGGAGGTGGAGCGGTGAGAGTCACTGTTCTGGTCCGGCCCAAGACGGGCATCCG
Source organism: Actinomycetota bacterium (assembly GCA_947478745.1). Classification (GTDB taxonomy): domain Bacteria; phylum Actinomycetota; class Thermoleophilia; order Gaiellales; family F1-60-MAGs149; genus F1-60-MAGs149. The sequence goes on from CANJXE010000034.1 coordinate 5,627, forward strand.
CGATCCCCAGGGCGAGGCCATCGGCCGCTCCCTCAATGGCCTGGGCTACGGCATCAGCGCCGTCAGCGCCGGCAAGATCTTCGACCTCGACGTCGACACCGACGATCCGGCCGAGGCCAAGCGCATCGGCGAGGAGGCCGCGGCCAAGGTGCTCTCCAACGATCTGATCGAGGGCTACGAGGTCGTCGTTGGCTAAGGTCGGCGTCATCACGTTCCTCGGCTCGCTCGACGACCGCGACGCGCTGCGCGCGGTCGCCACGGTCGGCGGCACGCCGGTCCCGCTCTGGCACGGCGACGCGGACCTCAAGGGCGTCGATGCGATCCTGCTGCCCGGCGGCTTCTCCTACGGCGACCACCTGCGCTGCGGGGCGCTCGCGCGCTTCGCGCCGATCATGGGCGCGGTGGCCGAGTTCGCCGCCGCCGGCGGTCCCGTCCTCGGCATCTGCAACGGCTTCCAGATCCTCTGCGAGGCCGACCTGCTGCCCGGCATCCTCACGCCCAACCACGGCCAGCGCTTCATCTGCCGCGACGTGGACCTGATCGTCGAGGCCGCGTCGCCATGGATCGGCAACCGGCCCGTCGGCGAGACGATCACCGTGCCGGTCAAGCACGGCGACGGCGCGTGGTTCCATCCGCAGGAGGGACTCGCCGAGCTCGAGGCCAACGGCCAGGTCCTGCTGCGCTACGCCGAGGACATCAACGGCTCGACGGATCGCATTGCGTGCATCACCAACGCGGCGGGCAACGTCTGCGGCCTGATGCCGCACCCCGAGCACGCCGTCGACCCGCTGCTCGGCTCGATCGATGGGCAATTGCTCGTCGGGCGCCTCATCGCCGCCTAATCTTCCGCGCAGAGCGTTCTCATCCGCAGGCCCCATGGTTGGGGACACACCCCGAGCAGGAGCGAGTCACATGGCACAGGTATCGATCGGCAAGCTGAGCGATTTCCCCGACGGCACGCCCACCTTCGCCGAGGCCGACGGCACGCGGCTCTGCATCGTGCGCGTCGGCGACAAGGTCCACGCCATCTGCGACGACTGCCCGCACGCCGAGGCCTCGCTGTCCGAGGGCGACTTCCTGGCCGACGACCTCGCGGTCGAGTGCCCGCTGCACGGCTCTGCCTTCAACCTCGAGTCCGGCGATCCCGACGCCCCGCCCGCGACCGAGGCCGTGCAGGTCTTCGCGGTCACGGTCGACGGCGACGACGTCCGCGTCGAGATCTAGGAGCGGGAGATGCCGATCACGCTGATCGTGGGTGGCGGCATGGCCGGCCGCGCCGCAGCCCTGACGCTGCGCCGCGTCGGGTACCAGGGCGAGATCATCCTCGTCGGCGACGAGACCACGCCGCCCTACGACCGCCCGCCGCTCTCGAAGTCCGTGATCGTCGGCAAGGCCGACCTCGACAAGGTCATCAAGCCGGCGCTGGCGACCTACGCCGAGGACGGCATCGACCTGCGCCTCGGCGTGGCGGTGACGTCGGCCGATGCGGCCGCGAAGACGGCGACGCTGTCGGACGGCAGCGAGGTCGCGTGGGACGCGCTCGTGATCGCCACGGGCTGCGCGCCGCGCGAGGTCCCGATTCCCGGCCTCGACAAGCCGGGCGTCTTCCGCATCACCCGCCTGGACGAGGCGCTCGCCATCCAGGAGGTCCTCTCCTCTGGCCCGAAGCGCTTGGCGGTCATCGGCGGTGGCTTCATCGGCATGGAGGCCGCCGCCGCCGCGGTGGCACACGGCCACACGGCCACGGTGCTCGAGGCCGCGCCCGAGCCGATGGCCCGGCCGCTCGGTCTCGCCGTGGCCGAGCGCGTGCTGCGCTGGGCGACGGACCGCGGGGTCGAGGTGCGCGCCGGCGTCGGCGTCGACGAGGTCCTCGGCGACGACCGTGCCTCGGGCGTGCGCCTCGCCGACGGCGACATCATCGACGCCGATCTCGTGATCTGCGCGATCGGGCAGGTCCCGCGTCTCGAGCTGGCGCGCCTGCTCGGCTGTGAGGAGGCCGCGGGCGGCATCAAGGTCGACACGGGCATGCACACGAGCGTGGACGGCGTCTACGCCGTCGGCGACATCGCGGCGTTCCCGAGCAAGTGGGCCGATGAGGATCGCATCCGCGTGGAGCACGCCGGCGTCGCCATCGGCCACGGCCAGACGGCCGCCGAGCAGATCGCCACCGGCGAGGGGATGTTCGAGGACCTCCCGACGTTCTGGTCGGACCAGGGCGACATCACCCTCAACATGGTCGGCGTCCCGCGCCCCGAGGACGAGATCGTCTGGCGCGGCGACCAGGCCATCCCGGCCTGCACCGCGTTCTACCTGCGCGACGGCAAGCTGCGCGCGGCGATGTCCGTCGGCGACATGAAGACGCTGCGCGGCGTGCGCAAGCTCTTCGCAGCCGGCGTCTCGCCAACCGCCGAGCAGCTGGCCGATCCCGACGCGGACCTCGCGGCGCTCGCCGCGGGCTAGGCCGTGGCGGAGCGGCCCACGAGCCGCGCCCGCAGCCAGAGCGACACGTAGACGAGGCCGACGAGCGCGGGAACCTCGATCAGCGGACCGATCGTGCCGGTCAGCGCCTGCCCCGACGTCACGCCCCAGACGCCGATCGAGACGGCGATCGCCAGCTCGAAGTTGTTGCCGGCGGCCGTGAAGGCCAAGGTGGCCGTCTTGGGGTAGCCGATGCCGCTGCGCCAGCCGAGCACGAAGGCGACCGACCACATCAGGGCGAAGTAGGCGAGCAGCGGGGCCGCGATCCGGATGACGTCAACGGGGTTCGAGATGATCGCCTCGCCCTGCAGCGCGAACATCACGACGATGGTGAAGAGCAGGCCATAGAGCGCGAGCGGCGCTATCCGCGGCACGAACTCCTGCTCGTACCAGGCTGCGCCCCGTCGTCGCACGCCGATGCGGCGGGTCAGGAAGCCGGCGACGAGCGGGATGCCGAGGAAGATCAGCACCGCCTTGGTGATGTCCCACGTCGAGAACGCGACGTCCTGCGTGTCGAGGCCGAGCCAGCCGGGCAGGATCCGCAGGTAGAAGGTGCCCAGCAGCGCGTAGGCGGCGATCTGGAGGACGGAGTTGATGGCGACCAGCAGCGCGCCGGCCTCGCGGTCGCCGAGGGCGAGGTCATTCCAGATCAGGACCATCGCGATGCAGGGCGCCAGTCCGATGATGATCAGGCCGGTGCGGAAGGCCGGTTGGTCGGCGAGGAAGACCCAGGCGAGGACGAACATCACCAGCGGTGCCACGAGCCAGTTGAGCGTGAGCGCCATCCAGAACAGCCGCCGATCGCGGGTCACGCGGCCCATGTCCTCGTACCGGACCTTGGCGAGGATGGGGTACATCATCAGCAGGAGCCCGAGCGCGATCGGCAGCGAGGTCTGGCCGATCCTGATCGCATCGAGCACGTCCTGGATCGACGGCACGAAGCGCCCGAGCAGCAGGCCGGCGGCCATCGCCAGCAGGATCCACGCGGGCAGATAGCGGTTGAGCAGCGACAGCCTTCCGAGGATCACCTCGGCGTTGGCGACGGGGTTCTGCCCGCCCTCGGCTCCCATCGTCGGACGACCCCGGCGCTAGCCGTCGTCGCGCTGCTTGCGCAGGTACTCCTGCAGCTCTGCCTCGAGCTCGTCTGCGCTGGGAAGGTTCTCCGTCGTGATCTGATCGAGGGACAGGCCGATGCGTTCGCGGTCCTCCTCCTCGTCATCGTCATCGTCGTCGAAGCCCTCGTCGTCCTCATCCTCATCATCGTCGTCGTAGTCGTCGCCGTTGTCGAGGCGATCCTCGAGGTCGGTGACGTACGAGCGCATCTCCGCGTCCTTCTCGACGACGCGGGCGATCTGGCGGTCGAACTCGGCGGAGGCCTTCTCGAGCTCGGTCGGTGCGAGGTCGCACTCGATGATGACCTCGAGCGCGTTGATCAGCGCGAGGCCGGCCGTCGGGTTGGGATTGCCGCCGAGGTAGTGCGGCACGGCGGCCCACAGGCTGGCGGAGGGGATGCCCGCCTTGCCGAGGTCGTCGTGCAGCACGCCGACGATGCCGGTCGGGCCCTCGTAGCGCACGGGCTCGAGGTCGAAGCGGCCGATCAGCTCGGGGTCGTGCGCGGCGCCGGAGACCGGGATGTCGCGCGTATGCGGGGTGTCGGCCAGCAGGCCGCCGAGGGTGACGGCGAGCGTGCAGCCCAGATCCTTGGCGAGGGCGGCGATCGAGCGGCTGAACTCGCGCCAGCGGAAGTTCGGCTCGACGCCGATGATCAGCAGGACGTCGCGCTCGCCGTTGGGCAGGCGGGCGTGGAAGAACTCCGTCTCGGGCCACGTGATCTGGCGGACGTGGCCCTCCTCGATCGTCACCTGCGGGCGGGTCTGCTGGTAGTCGACGAAGCCATCGGAGTCGATCTCGGCGAAGCGCTCGGCCGCGAGGTTGTTCTTCAGGAACGCCGCAGCGATCGTCGCGGCGGTGCCGCCGTCGTTCCAGCCGCGGAAGGCCGCGATCAGGATCGGGTCGCGGAGCGTCGGATGAGAGGTGAACTGGATCGGACCCACAGCCGAACACTACGCGGATCGGCGGCCAGCGGCTGAGATCACCGCTGCCAGCCGCAGCCGCCTAGCGCGGCGGCCGTTTCGGCAGCTGCGCCCACACGTCGGCGGGCACGCTGACGGGGCCGCGGATCATGCGCCCGTTGCGGCGGTAGCCCATGCGGACGTAGCGCTTGCCATCCGTCCGCTCGAGCGACTGGATGACGATCTCGCCGGTCTCGGGATCGCCGTGCAGCAGGACCTCGGCGATCAGGGCGGCGCGGCCGCCGGGCACGGCGATCGTGGCACGGGGCGGGGTGGGGGTGGGAGTGGCTGTGGTCATGCCCCCAGCCTTGCGCCAGAGCTCGCACAGAGGGCGCGCGGGGACCGGTCGGTTTGCCGTGAACACGCCCCGAAAGGCCCCCAATGGTCAATGCCGGCAGGTGCCTCCGCTAGTGTTGGTCAACGCGTGAACCACGTCGCTGACCCCTCGCTGCATCGCCAACTCGGGCTCACGGATGACGAGTACGCGCAGATCGTCGTCCTGATGGGCCGCGATCCCAATCACTTCGAGCTCGCGGTGTTCTCGCTGCTCTGGAGCGAGCACTGCGGCTACAAGCATTCGCGCGCCGTTCTGCGCCGGTTCCCGACCGACGGTCCCACCGTGCTGCAGGGGCCGGGCGAGAACGCCGGCGTCGTCGACGTCGGCGACGGCCTGGGCGTGGCGTTCAAGGTCGAGAGCCACAACCACCCGTCTGCCGTCGAGCCCTTCCAGGGCGCCGCAACGGGCGTCGGCGGCATCCTCCGCGACGTCTTCGCGATGGGCGCCCGCCCGATCGCGATCCTCGATTCGCTGCGCTTCGGCGATCCGGCCACCGAGCGCACCCGTCGCCTGCTCGACGGTGCCGTCCGCGGCATCGGCCACTACGGCAACTGCGTCGGCGTCGCCAACATCGGCGGCGAGGTCCGCTTCGATCCCGGCTACGAGCAGTCATGCCTCGTCAACGCGATGTGCATCGGCGTCCTCAAGGCCTCCGACCTGAAGAGCGCGACGGCGGCCGGCATCGGCAACCTCGTCGTCCTGTTCGGCGCGCGCACCGGCCGCGACGGCATCGGCGGTGCCAGCGTGCTGGCCTCGCAGGACATCGACGCCGGCGGCGACGACAAGCGCCCGACCGTCCAGATCGGCGATCCGTACATGGAGAAGCGCCTGATCGAGACCTCGCTCGAGCTCGTCCGCGACGACGTGTTGGTCGGGCTGCAGGACCTCGGGGCCGCCGGACTCGCCTCGTCCGCCTCGGAGATGGCATCGCGCGGCCCGGTCGGCGTCAAGCTCGACCTCGCCAAGGTGCCGCTGCGCGAGGCCGACATGGAGGCGTTCGAGATCATGATCTCGGAGTCGCAGGAGCGCATGCTCGCCTGCGTCGAGCCGAGCCGCCTGGCCGAAGTGGAGGCGCTGTGCGCCCGCTGGGAGCTCGAGTGCTCGGTGATCGGCGAGGTCGTCGAGGGCGACCACCTGATCTGCACGATGGGCGACACGGTCGTCGGCGACATCCCCGTGGCGGCGTTGGTCGACGACTGCCCGCGCTACGCGCTCGACCCGCAGCGCCCCGCCCGCCTCGACGTGGAGCCGGTCGACATCGCCTCGCTGCCCCCGATGGGTGACGCCTCGCAGCTGTTGGAGCAGCTGCTCGCCCTGCCGAACATCGCCTCGAAGGCCGCCATCTTCCAGCAGTACGACCAGATCGTCGGCGGTGGCACGGTCATCCGCCCGGGCGCCGACGCCGGCGTCGTCCGCCTGCCCGGCTCGAAGCGCGCGATCGCCGCGGCGCTCGATGGCAGCGGCCGGCGCACGTGGCTCGATCCGCGCCGTGGTGGACGCCAGGCCGTCGCCGAGGCCGTCCGCAACGTCGCCTGCACCGGTGGCCGCCCGCTGGCGATCACCAACTGCCTCAACTTCGGCAACCCGGAGAAGGGCGAGACGCCGTACATGTTCGTCGAGGCCGTCGAGGGGATGGCCGAGGCCTGCGAGGCGCTGCACGCGCCCGTCGTCTCCGGCAACGTCTCGCTCTACAACGAGCACTCGGGCGGTCCGATCCCGCCGTCGCCGATCGTCGGCTGCGTCGGGCTGATCGAAGACGCCGCCATGAGCATCGGCGCCGCACCGCGCAACGGCGCGACGATCATCCTGCTCGGCGATGCCGCACCGGCCGTCGACGGCTCCGAGTACCAGGCCGAGCTGCTCGGCGGCGTGGCCGGGCGCATCCCCGACATCGACCTCGCAGCCGAGGCGCACCTGATCGACGTGCTCGTCGAGGCCGCCGCCGCCGGCATCAGCCACGCCGCGCACGATGCAGCCGAGGGCGGCATCGCCGTCGCGGCCGCGGAGATGGCGATCGCCGGCAAGGTCGGCATCGGCATCGAGCTGCCGCCGCTCGCCGAGCGCGATGACATCACCCTCTTCGGCGAGGCCGGCAACGGCCACGTCCTCGTCGCCACCGATGATGCCGACGCGCTGCTCGCGCTCGCGGCCCGGCACGGCGTGCCCGCGCTCCGCGTCGGCACCGCCGGGGGCGACACCATCCGCGTGGCGGTCGGTCCCACCGTCGCCGAGCTCTCGCTGGCCTCCGCGGTCGGCGCCTGGTCGACCACGCTGCCCGCGCTGATCGGGGCGTCCTAGCCGTGTGCGGCGTCTTCGGCATCCGCGCGTCGGACCGTGACGTCGCGCGCCTCACCTACTTCGCGCTGTACGCGCTGCAGCACCGTGGCCAGGAGAGCGCTGGCATCGCCGTCACCGACGGGCGCCACATCCAGGCCGTTCGCGAGCTCGGCCTCGTCTCGCAGGTCTTCGACGAGTCGACGCTCGAGACGCTCGAGGGCATCGCCGCCGTCGGTCACACGCGCTACTCCACCACCGGCTCGTCGCGCTGGCAGAACGCGCAGCCGGTGATCCGCCACCGCAAGGGCCGCACCCTCTCGCTGGCCCACAACGGCAACCTCACGAACACGACGCAGCTGCGCGACGAGCTCGAGGGGCGCGGCCTCAAGTTCGAGTCGACCTCCGACACCGAGGTCATCGCCGCGCTGATCTGCGAGCACCAGGGTCCGCTCGTCGACGGCGTCAAGGAGGCCATGAGCCGCATCGTCGGCGCCTTCGCCGCGATCGTCATGGACGAGGAGCAGCTGATCGGCTTCCGCGACCCCGACGGCATCCGTCCGCTCGTGCTCGGCGACCTCGACGGGCACCCGGTGCTGGCGTCGGAGACCTGCGCGCTCGACATCGTCGGCGCGACGTTCGTCCGCGACGTCCTGCCGGGCGAGATCGTCGTCCTGACCGACTCCGGCGTCAAGAGCATCCTCGCCGAGGAGCCGCGTGCTCCCGCGCTCTGCGTCTTCGAGTTCATCTACTTCGCCCGCCCCGACTCCAAGCTCGACGGCCTGCACCTGCACCGCACCCGCGAGCGCATGGGCGAGCGCCTCGCCGACGAGGCGCCGATCGAGGCCGACATCGTCATCCCCGTACCCGACTCGGGCGCTCCGGCCGCGCAGGGCTACGCCCGCCGCAGCGGCATTCCGTACGTCGACGGGCTCGTCAAGAATCGCTACGTCGGCCGCACCTTCATCCAGCCCGATCAGGCGATGCGCGAGAACGGCATCAAGCTGAAGTTCAATCCGATGCCCGACGTGCTCGCCGGCCAGCGCGTCGTCGTCGTCGACGACTCGATCGTGCGCGGCACCACGACGCGCAAGATCGTCGAGATGCTGCGCGGCGCCGGCGCGCTCGAGGTGCACCTGCGCATCTCCTCGCCGCCCGTCATCTCGCCGTGCTTCTACGGCATCGACATGGCGACGAAGGACCAGATGATCGCCGCCCACAAGAGCATTGAGGAGATCCGCCAGGACCTCGGTGCCGACTCCCTCGCCTACCTCTCGCTCGACGGCCTCGAGGCCGCGACGGGCCACGGCGACGACCGCTACTGCCGTGCCTGCCTGACCGGCGTGTACCCGACCGTCGTCCCGCTGGCCGCGGACAAGGACCGGTTCGAGGCGACCCAGCTGCCGGTGGCATGAGCATGGGCGACGATCTCACCTACGCGGCCGCAGGCGTGTCCCTGGACGCCGCCGATGCGGTCGTGGAGCGCCTCAAGGGCGCCGTCCGCTCGACCGTGCGCCCCGGCGTGATCGACGCCCACGGTGGCTTCGCGGGCCTGCTCGCACTCGGTGGGCTCGGCTACCGGGACCCCGTGCTCGTGGCGGGGACTGACGGTGTCGGCACCAAGCTCGAGCTGCACCGCGAGGCCGGCTCGCTGCACGCGGCGGGCATCGACTGCGTCGCGATGTGCGTCAACGACATCCTCTGCGTCGGCGCCGAGCCCCTGCTGTTCCTCGACTACGTCTCCGTCGGCGTGCTCGACCCCGACGTGGTCGCCAGCCTCGTCGAGGGTGTGGCCGACGGCTGTCGGCAGTCGGGCGCTGCGCTGCTCGGTGGCGAGACGGCCGAGCACCCCGGCGTGATGGAGGCCAGCAGCCTCGACGTCGCGGGCTTCGCCCTCGGCATCGTCGAGCGCGACCAGCTGATCGACGGCACGCGCGTCGCCGCCGGCGACAAGGTCATCGGCATCGCGGCCTCCGGCCTGCATTCCAACGGCTTCTCGCTCGTGCGCCGCGTCGTGGAGCGCGCCGGCGGGCTGGCGAACGCCCCGGCCGACCTGCTCGCACCCACGGCGATCTACGCGCACGACATCCGCAACCTGCGCGCCCTCGTCGACGTCAAGGCCCTCGCGCACATCACGGGCGGCGGCATCGAGGGCAACGCGCCGCGCGTCATCCCCGACGGCTGCGGCATGGTCATCGACCCGAGCGCCTGGCCGCGCCCCACCGTCATCCAGTGGCTGGCCGATCAGGGCGTGGAGGAGGCCGAGCTGCGCCGCGTCTTCAACATCGGCATCGGGATGATCGCCGTCGTCGATCCGTCGGAGGAGCTCGCCGCGATCGGCGCGCTCAAGACCGCGGGGCGCGACGCCTGGGTGATCGGCGAGATCGAGGCGGGCGAGGGCGTCCGCTACGCCGCATGATCCGCTCCGCCACGGCTGAGGATCCCCTGCGGATCGCCGTGCTGGCCTCGGGTCGCGGCTCCAACCTCGCCTCGCTGCTCGACCGCCTCGACGCGACCGTCGCCATCGTCGCCGTCGCCTCCAACCGCGCCGACGCGATCGCGCTGCAGCGTGCGCAGGCCGAGGACATCGAGACCGCCGTCTTCCCGCGCGGCGACGACTGGGCCGAGCGCGACCGCGCGCTCGTGGCCTGGCTGCTGGAGCGCGGCGTCGAGCTCGTCGTGCTGGCTGGCTTCATGGAGATCCTCACCACCGAGGTGGTCGATCGCCTGCCGGTCATCAACGTGCACCCGTCGCTGCTGCCCGCGTTCCCCGGCCTGCACGCCTGGGAGCAGGCGCTGGCCGCCGGCGTCGGCGAGACCGGCGTCACCGTCCACTTCGTCGACACCGGGCTCGATACCGGCCCCGTGATCGCGCAGGAGCCCGTGCCCATTCGCGAAGGCGACACCTCCGCCTCCCTGCACGAGCGCATTCAGGCCGTCGAGCACCGCCTGCTCCCGGCCGTCGTCCGCCGCCTCGCGGCCGATGACGTCCCCCAACCCGAGAGCCAGGCCGCATGACCCGTATTCGCCGCGCGCTGATCAGCGTGTCCGACACCACCGGGCTCGAGGAGCTCGCCCGCGCGCTGCACGCGCTCGATATCGAGCTCGTCGCCTCCAGCGGGACGGGCGCGAAGATCGAGGCGGCCGGCGTGCCGTGGCTCGCCGTGGACGAGGTGACGGGCGCCCCCGAGATGCTGGGCGGCCGCGTCAAGACGCTGCACCCCGGGATCCACGGCGGGATCCTCGCCCGGCGCCACGTGCCCGAGGATCTCGAGCGCATCGCCGAGTTCGGCATCGAGCAGATCGGACTCGTCGTCGTCAACCTCTACCCGTTCCGCGAGACCGTCGCGAAGCCGGGGATCACGGATGCGGAGGCGATCGAGAAGATCGACGTCGGCGGCCCGGCGATGGTGCGGGCCGCGGCGAAGAACCACGAGGCCGTCGGCGTGGTCACGTCGCCGAGCCGCTACCCCGAGGTCATCGCCGAGCTGCAGGAGCTTGGGGGGGAGCTGTCGCCCGAGACGCGTCGGCGTCTCGCAGCCGAGGCCTTCACGATGACCGCGGGCTACGACGCCGCGATCTCCGCGTGGTTCATGGGCGGCGTCACGCTGCCCGACGAGATCATCATGGACCTCGGGCGCGAGCGGGAGCTGCCCTACGGTGAGAACCCGCACCAGGCGGCCGGCTACTACGTGGACCGCACGCAGCCGCGCCACCTGCTGACGGGCGTCCAGCAGCACGGCGGCAAGGCGCTGTCGTACAACAACCTCGCCGACCTCGCCGCCGCGCACGCGATCGCCAACGAGTTCGACGAGCCCGCCTGCGCGATCATCAAGCACCAGAACCCGTGCGGTGCCGCGATCGGCGGCACCGTCGCCGAGGCCTACGAGCGCGCGCTGGCGGGCGACCCGATCAGCGCCTTTGGCGGGGTCATTGCCGTCAATCGCCCCGTCACCGCCGAGCTCGGCGCGCGGCTGGCCGAGCAGTTCCTCGAGGTGCTGATCGCGCCCGGCTACGAGGCGGGCGCGCTCGAGGCCCTCGGCGTCAAGGCCAACACGCGCCTGCTCGAGGACACCGACCCGGCCAAGCGCCCACCGCTGCGGCATTTCCGGCCCGTGCCGGGCGGCATGCTGGTCCAGGAGCCCGACGCCGCCGACGAGCCGCGCTCGGCAATGGCGGTCGTCACCGCGACGCAGCCGGACACCCGCGAGTGGGAGGACCTGCTCTTCGCCTGGCGCATCGTCCGGCACGTCTCCTCGAACGCGATCGTGATCGCCCGCGACGGCGCCACGCTCGGGATTGGCGCCGGCCAGATGAGCCGCGTCGACTCCGTCCGCATCGCCGTCGAGAAGACGCCCGCGGACCGCCGCGCAGGCGCCGTGCTTGCCTCCGACGCGTTCTTCCCGTTCCCCGACGGCGCCGAGCTGGCCTTGGAGGCGGGGATCACCGCGATCATCCAGCCGGGTGGCGCCAAGCGCGACGGCGAGGTCACCGCCAGCGTCGACGCCGCAGGGCGCACGATGGTGCACGTCGGCCGTCGCCACTTCCGGCACTGACGTGGAGCGGCTGTCGGCAGCCGAGGTGCGAACGATCATCGTGGCGCGCCAGGGCTTCGCCGCCCGCAACCGCAGCGCCTCCGCCGAGGACGTCCACGCCTGCATCGACCGGCTCGGCTGCGTCCAGATCGACTCGGTGATGACCGTGGCGCGCGCGCACCGCCTGACGCTCGCGAGTCGCGTGGGGCGGATCCCGGCGGGGACGCTCAACGGCCTGCGCCGCGAGGGGCGCATCAGTGAGGTCTGGGCACACGAGGCGTGCCTCATCACCGCCGACGAGCTGCCGTGGTTCCGCGCCGCCATGCTCGCCACCACGGAGCATCGCTGGTGGGGGCCGGTCCTGCAGGAGCACCCGCAGCTGACGCGCGAGGTGATGGCGCGGGTGCAGGAGGGACCGATCACGGCAGCCGACTTCGGCGGCGCCGGCACGCCGGGCTGGTGGGAGTGGTCGGC
>CANJXE010000035.1 GCA_947478745.1 Actinomycetota bacterium
CGGATGCACGACCACGTTGTCGTCGAGCTCGAGCAGGCGACCCAACGAGGCCCGCAGGTCGGCGAGGTCGGTGTGGCCCGGCGCACGCGTGCCGCCGACGGTGCCGTTGAAGAGCACATCGCCGGTGAAGACGTCGGTGCCCTCAATCAGGAAGGCGAGGTGGCCGCCGGCGTGGCCGGGGGTCGGGATCGCCCGCACCTGCATGCCCGCCACATCGATCGTGCCGTCCTCCTCGAGCGTGTACGCGATCTCGCCGTCGAACTCGCCGTCCTCGCGAATCAGCTCGATCGCGCGGGCGCTGGCGCCCGCCTCGACGCCGTAGCGGTCCAGCACCTCGTCGAGGTCGTAGATGTGGTCGATGTGGTGGTGCGTGAGGATCACGCCCTCAATCGTCAGGTCGTTCTCCTCGACGAAGCGATGGAGGTCGTCATGGGCGCCGTTGCAGTCGATCCAGAGCGCGGGGCCGCCCCTCTCCTTGGCGACGACGTACGCGTCGGCCATCCACTGGGGGTCCTGGGTGTGATGGATCAGCATGGGGAGCCTCCTACGAGAAGCGGTTGGTGATGGGCATGCGGCGGTCGCGGCCGAATGCGATGGGATGGACCTTGAGGCCAGGCGCGGCCTGGCGGCGCTTGTACTCCGCGCGATCGACGAGACCGGCGATGCGCTGTGCAGTGGCGAGGTCGACGAGACCGAGCGCGGCGATCTCCGCCGGCGAGCGGCGCTCCTCGATGTACGCGTGCAGGACCGGATCGAGCACATCGTAGGGCGGCAGCGACTGGTCGTCGCGCTGGCCCTCGCGCAGCTCCGCCGTCGGCGGGCGCTCGATCGTCGAGACGGGGATGACCTCGCGGCCCGCGACCGCGTTGACGTGGCGCGCCAGCGCGAACACGATTGTCTTGGGGACGTCCTTGATCGGCGCGAAGCCGCCGACCGAGTCGCCGTACAGCGTCGAGTAGCCCGTCGCGACCTCGCTCTTGTTGCCCGTCGTCAGCACCAGCCAGCCGTGCTGGTTCGACAGGCTCATCAGCAGCACCCCGCGGACGCGCGCCTGCAGGTTCTCCGCCGCCAGCCCATCGATCTCCGGCAGCAGCCCATGGAAGGCCAGGCGCAGGTCCTCGATCGGCAGCTCGCGGAAATCCATCCCGAGATTCTCCGCAACCACCTGCGCATCCGACCGCGTCTCCGACAGGTTGAAGCGCGTCGGCATCGACACCCCGTGCACGCGATCCGCGCCCAGCGCATCGACGCTCAACGCCGCCACCAGCGCCGAATCGATCCCACCCGACAGGCCGAACAGGACGCCCTCGAAGCCATTCTTGTCCACGTAATCACGCAGGCCCAGCGTGAGCGCGGCCCACAGCTCCGCATCGCGGCTCTCCGGGAGCGGCGCGATCTCCCCCACCCCGCCCGGTACATCGCACACCACGAGATCCTCCGCGCAGTACACCCCACGCGCCAGCAGGGCACCGTCGGCACCGAAGACCAGGCTGCGGCCGTCGAAGGCCAGCTCGTCCTGCCCGCCGACGAGGTTCGCGTAGGCCACCGGCACGCCCTGCTCCGCTGCGAACGCCGCGATCAGCGCGTCGCGCTGCTCGCCCTTGCCGAGGTGGTACGGCGACGCCGACAGGTTGACGACCAGCGTCGCCCCCGCCCGCACCGCACCGTGCGCCGGGCCGTCGCCGACCCAGATGTCCTCGCAGATAGTGATGCCGACCCGCTCGCCGGCCACCTCGACGACCAGCGGGCCGTCGCCCGGGATGAAGGTGCGCTGCTCGTCGAACACGCTGTAGTTCGGCAGCGCCATCTTGTCGTAGCGCGCCGCGATGGCACCGTCGCGCAGCAGGAAGGCCGAGTTGCGCACGCCGCTGGGGCCCGCGTGCGGGCCGCCCACGATCGTCGGCACGGGCAGGCCCACCGCCAGCTCGGCGATCGCGGCCTCGCAGGCCGCCACGAACGTCGGCCGCAGGACGAGATCCTCCGGCGGATAGCCCGAGATCGCCAGCTCCGGCGTCACCACCAGCTCGGCGCCCTGCGCCGCGGCACGCTCGACCGCAGCGCGGATCAGCGCCGCATTGCCGGCGAGGTCGCCGACGACCGGATCAAGCTGGGCGAGCGCGAGTCGCACCCCCGCAGTCTATTGCCCTTCGGCGGACCGGCCCGCCGCCTGCGCGAGGGCGATGGACACCGCGGCATCCAGCGCGATGGCGCCGTGGACGCAGGCCGCCTCCGGCGTCTTGGCGCGATCGGCGTCGATGCAGTGCAGGACGGCCACCACGCGGTCGCGCGAGGTGCCGAGGCGGTCGGCCGCCTGCTCGATGCGGCGCGTCGAGAGGCGCGCGATGCCGAGCAGCCGCCCCTCCTCCGACTGCACGAGCACGGGGCCGGGGACGAACGCATCGGCGGCGCCGGTGGCGAACAGCAGGCTGGCGGCGGCCACGACGGACTCGTCCAGGCGCGGATGCAGGAGCCACAGCTCGCGACAGGCCGTGGCGACGGCGACGGTGTGCTGCAACGCGCCGCCGGCGTAGGCGTGGTGCTGCTCGACGCTCATCGGCGCGGCGCGGTAGCGCTCGCGGAAGGCGCCGTCGTTGAGGACCGCGCGCGTGAGGTCGCGCAGGCCGGCGTCGGTGATGTCCTCGGCGAGGAACTCGAGGAAGCCCTCGAGGTCATCGACGTCGCGACGGGCCCCGGGCGTGAACTCGAGCGCGTCGGGCGCCACTTCGGTCTGCTCGATCGAGCGGACGACGATCTGCGGTCGCCCGCGGTACTCCTCCACGCTGCCCAGCACGCGAATGACGTCGCCGACCTGGAAGCGCCCGTCGAGGATCGGCGCGTCGTCGAAGATCGTCGCCTTGACGCGGCCGGTCTTGTCGGCCAGCTCCAGCGATAGGTAGGGCGAGCCCGTGCGCGTGCGGCGTCGATCCTTGCGGATGACGGCGAACGTCGAATCGACGAGTTGGCCGTCGACGAGATCGCGGACGGCGGTGCGGGCTTCGGTGCTCACAGAGGTGAGTCTAGTGGGCGGGCGGCGGGAGGATGCGACGAAGGGGTCAGACCCTTTTGTCGCATGTCCGCGCTCGCGCCGTGGGGAACGAAGACGCGGGCTGCGGTCATGCGACAAAAGGGTCTGACCCCTTCGTCGCATCCGCCATGCCGGGACGGACTGCCTGCGAGTGCCGATACGATGCCCCGCGCATGACGACGCCCGAGCCCCTCGACGTCCGCCCGTTCCGCGGGCTGCGTTACGACCCCAAGCGCCATCCGGCGTACAGCGTGGTTGCGCCGCCGTACGACGTCATCCAGCTGGCGGACCGCATGCGCCTCGTCGCGCGGTCCAATCGCAACGTCGTGCGCCTGATCCTGCCCGACGTCGGTCGCGCCGAGAACGCCCGCCGCCTGCTCGACGAGTGGCGCGCCGACGGCACGCTGCGCGAGGAGGACGTTCCCTGCCTCTACCGCACCGAGGAGGCGTTCACCGGTCCCGATGGCGTCTCGCGTCTGCGCACCGGGATGATCGCGCTGGTCGGGCTGCCGCACGGCGAGGGAACGATCCTGCCGCACGAGCGCACGATGCCGAACATCGTCGAGGACCGCCTGCGGCTGCTCCGCACCACGCACGCCCAGCCGTCGCCGATCCTCGTGACGTACGACGATCCTTATGGCGACATCGACGCGGCGCTGCGCCTCGGCTCCGAGCCGCTGCCGATCGTGGACCTGACCGACGACCACGGCACGCACCTGCGGATGTGGCGCGTCACGGACGTGCCGCTGCAGGAGCGCATCCACGACATCCTCGCCGAGCGCCGGCTGCTGATCGCCGACGGGCACCACCGCTACGCGACCGCGCTGGCGTACCGCGACACGTATCCGCAGGATCCGTCGGCGAACTCGATGATGATGTTTCTCACGAACGGCGCCTCGCCGGGCCTCGTGATCTTCCCGATCCACCGCATCGTCAGCGGCGTTGCCGCCAGCGTGCAGGAGAGCCTGCCCACGATGCTCCGCGCGGCAGGCTTCACCGTCGAGGAGGCCGGCGACGGCGTCGCCCAGCTCGAGACCGCAATGGCCAAGCTGCCCCACGACCACGGCGTCTTCGGTCTGGTCCGCAAGGAGCTGCCCGTGCTGCTCGTCACCGCACCGGAGGGCAGCACCGCCGGGTCGCCGCTCAGCCGGATCGACGCCGTGATGCTCCAGGAGCGCGTGCTGGGGCCGATGCTCGACCTGCCGGCCGACGTCGTCGCCAAGACGCATCGCATTCGCTACACCGCCTACTCCGACGACGCCGCCGCCAAGGTCGAGGAGAGCGGCGACGTCGGCTTCATCCTGCGCGCCCCGACGGTGCGCGAGGTCGAAGCCGTGGCGCTGGCCGGCGACGTGATGCCGCAGAAGAGCACGTACTTCTATCCGAAGACCCTTGACGGGCTTGTGATCCGCACGCTCAGCGGCCCGCAGGTCTGACTCGGCTAGCCTTCGGGGCATGCCGCTGACTGAAGACCGGATCCGCGAGGCCCTGGCCCGCGTGATCGACCCGGAGCTCAAGAAGGACCTCGTCGAGCTCGACATGATCCGGAGCATCACGATCGACGGCGGTGCGGTGACGGTCGGCGTGACGCTGACGATTCCCGGCTGCCCCCTGAAGGCCACGATCAACGACGACGTGACGCGCGAGGTCGGCTCCGTCGAGGGCGTCGAGCGCGTGACGGTCGAGTTCGGCAGCATGTCGGAGGAGCAGCGCGCGGCCCTCGCCACGAAGCTGCGCGGGGGTCGTCCGCCCCGGCCGGCCGGCGAGCTGAGCATCTCCCCCACGACGCGCGTCATCGCAGTCGCCTCGGGCAAGGGCGGCGTCGGCAAGTCCTCGGTGACCGTCAACCTCGCGATCGCCTTCCAGCAGCTGGGCCTCGAGGTCGGCATCATCGACGCCGACATCTACGGCTTCTCGATCCCCGGCATGCTCGGCATCCACCAGCGCCCCGTGACGGTCGAGAAGATGATCGTGCCGCCCGTGGCGCACGGTCTCAAGACGATCTCGATCGGCTACTTCATGGAGGAGGGCGGCGCCGTCCTCTGGCGCGGCCCGATGCTGCATAAGGCGATGCAGCAGTTCCTCTCCGACGTGCACTGGGGCGACCTCGATGTGCTGCTGATCGACATGCCGCCGGGCACCGGCGACGTCGCGATCTCGCTCGGCGGCCTCGTGCCGAATGCCGAGGCGCTCGTCGTGACGACCCCGCAGGCTGCGGCGCAGCGCGTCGCCGAGCGCGCAGCCGCCGTCTCCGAGCGCGTCAACATGCGCGTCGTCGGCGTCGTCGAGAACATGTCCTACCGCGTCTGCCCGTGCTGCGGCGAGCGCGACGACCTCTTCGGCACGGGCGGCGGCGCATCGCTGGCCGGCCATCTCGAGGTGCCGCTGCTGGCCGAGATCCCGCTCGAGACCGCCCTGCGCGAGGGCGGCGACAGCGGCATGCCCTTCACCCTCAGCGCACCGGACTCCCCGGCGGCGGTCGCCATCCGCCTGCTCGCCGAACGCCTGCACGCCATGCGCACGCAGGATCCCATCGCGCGCATCAAGAAGCCGCTGAAGGTCCTGTAGCCCGACGGTGCTTCGACGCGAGGTACGCGTCGACGTCGGTCCGGGTGCTGCGCCATCGCCCCGCGTCGTCCTGGACCGCGCGCAGGCGCCCGCGCCGAGCGGCCATCTTGAGCGCCGTGGCGTTGATGCGGGCATCTGCCAGAGAGGCGAGGGGAAGGAGGTCCGCCTGATCCGCGATCGCCGGCATCACCAGCCGCTCGACTGCATCGATGATGCCCCGCGCGATCAGCTCGCCCAGTGCGCCGGGATTGCCGCCGTCGGCCTGCGCCAGCGCGCGCAGGTATGCCGTGCGTTGGCGATTTCGGATGACGATCGGCGGATAGCCGCTGCGCACGAGCAGGAGATTGAGCAGGAGCCGCCCGGTGCGCCCGTTGCCGTCGAGGAAGGGATGAATCTGCTCGAACCGTGCGTGCACCGTGGCGAGGCGCTCGGGCAGCAGCGCATCTGAGACCGCGACCGCAGCACCTGCGGCGCGCACCCAGTCCGTCATCCGCTGCGGCACCTCCGTCCACGCCGGCGGGCGCATGCCGCTGGGAAGGGTCCGGATGTCGTGCCGACGCCAGCCACCGGGCGCCTCCTCTGCGATCGCGTCGGCGTGCGGCTCCCACTGCCAGACAGGGCCCAGCGCAAGAGCGTGCAGGCGACGCACGTCGGTGATGGTCACCACGGGGGAGGAGGCGGTCCGTGGCAGCCCATCCAACTCATCGATGCTGGAGCGAGCTGCAGCGGCGTAGCCGAGGACCTCCAGATAGTCCTTGAGGGGCCGACGCCCCGAGGTCTCCTGCCGGTGCAGCAGATCGCGGACCTGCGCCAGCACGAGCGTGTTGCCCTCGATGGCCGTGGAGTTATGGGCGTCCGCGATCCACAGCTCCTCCCAGGCGTTGCGGGCCCGGGCCGGTGCCGGCAACGTGCCGTTGTCGGCCGTCACCTCGTGCATGACCGCGAGCACGCGCTCGTACACCGCCGAGCGGGGGGCCCTACCGCGCGCCGTGAGATTGTTCTGTTTCACGCTTTCCAATGTTAAAGAACAACATTGGCCGCAACGGGCCGCTACCGGTCGAGCAGGTGCGCGAGCACGACGGGGTCGATCCGATCCCCGCCGCTCCAGCGTCCGCCGAGGTTGGCGTCGAAGACCCACGCCGTCAGCGCCGTCTCCAGCTCGCCGTCCCATGCCCCAGCGGCGGCGACCGTGTGCCCCGCCGCGCGGAGGGCCGTACGCATGGCGGTGGCTGCCTCGGCATCCACGGCGACCCACTGGTATTCGATCGTCGTCCCGTAGATGCGCTCGAAGACGTCGCGGAGGCGATCGAGCTCGTCGAGGGGCGCTGGATGATCATCCACGCGCAGATCGACGGGATCGCCGCCCGCGGCTCGGCGGACGAGGAGGGCGGCCGACTGGCGGCCGCGACGGTCGCCCCCGGTCGCGTCGCCCGCCCGCAGGACGGCGAGCAGCCGGCGATCAAGCGGATCGGAGGCCGAGTCGCGCCACGCCTGCTCCATCGCGTCGAGCACGACCGGTCCGACCAGGATGTTGCCCTGGATGACCGCATCGTCCAGCACCCGGCCACCGGCCCAGTCGAAGCACTGGCTCCCGGTGAAGGTCGCACCGCGCCCCGCCGCGTCGAGGACCCCGAGCTGGCGATCCTCGCGCCCGGCATCCGCCCGTGTTGTCGTCGCCAGCGCATCGGCGGGCGCGGCGCCCTCGCGCAGCAGATCGAGCACCTCCGGCCCGTACGCGAGGCGCGCCTCGGCCTGCGTGCAGACGGCCCCCACGCCGACCTCGGCCCACAGCACGCCCGCGCCGACGGCGAGGAACCGGGTGGTCGCGGCCGCGCCGATATCGCCCGTGGAGCGATCCCAGGCGGCGATCGAGAACGTCACGCGGCTAGAGCGATTCGCCGGGAGCGAGCTCGTGCACGGTCACGTCGTCGAGGCCCAGAGCGCCGAGCTCGGCGCGCAGCAAGGTCGGCGTGCCGGTGAGGGCGTCGAAGGTGCCCCAGTGCGAGCCGAGCACGTGCTTGACGCCGAGCAGGCGCGTGGCGTGGGCGGCCTGGAACGGGCCCATCGTGTACAGATCGCCGATCGGCAGGATCGCCAGCGTCGGCTGGTAGAGCTCGCCGATCAGCGCCATGTCGCCGAACACGCCGGTATCGCCGGCGATGTAGATGCGCTGCCCGTTCTCGAGCTCGACCACGTAGCCGATCGGATCGCCGCCGTAGCCGCCGTCGGGGAGGCTGCTCGAGTGGAACGCCTGCGTCATCGTCACCTTGAGGCCGTGCGTCTCGACCGTGCCGCCCGTGTTCATCCCGATCGGGTTGGAGGCGCCCTGCTCGCCGAGCCAGCTGGCGATCTCGAACTGCGCGATCGTGGTGGCGCTGCCGCGCTTCGAGACGGCGACGGCGTCGGCGATGTGGTCGCCGTGGCCGTGCGTCACGAGGACGACGTCGGCCGAGACCTCGTACGCCGACTCGGGGCACTTGGGGTTCGTGGACAGCCAGGGGTCGACGAGCACCTCGACGCCGCCCGGCGTCGTGATCTGCCAGGTCGCATGACCCAGCCAGGTGATGGTGGTGTTGTCGGGCATCGTGGTCTCCTCGGCGGTCGTTCCGCCCGAAGCCTAGGCGCTAGCGGCTGATAGCGAGGAACGCCGAGGCCTGGCCGGACCAGTCGAGCAGCACGCCTGGCAGGATGCCGCCGAAGAGCACGACCGCGAGGCACAGCAGGATCACCAGCGAGATCGCCCCGAGGCCCGGCGCGGCCGGCAGGCCGACGTCGGTCTTGCGCGAGCGGTCGTACAGCGACAGGATGATGCGCAGGTAGTAGCCGAGGCCGATCACCGAGCCGATCGCGCCGATGATCGCCAGGTAGGCGTAGCCGTTGGTGACGGCGGTGCCGGAGACGATGAACTTGCCGATGAAGCCCGCGGTGGGCGGGAAGCCGGCGAAGGCCAGCAGGAAGACGACCATCGCCATGCCCGCGAACGGCCGGCTGAAGCCCCACGCGCGCATGCCGTCGAGCGTGGCGTGGCCGTTCTCGCGGGCCTGATCGCGCTCGAACAGCGCGATCACCGCAAAGGCGCCCATCGCCGTGAAGGCGTAGGCCCCGAGGTAGAAGACCAGGCCGCGCAGGCCCTGCTCGCCGTTGACGATGATGCCGATCAGGGCGTAGCCGGCGGCACCGACGCTCGACCAGGCGATCATCCGCTTGACGTTCGTCTGGATCAGCGCGGCGATGTTGCCGCCGATGATCGTCACGATCGCCGCGATGATCAGCACCGGCGACCAGAGGTGCTCCTGCGAGGGCAGGGCGTCGAGGAGGATGCGGGCCAGGGCGACGAAGGCGACCAGCTTGGTCGCGCCGGCCATGAAGCCGGTGACCTGCGTCGGTGCACCCTGATAGACGTCGGGCACCCACATGTGGAACGGCATGGCGCCGACCTTGAAGAGCAGGCCGACCAGCACCAGCGCCGTGCCGAGCACCACGATCGAGTCGCCCGAGCCGCTCTTGGCGAGCGAGGTGGCGATGTCGTCGTACATGAACGACCCGGTCGCGCCGTAGAGGAACGCTGCGCCGTAGACGAGCACGATCGAGCCGATCGTGCCCAGCACGAGGTACTTGAAGCCCGCCTCGAGCGAGGCGCGGCTCTTGCCGTCGAAGGCGCACAGCACGTACAGCGAGAGCGAGAAGAGCTCGAGGCCGACGAACAGCGTCACGAAGGACGTCGAGCCCGCGACGATGCCCATGCCGGCGCAGACGAGCAGCAGCAGCGCGGTGAACTCCGAGCCGTGCTCCCGGAAGCGCGGCCAGCCGACGGACAGCAGGATGACGAGCGCGGCGAGCAGCGCGACGGTGATGCGCACGAGCTCGGTCAGATCATCGACGCGGAAGGCGTCGGCCATCGTCAGCACCGGGGCATCGCCCCAGGCGGCCACGGCGAACGCGCCGGACACGAGCAGCGTGGCGCCGCCGAGCACGATGCTGAGACCGCGCTCATGGCCCTTGGCGAAGGCGGCGACGATCAGCAGCGTGAAGGCACCCACGATCAGGGCGACCTCGGGCGCGATCGCGAACCAGTCGACGGACGGGGCCTGGATCATCGTCCGGCCTCCTTCGCAGCAGCGCTGATCATGGTGGTGGCGGCCGCGTCAACGCGGTCCGTGAACTGCGCCGGTGCGATGCTGAGGCCGACCAGGATCAGCGCGAGCGGCAGGATGCAGAGCAGCGCCCCACGGCGGAGGTCCGGCGGGTTGAGCGTGCCGACGAAGTCGCCCTCGCGCTCGTGCAGGACGGCGGAGATCCAGCGGAGCATGTACATCGCGCCGAGCACGATGCCGAGCGTCACGATCACGCCCAGCCACCAGTGGACCTCGAAGGAGCCGAGCAGGATCAGGAACTCGGAGGCAAAGACGCTCGAGCCCGGGACGGCGAGGGCCGCCATGCCGACGATCAGCGCGACGGTCGCAAGGACCGGGCGGCTGCGGGCGAGCCCGCCCAGGTGCTTGAACGAGCCCGAGCCGGCCTGCGTCTCCAGCCAGCCCGCCAGCAGGAACAGCGCGCCGGAGACCAGCGCGTGGTTGACCATCTGGAACGTCGCACCCGTCGCGCCGCGCGAGTTCAGCAGGAAGACGCCGAGGATCACGAAGGACATCTGCGCGATCGACGAGTACGCGATGACGCCGCGGCCGTCGGGCTGGCGGAAGGCCAGCAGCGCGCCGTAGAGGAAGCCGAAGGCGCCGAGCGCGATGAAGATCCAGGCGTACTTCGCCGACTGCTCGGGGAAGAGCGGGACGAGCACGGCGAGGAACGCGTAGCCGCCGGCCTTCGAGGCGACGCCCGACAGCACCGCGGCGACCTCGGGCGAGGCCTCGCGATAGGCGGGCAGCACCCAGCCGTGGAACGGGAACAGCGGCGACTTGATCGCGAGGGCGAAGGCGAAGGCGGCGAAGACCCAGTCATTGCCACGGCCAATCGCGCCGTACAGGTCGAAGTTCGGTCCGCCCGGTGCCGTGAAGCCGAGCCAGGCGATGGCGAGCAGCATCAGCAGCGTGCCCATCGCCGTGTACGCGATCACCTGGATCATCGCGGTCTTGCGGCCCTTGCCGCCCCAGGCGGCGAGCAGGACGAGCAGCGGGATCAGCATGCCCTCGAAGCCGACGTAGAAGACGACGAGGTCGCGCGCCGAGAAGACGATAATCAGGAACGCCTCGGTCATCAGGATCAGCGCGAACGACGCGTGCGAGCGCTCGCGGCGAGCCCACATGCCGTAGCCGATGGCGCAGCAGGTGATCACCGCGGTGATCGCGATCATGGCCAGCGTGACGCCGTTGACGGCGACGTGCCAGCGGATGCCGAGCTGGGTGATCCAGGCGACGTTGTCGCCGAACTGATCGCCGCCAAGCGGCTCGAAGCGGTAGATGAAGCCGATCACGCCACCGGCGACGGCCAGCGAGACGAGCAGCGACAGGTAGCCGGCGGCGCGCTGGCTGAACGGCAGCAGCAGGAGCAGCACGGACGCGATGGCGGGCACGGCGATCAGCCAGGAGACGGTGATCATGCGCCACGCACCAGGAGGAAGAGGATCATCCCTGCGATGCCGAGCGCGAGCACGAGGGCGTACATCCGGACGATGCCGTTCTCGATGATCGCGAAGGAGCGGCCGAAGAAGGCGGTCAGCTGGCCGAGGCCATCGAGCGGGGCCCAGCGGAACGCGGTGCGGTCCACGTCGCGGTTGAGGAACGACGAGGCCCACTGCACGGGCTTCTCGAAGGACCACTCGTACAGGTCGTCCCAGTACAGGCGGCGCTCCAGCGCTCGGTGGATCAGGCGGCCGCGGCCGTTGCGGATCAGCTCGGGCGACGTGCTCTCACGGGCGTACAGGTGGTACGCGATGCCGATGCCGATCAGGCCGATCGTCGTGCCGATCAGGGTCGTCAGCCAGTCCTGGCCGACGGTCGCCTCGACCATGCCGTCGGGAGCGATCGGCTCGAGCCACGAGGTGACGACGTGCGTCAGGCCCGGAATCTGCAGCAGGCCGGCGAAGGCCGCGCCGATCGCGAGGATGTAGACCGGCCAGAGCATCGTGCTGGGACCCTCGCCGTGGTGCTTGATCGACTCGGGGATGACGCGCTCCGCGTACGGCGAGGCGCGACGATGGAAGACCATGAAGATCAGGCGGAACGTGTAGATGCCGGTCAGCAGCGCGCCGAGCAGGCCGCCGATGTACGCGATCCAGCCGATCGTCGTATCGACGTTGAGGCCGGCGCTGAGGATCGCATCCTTCGAGAAGCCACCCGAGAACGGGAAGATGCCCGCCAGCGCGAAGGCGGCGATCATCATGCAGAAGTAGATCTTCGGCAGCTGCTTGCGCAGGCCACCCATGTTGCGGATGTCCTGCTCGCCGTTGAGCGCGTGGATCACGAGGCCGGCGCCGAGGAACAGCAGGGCCTTGAAGAAGGCGTGCGTGAAGAGGTGGAAGATGCCCGCCCAGTACGCGGTCAGGCCGACGCCGACGAACATGTAGGCGATCTGGCTCATCGTCGAGAAGGCGATGATCCGCTTGATGTCGGTCTGCACGATCGCGATCAGGCCCGACATGATCAGGCCGACGACGCCGATGATGACGATCAGATCGAGCACCTTCGGTGCGTGGATGAACAGCGGGTTCATGCGCGCGATCAGGTAGACGCCGGCGGTGACCATGGTGGCGGCGTGGATCAGGGCGCTGATCGGGGTCGGGCCCTCCATCGCGTCGGGGAGCCAGGTGTGGAGCGGAAGCTGCGCGGACTTGGCGACGGCGCCGACCAGGAGCAGGAGGCACGCGACCGAGGCCTGCGTCTCGGACAGCCGGCCCGCCTCGGCGAAGATGCCGGTGTACGAGACCGTGCCGAGGTCGACGAACAGCAGGAAGATGCCGAGCGCCAGGCCGACGTCGCCGATGGCGTTCATGATGAACGCCTTCTTGGCCGCCTTGATCGCCTTCGGCTTGTTGTGCCAGAAGCCGATCAGCAGGTACGAGGACAGCCCGACGAGGCCCCAGCCGGCCAGCAGCAGGACCAGGTTCGCGCTGAGGACCAGCACCAGCATCGAGAACACGAACAGGTTGAGGTACGCCATGAAGCGGCGGGACTGCGGATCGTCCTTCATGTACCCGATCGAGTACACGTGGATCAGGAAGCCCACGCCCGTGATCACGAGCAGCATCACGGCGGTCAGTTCGTCGAACCAGAGGTCGAGCCCGACGGAGAAGTTGCCGGCCGACAGCCAGGTCCAGGCGACCTGGACGACCTGCCGCTCCTCGGCGGGGCGCGTGGCGAGAATGGCCGTGGCGATCGCCGCGCACGCAAAGGCGGCGAGCATGATCAGCGAGGCGAACCAGCCGGCGGCACGCGGCGGCAGCTTCATGCCGAGGATCGCCAGCACGGCGACGCCGATCAGGGGCAGGACGAGGGTGATCCAGACGAGTTCGGTCATGGCTATCCGTTCAACGTTCGGAGCTCGTCGGTGTCGAGGACCATCGTGCGACGCGTCATCGCGACGACGAGCCCGAGCCCGACGACGACCTCGGCGGCGGCGATGCCCATCACGATCAGGGCGAAGACCTGCCCGTCAGAGCCGCCGACGTAGCGCGAGAACGCGACGAGGGTGACGTTGACCGAGTTGAGCATGACCTCGAGCGAGAGCAGGATCGTCAGCGGGCTGCGGCGCAGGAGCACGCCGACCAGGCCGATCGAGAACAGGATCGCGCTGAGCGCGAGGAAGAACGGCAGGGTCACGGACATCAGCGGTCTCCTCCCATCGAGTCGCGGGCGGCGTCCAGCACGGCACGCGAGTCCTCGCGACGGCGCTGCTCAGCGGACGCGGCCTCCTTGGCCAGCACCTCGTCGTTGCTCAGGCGCAGCGGACGCCCGCCGGAGCCGAAGATGACGCCGGCGACGGCGCCCATGAAGAGGACGACGGAGACGATCTCGAAGGCGAGCAGGTAGTTGGTGACCAGCGACTTGCCGATCGCAGCCGGGCTGCCGTAGTCGCCGCTGATCTCGGCCCAGTCGCTGAACGTCGCGCCGTAGACCACGGCCACGACCTCGATGGCGATCAGCGCGGCGGCGAGGATCGCGAGCCAGATCTGCCACGGCTTGCGCTCACCGGGGCCGACCTCGCCGCGCGGACCGACGTACGCGATCACGAACAGGAACATCACCATCACGGCACCGGCGTAGACGATGATCTGCGCGACGGCCACGAACTGCGCCTCGAGCAGCAGCATCAGCACGGCCAGGGCCACGAGATTGCCGAGCAGCGCGAGCGCCGACACGAACGGGTTCTTCTGCGCGACGACCGCAACGGCCGTGGCGATGGCCGCGAGGGCGGCGAGGAAGAAGACGACCAGATCCACTACGACTCGGCGCCTTCCGGATTGGTGGCCGTGACGATGTCGTACATGCCGAGCACGTGCTCCTCGTCCTGGGCGGGGACGTCGTACGGGTCGATCGCCTGCGACGGCGTGCGCAGCGCGGGCTTCTCGAGCAGCATGCCCTTGGTGTAGACCAGCGCCTCACGCGAGATCTCGGACAGCTCGAAGTCGTTGCCGAGGGTGATCGCGTCAAACGGGCAGGCCAGCTCGCAGTAGCCGCAGAAGATGCAGCGGGCCATGTTGATCTCGTAGATGCGGGCGTGGCGCTCGCCGGCCGACACGCGGTTGTCCGGCGTGTTCTCGGCGGGGACGACGCGGATGCAGTCGGACGGGCAGGCGGCGGCGCACAGCGAGCAGCCGACGCACTTCTCCAGGCCGTTGTCGTGGCGGTGCAGCTGATGGCGACCGCGGAAGCGGGGATAGACCGGGCGCTTGTACTCGGGATACTGCTGCGTCACCGGCTTGTGGAACAGGTGACGGAACGTCGTGGAGAAGCCCTTGACCGAATCGAGCATCGTCAGCCTCCTAGCCGTAGACGACCACTGCTGCGGTGAGCAGCAGGTTGAGGGTGGCGACGGGCAGCAGGACCTTCCAGCCGAGCTTCATGAGCTGATCGAAGCGCACGCGTGGCAGCGTGGCACGGATCCAGATCAGGACGAACAGGAAGCCGCCGATCTTCAGCAGCATCCAGATCGGGCCGGGCAGGATCGGGCCGCTCGGACCGCCGAAGAAGAGCACCGCGCCCAGCGCCGACAGCGTGATCGCGTTGATGAACTCGGCGGCCGCGAACATCGCGTAGCGCATGCCACCGTACTCGGTGTGGTAGCCGGCGACGACCTCGCCGTCGGCCTCGGTGAGGTCGAAGGGCGGGCGGTTCGACTCGGCGACCGCCGCGACGAAGAAGACGAGGAAGCCGAGGATCTGCGGGATGAAGTACCAGAGATGATCCTGCGCGTTGGCGATCGTGATGAACGACAGCGAGCTGGCCTGCATGATCACGCCGATCACGGCGAGGGTGAAGGCGACCTCGTACGAGATCAGCTGCGCGATCGATCGCATGCCACCGAGCAGCGCGTACTTCGAGGACGAGGCCCAGCCGCCGATCATCAGACCGTAGAAGCCGAGCGAGCCGATCGCGGCGACGACGAGCAGGGACACGCTCGTGTTGGCGATGTAGAGGTGGATCGTCCAGTCCGTGCCCGGGATCGTGGCGACGTTGCCGAACGGGATCAGGCCGAAGGCGCTGATCGCGCAGACCATGGCGATGAACGGCGCGGCGAGGTAGAGCTTGCGGTGCGCGCCCTCCGGGACCACGTTCTCCTTCTGCAGCATCTTGCCGAGGTCGGCGATCGGCTGCATCAGGCCGTAGGGGCCGACGCGGTTGGGGCCGTAGCGGGCCTGGAAGCGGCCGATCAGCTTGCGCTCGATCAGCGTCATCAGGGCGAAGAAGCCCATCAGCACGCTGGCGAGGATCACGGACTTGACGATCGTGAGGATGACGCCGTCGACCATGCTGCCTACTGCGCTCCCACGGTCGCGGAGGCGCCGGTTCCGGCGGCCCCGCTCCAGTTGATGCGCACGGTGCCCGGCAGCTGGCGGCGCGAGATGCGCACCTCGCCGAGGTGATCGCCGGCGGCATGGCGGACGGTGATCTGGTCGCCGCGCTTGATGCCGCTCGCCTCGGCGTCGGCGTGCGCGAGCATGACCCACGCGGCGCGCTGGTGCGCGAGCGAGGCGGTGCGCGAGACGGCGGCGCCGCTCATCAGCGGGCGCGGAGCGATCAGCCGCAGCTTGCCGTCGGCGGCTGCGACGGGCGCGGTCGGGGCGGGCACGCCGACGGGCGCCGAGGCGGCCGGGCGGACGGTGTGCAGCTCGGCGCGCTCGCCGAACCCTGCCCAGGCGAGGCCGGCGAAGGCGGGCCGGGTGGCCGCGAGCTGGTTGAAGGCGCGGCCCGGGTTGCCGTGGACCGTCAGGTCGAGGAAGCCGGCGAGGCGGCTCGTCCACTCGATCAGCGGGATGCCGGACGGCGGGGCCAGCGACGGGCGGATGCGCTGGATGCGGCCCTCGAGGTTGGTGATCGTGCCCTCGCGCTCGTGGTCGACGTCGAGCGGCAGCACGAGCTGCGACTGCGACGTGACGCCGTTGGTGAACGGTGCGACGGACAGCACGAGATCGGTCTGCGCGAGCGCCATCTGCCAGCGCTCGCCCTCGGCGCTCTCCATGACGGGGTCGGCACCGACGAAGACGATCGCGGTGATCTCCCCCGCCTCGAGTGCCGGCAGGATCTCGTCCCAGCCGCCGACCAGGCCGACGGCACGCTCGCCGCGCTCGTTGGCGCCGACCGGCAGCGGCACGACGCCGCCGTCCGTGCGGTCCAGGCCGAGCACCCACGCGAGCGCCTCGATCTCGGCAATGGCGACGTGATCGGTGACGAGCAGCACGGGGCGCTGGGCACCGACGAGGACGCCGGCGAGCTCGCGGATCTCGGCGACGTCGGCGCCGGCCAGCTGCGCCAGCGTGTCAACGGAGCTCGCGGGCTTGGCGTCGGTGCGCACGTTGGCGCCACCGGCCTCGACGACGGCCGCGGTCAGGGCGGCGAGCATCGCGGAGCCGGCACCGGGCAGGGTGCGCACGAAGGACTTGGCGTCGGACTCGAGGCTGGTGCCGCCGGGGCCGACAATCGCGAGGTGCGCGCCGGCACGGCGGGCCTTGCGGATGCGGAGGTCGATGGTGCCGGCGCGGTCGGCCGGCTCCTGGTCGCCGATCACGACGACGGCGTCGGCCGTATCGATCGCGGCCAGCGATGCCTGGTAGGCGTCGAGGCGCTCCCACTCGGCGGCGGCGGCCAGCGGGGCGGACGCCACGCGGGCCTTGAGGTCCGCGGCGATGGCGGCCCAGCCAGCGGCCTCCTCGTTCGTCAGGTTGCCACCGGTGACGATCGCGACGGCACCCTCGCCGACCGCGGCCGACTGATGGCGCAGGCGCTGGGCGGCAGAGCGGAGCGCGTCGTCCCACGCAGCCGGCTCGAGGCCGGCGAGCTCGCGCACCAGCGGCGTCGAGATGCGCTCGTCGCGCGGCTCGTAACGGGCGAAGCGGCCCTTGTCGCAGAGCCAGCCGTCATCGACGGTGGGGTTGTTGCGGGAGAGGATCCGCTCGACCTTGTTCTCGCGGAGCGTCGACCACGTGTTGCAGCCCGTCGCGCAGCCGGTGCAGACCGTCGGCACGTTGACGATCTCCCACGGGCGCGCCTTGAAGCGGTAGGCGGTCGGCAGCAGGGCGCCGACCGGGCAGAGCTCGGTGACGTTGCCGGAGAACGAGCCGACGTAGGGGCGCTCGTCGAACGTCGCGATGATGCTCGCGGCGCCGCGCTCGCGCGCCACCAGCTCGCCATCCTCGGCGACGTCGCTCGAGAAGCGCGTGCAGCGGTAGCAG
>CANJXE010000036.1 GCA_947478745.1 Actinomycetota bacterium
CGTTGCGGCCGCCGACGGCGAGGCGGTAGCCGCCGGGCTTCGCCAGCTGCTGGACGCGGGTGATGCCCGCCGGGTTCGAGGCGGGGGTGACGAACGTCAGCGTGTTCAGCGCGAAGACGACCGGCGCGTCGCACAGCCCCTTGGCGTGGAGGCGCTCGGCGTAGAGCGGCGCGGCCGAGAGGAACACGTCGGCCGGTGCGCCCTGCTCGATCTGGAAGGCGAGGGTGTCGGAGCCGGCGAAGCTGGTCCGGCTGCCGGGGGCGATCGCCGGCACGACCTTGGACAGCGATGAGGCCGCGAAGATGGTCGTCGCCCCGGCGGTGGCGGGCGCGATAGCGCAGGCACCGAGGGCGAGCGCGAGGAGGAGGGAGCGGAAGCGTCGGTGCATGGGAGAACCGTAGGCGCAGAGGAGTCTAGATACAACCTAGGTATCTCTGCGGCTATGCGCGGCTGCGGGCGTCGACCGCGGGCGCTGCGCGCGACCGGAACCCTGTGGGACACTGCCGTCATGCAGATCGCCGCGATCCGTGCCATCCCCGTCAACATCCCGTTCGTCGCGCCCTATCGCTTCAGCTACGGCTCGATCGCCAGCCTGACCAAGACCATCGTCGAGGTGACGACAGATGCGGGCGTGGTGGGGTACGGCGAGGCGGCCGATGGCGATCGCAGCGGCGCGATCATGGCCGTCGCGCCCCGCCTGATCGGGCTCGACCCGCTCGACCTGGACGCGGTCGAGGCGGCGGTCGTGCCCGGCTACGCCTACTCGCCGTGGGCCGACGTGCTCGGAGCCAAGCGCACCTTCGGCGCGATCGAGCTTGCGCTCTGGGACATCCGCGGCAAGCTCGAGGGCCTGCCCCTGTTCGAGCTGCTCGGCGGTGCAGTGCGCACGGAGATTCCGCTGACGGAGTACTTCTCGTACCGCTTCCCGGGCCCGGGCCACGCGGGCGAGTCAACGCCGCTCGAGGTGGCGCGCGAGTGCGCACGGCTGCTCGAGGAGTTCGGCGGCACCGTCTTCGAGGGCAAGGTCGGCACGGTCGGCGTCGACGATGAGCTCACGATGGTGCGCGAGATTCGCGCGGCCATCGGCGAGCTGCCGCTGCGGCTCGACTGCAACGGCGGCTGGCTGATCGAGACCGCGCGCGAGCTGATCCCGCGCTTCGAGGCGTTCGGCATCGACCAGTGGGAGGAGCCGGTCGAGGGCTACGAGGAGCTCGCTGCCATCCGCGACGTCACCGACCGCCCGCTCTCGTGCCACCTCGCCGACCTGCCGCTGGCCAAGGCGCTCGGCGCGCCCGACGTGATCGTCACGAACCTCAACGAGCAGGGTGGCATCCGGCGCACCGTCGAGTTCGTCCGCGCCTGCCAGGCAGCGGGGATCGGCTTTCGCTTCCACTCCGGCGAGACGGGCGTCGCCAGCACCGCCTACCTGCACGTGACGGCGGCGATCGACCACATTGACGATGCCAGCCAGACGCTGTTTCGCTGGTACGCCGACGACGTCATCGTCGGCGGCCCTTACGTGCCGCGGGGCGGCGTCGTCCCCGTGCCGACCGGCCCGGGCCTCGGCATCGAGATCGACCCCGTGGCCCTCGATCGCTGCCATCGCCGCTACGTCGCCGAGGGGGCATTCCCCGGTGCCGACGGCGCGGCCTACGGCCAGGACTTCGTCCGGCGCTAGCCGCGGAGGATGCCGTCGGCGCGCCGCAGGGTGGCGGCGGCGACGAGCACGGTCTGCGCGAGGATGACCGCCAGCAGCGGCACCTGCGCAGCGCCCAGCCCAATCAGCGCCGCGCCGACGAGCGCGAGCATGAGCGGGGATGGGATGCCGCTGCGCTCACGTGCGCGCATCGCCACGAGCGCGCCCAGCACCAATGGGACGCCGAGTCCGAGGGCGATCGCTCCCACGCCGTGCAGGGTGGCGCCGAGACCGCCGACGTCGATGGCCACGACGCCCTTCTTCAGGGCCAGCGCCACCAGCACGATGCCGAGGACGATGGGGAAGTGGAGATAGCTGCAGAGATCGCGTGCGGCCCGGCCTCGTGCAGCGCCCGTGGCCGAATGCAGGGCGTGCTCCAGAGGAGCGGTCTCGCGCGCGAAATAGAGCAGCCAGATCGCCGCCGACAGCGCAAATCCCGCAGCCAAGGTGAGCAGGACGCCACCGCTCATGGCCGTGTCGCTGGCCGCGAGGCCCAGAGCGATCAGCGACTCGCCCAGCGCGATGATCACGATCAGGCCGTGGCGCTCCGCGAAGTGCTCCACGTGGACGACCCAGCCGCGTCCGCGACCGAGCAGAGCGCCGGCGAAGTCCGCGGTCACGGCCAGGGCCACGAGCACGAGCTGTGCCGTGCCGCCCACACCGGTGCCGATGAGCAGCAGGACGGCGCCGAGGCCGACGCCGACGGCCAGCCGGGCGGTGGCGCCCGCGATGCCGGGAGTCCCGCGCCCCAGCACGAGGAAGAGGCCCAGGTGCATGGCGCGCACCGTGACGTAGGTGATCACGGCGATCCACGCGATGCGGGAGCCGGTGAACCACTGCGGCAGGGTCGTGGCGACGACGAGCATCGCCCCCATAGCGGCTCCGAACACCAGGGCGGGCAGCCCGAGGTCGACGCGCACGGTCGTGCCGATCCACGCGTAGGCGACCCAGCTCCACCAGACGAGCGCGAGGAGCAGCACCCCGCGGAGCATCCCCGTCGCGGTCGGGTCGGCCGCGATCAGCGCGGTCACCTGCGTGATGGCGAAGACGAAGACGAGGTCGAAGAACAGCTCGAGGGAGGAGACACCGAACCGCTCCTCGTGCGCCGTGTCGTTCACGCGTCGGTCCGCCACGCGACGAGCGCGAGGCCCCGGCCGGTGATGGTGCCACGCATCCGCGCCTCCTGTCCGCGAGACCCTATTCCATCAGGCCCGGTGCGGCCTCGTAGAGCACGAGCTCGTTGCCATCGGGGTCGAGGAACGGATGGAACTTCCCAAACGGCGTATCGTCGTGCTCGCCCGTCAGGACGAGTCCCCGGGCCGTCAGCTCGGCGCTGACCGCCTCGAGATCGTCGACGGCGAGGTACAGCCCGCGGATCGACCCGGCCGGCACGTCGAGCCAATCGGCCAGCGCGAGGTCCAGGCCGCCGTCGGGCGCGCGCAGGTGGACCCAGCGCATCTCGGGGGAGACCTGCGTGTCGCCGTAGAGGGTGAAGCCGAGGACGTCGCGGTAGAAGGCGAGTGCGCGATCCTGATCGCTCACGGGGACGGTCAGGACGGCGGCATGCGAGATCGGCATGGAACGAGCCTAGAGCCGGGTCTGCGAGCGACGTCGGTACAAGCCCGACGGTTCGCGCTAGTCGCCCGCAACGTCCGTGTAGACGGTGTGGTGCGGCCGTGCCCGCGGGATCAGCAGGCAGCAGAAGGCGCCGACGATGGCGGTGGCGCCGGCGATCAGGAACACGGTCGTGAAGCCGCGCTCGGCGGGGATCAGGCCGTTCGTGCCCGGGATCGCGTAGATGCTGATGACGGCCGCGCCGACCTGGGCGCCGATCACGCCGCCGACCGTCCGCATGACCGTGTTCATGCCCATCGCGACGCCCGTCACGCCCGGCTCGACCGCGTCGATGATCAGCTTCGCGAGCATGGCGTAGACGAGGCCGACGCCGGTGCCGACGAGGGTCATTGCGGCGACGATCTGCCAGCTCTCGGTGTGGGCGAGCGCCAGCAGCAGGCCGCCGAGGCCGAGCACGATCATGCCGATCATCACGATCAGCCGCGCGCCGATGTGCGGCTCGATGCGCCCGACGAACGGCCCGACCACGATGATCATCAGGGAGGCCGGGAGCAGGAACAGCCCGGCTTCGATCACGCTGGCCTGGAAGCCGTAGTCCACGAGCGCGGCCATCGAGGCGGGCAGCCCCGCGCCCATCTGGACGAAGGTCGGCACGAGCAGGAACGTGCCGAACATCGCGAAGCCGGCGATCAGCGCGGCGACGTTCGTCCACAGGACGGAGCGGTTGCGCATCAGTGCGATGTCGATCAGCGGCTCGGAGATGCGCAGCTCGACCAGCACCCACACGATGAACGCGACGATCGAGGTGGCGAACACGCCGAGCGTCGGCGCGCTCAGCCAGCCCCACGACTCGCCCTCGCTGAGTGCCACGAGGAAGGTCGATAGTCCAAGTGAGAGCAGGACCGCTCCCTGCCAATCCAAGCGCGCGGGCCGGCGAATCGGCGACTCGGGGATGATCCGCCAGACCAGGACGAGCGCGATCGCGATCGGGAAGGCGCCGACCCAGAACAGCCAGCTCCAGTGGAGGTGCTGCAGGATCACGCCGCTCAGGACGAGGCCCACGCCGCCGCCGACGCCGAAGGTCGCCGACAGCGTGCCGAGGCCCGAGCCGACCTTCTCCGGCGGGAACTCATCGCGGATGATCCCGAAGGCGAGGGGGAAGATCGCGCCCGCGGCGCCCTGCAGCGCACGCGCGACGATCAGCATGGCGATCGAGGTCGACAGCGCCGCGGCGACGGTGCCGACGATGAAGATCGCCATCGCGATCATCAGCAGGCGTTTCTTGCCATGCATGTCGCCGAGCTTGCCGAGCAGCGGCGAGGCGATCGCGCTCGTCAGCAGGAACCCGGTGAAGACCCACGTGCCCCACGTG
The DNA here is from genome assembly GCA_947478745.1 of Actinomycetota bacterium. Taxonomy (GTDB): domain Bacteria; phylum Actinomycetota; class Thermoleophilia; order Gaiellales; family F1-60-MAGs149; genus F1-60-MAGs149. Next base: position 4,644 of record CANJXE010000036.1, read on the forward strand.
TTCGTGGTGTGCAGGTCGCGCTCGATCGTCGGCAGCGCCGGCACCACGAGCGTCTGCTGCAGCACGTACGAGACTGCGGCGATCGCGAGGATGAAGAGCGTCAGCCCGGGGCGGCGCGAGGTGACGGCATGTCCTGCGATGGGGTCACCCTAGCGCGGGTGCCCGCAGCCGATCACGAGACGACGAGCAGCGCGCCGGCGAACTGGGTCTTCTTGACCGGCACGAGCGTGTAGGCGAATGGCGAGGTGGGGGCGAAGCGCATGGGGACCGTCGCCTTCTGCTTGCGGTCCTTCGACGTCAGCGTGCACGTCAGGATCGAGGCCGCCGAGGTCGCGCTCGCGGGGCAGGACATCTTGACGCCGTGCAGGCTCGCCAGCCCGTTGTAGGCATTGATGCTGATGCCAATCCAGGACGACACCGGGATGATCGCGCTGACGGCGGCCGCCGCCTTGGCCGCGTCGACCGCGACGGCATCCCTGCCCGACTTGCGGATGATGTAATCGGCGGAGGCGCTGGTGCCGCCCTTGGTGTACGTGCACGTGAACGACGCGCCGATCGTGACCGTGTCGGGGCAGGCCATCGTCATCCCGAACTGCTTCTTGAACGACACATTCGACTCCGCTACGTCGGACGCGATGTTCTGGGTGGCGGCCGTGGCAGCGGACGCCCCGACTGCGAGCGCGAGCAGCGCGAAGATCAGGAAGATGGGGCGAGCAGTGTGCGAGATGCGCATTGGGGTTCCTTCCAAGGGGGGCGACCGTACCAGACTGCCGATGCCGTGAGAGGCTGGGGCGGCAGGATTCGAACCTGCGATGGCGGGACCAAAACCCGCTGCCTTGCCACTTGGCGACGCCCCAGAGTCGCGACGGAGCGTAGCGGCACCGCCGCCTCCGTCAGGCGGCGGCAAGCCCGACCGACGCGCCGATCGCGGCCGCGGCCCGAGCGACCGTCGGCGCCGCCTCGTCCAGCCGGGTCTCGAAGCGGAAGCTCGGCGCGGAGACGTTGATCGCGGCGATCACGCGGTCGGCGGCATCGTGGATCGGGGCGGCGACGGAGACGAGGCCCGGCTCGAACTCCTCGCGGACGATCGCGAAGCCCTGCTCGCGCGCGAGCGCAATGGCGTCGGCGAAGGCGTCGAGTCCGGAGGCGCCGAGCTCGTCGTCGGACAGCCCCGTGGCCAGGGCCCGACCGGCCGAGGTCGTGGCCAGCGGGGTTCGTCCGCCGACGCGACCGGGCGCGTGGATCGCCACGGCCGGCGACTCGGTGGCGAGCGTCAGCACCTGATCACCCTGGCGCACGGACAGGTGCGCACTCTCGCCGAGCTCCGCCACGAGGCCGAGCAGCACGGGTCGCGCCGCGGCGATCAGCGGCGCACCGCCGGCCAGCGCGGCGAGCGAGAAGACCTGCCAGCCGAGGCGGTACGCGAGCGTCTGCGGATCGCGCAGCACGAAGCCGCGCTCGTCGAGCACGGCCAGCGTGCGGGAGACCTGGCTCTTGTCGGTGCCGAGCAGCTCGGCCAGGCGCGAGACGCCGAGGCCGTCGCGGACGGCGACCGGATCGGCGAGTGCGACCAGGACGTCGAGGCCGCGTCCGAGCGCCGCGTTGCCCGGGTTCATGCCAGCACCTCGACGACGTCGCCGTTCTCCTGGACGCGGCGGCGCACGAAGGTGAGCAGCTCCTCCTCCACGGCCGGATCGAGCGGTGGCTGCTCGTAGGTCTCGAGGACCTCGCGCCAGCGCTTCGCGGCGCGGTCGGCGTGGTCGAGGCGACCACCCTTGTTCCAGCGGTCGTTGTTCTCCGTCGTGGCGATCGTCGGCCGCCAGAAGCAGTCGCGGAAGCGCTCGAGCGTGTGCTGCGTGCCGAAGAAGTGCCCGCCGTGTCCCGCCTCCACGTGCGCATCGAAGGCGAGGTCGGCCTCGGTCAGCTCGACCTTCGTGAACTGGTGGCAGAGGAGATCGAGGATCTCGGTGTCGGCGATGAACTTCTCGAAGCCCGTGACGAGGCCGCCCTCCAGCCAGCCGGCGGACTGCCAGCACACGTTGGCGCCGGCCAGGAACGCCGACAGCAGCGTGTTCATCGCCTCGTAGCCGGCCTGGTAGTCGGGCAGCGGGCTCGAGGTGAGCGTGCCGCCGCCGGAGCGCCACGGCAGGTTCAGGTCGCGGGCAATCTGGCCGGAGGCGTAGAGGCCGAAGGCCGACTCGGGGCCACCGAAGGCGGGGGAGCCGGTCTTCATGTCCGTCGAGGAGAGGAAGGAGCCCATCACGCACGGCGTGCCCGGGCGCACGAGCTGGACGAGCGCGACGCCGGCGAGGCTCTCCAGCGTCTGCTGCACGAGGGCGGCCGGGGTGGAGACCGGCGCCATCGCGCCCATCAGCAGGAACGGGGTGATGATGATCGCCTGGCCTGCGGCGCCGTAGTTGAGGATCCCGTCGAGCATGCGCGCGTCGAAGCGCAGGGGCGAGTTGACGTTGCAGTTGGCGAACAGCACGGGTGCAGCCCCTGCCATCGCCTCGGCGCCGTGGACGATCTCGGCCATCTGCAGGCAGTCGGCGGCGGCCTCACCGCTGGAGGGCTCGCCCGCCCAGACGCGGTCGGTCAGGCGGATCGCCGACAGCGCGCGCATGAGGTGGCGCGAGTCGAGCGGCAGGTCGTTGGGCTCGAGGACGTTGCGGCCGGGCGTGTCGAGGTTGTCCGTCATCTGCACGAGGCGCAGCAGGTTCTCGAAGTCCGCGTACGTGCCCTCGCGCCGCTCGTCGCCGATGCGCACGAACGGCGGTCCCTGTGCGGCGCAGAAGATCATGTGGTCCCCGCCGATCGAGAGGTTGCGCGCGGGGTTGCGCGCGAGCATCGAGAACTCGGCCGGGGCGAGCGCGGCCTGCGCCAGCAGGAAGTCGGGGTCGAAGCGCACGGTGCCGTCGTCGTCCACCGTCTGCCCGGCGTCGCGAAAGAGCTGCAGGGCCTGCTCGTTGTCGAACTGGACGCCGACCTCGCGGCCGAGTCGCTGCCAGCCCGCGTGGATCACGGCGAGCGCGTCGGCCGACAACGGCTCGTAGCGGGGCATCGAGTTCGTCAGCACGCGGTCCTCATCTCAATCTGCAACATGAGTTGCAGATTACCAGTCTGGACCCGGGTCCCGCTTCGCCAAGACCGTGCAGCTTTGGACCCGGGTCCAAATTTGCAGAAATCGTGCAGATTTGGACCCGGGTCCAAATCGGTCACGGTGCCGGTGGGACGTCGACGACCATCCCTTCAGCCGAGGGTGGGAGCCAAATCACGCACCATGCAATGTGGATCCGGATCCACATCGGTCGAAATCGGGTCATTTTCGACCCGGATCCAGATCGGTCGGCTACGCGCGGCGGCGCGTCAGGAAGCGCGTCAGGCCGGCGGCGATCGCGGCGGCCTCCAGGCGACGGCCGGCAGCCGACTCGATCTGCGGCGCGTCGCTGGGGGAGTGCATGTTGCCGATCTCGGTGAAGACCTTCGGCACCTTGGAGAGGTTGAGGCCGCCGAGGTCGTTGCGGACGATCAGCCCATCCTCGCCGATGTAGTTCGAGACGGCTGTCGGGCCCTGCTCGCGCAGCGCATCGCGGATGTCGGTGCCGAGCTGCTGCGAGCGCCGCAACATCGCGGCGGACTGGCCGACGTCGGCGGGGAGGATCACGTGGAAGCCGTGGTCGGAGCCGTTGCTGTTGCCGTCGGCGTGGATCGAGACGGCGGCATCGGCGTGCGCGCGATTGCCCGCCGCCGCGCGCTGCGTGATGCAGGGGCCGACGCCGGTGTTCGAGGTGCGGGTCAGGACGACGCGCGCACCCTGGGCGCGCAGCAGACCACGCAGGACGAGGGCCACGTCCCAGTTGTGCTGGGCCTCGCTGTAGCCCGCATTCGTCGCAGCGCCGTCGGCATCGCAGTCCTTCCAGAGCGTGCCGACCCAGACCTGCTTGCCGGTGATCTCGTGATGGCTGGAGTTGCCACCGTTGTGGCCCGGGTCGATCAGGACCGTGCGGCCGGCGAGCGGGAGGGCGGCCTTCTGCCGCACGGCATCCGCGGACGTCGGCGTCGCGCCGGGGGCGGCGGCGACCTGCGCCTGTGCGGCCGGGACGATCGCCAGCGCCATAGCGGCGGCGAGCAGGAGGCGGCGGGTCATCGGCGATCGCCCAGCAGCAGCGCGAGTCCGGCGAGCACGGCGAAGATCAGCAGGATTCCCATGATCACGACGCTGACGCCGAGGAAGATCGGGAACAGCGCGACGAGCGACTGCGCGACGGCGAGCATCCAGAGCAGCTGACGCAGGGCGTACGGCAGCCGTAGCCGCAGCAGCATGTAGACGAAGACGGCGGCGACCGCGATCGCGAGCAGTCCGATCCACTGGTGCAGGAAGTCGCCGGGGCCGAAGCCGAGGACCAGGAGCTCGATGATCGCCACGGCGAGGGCGAGCTTGGCGCGATGGCGCCGCAGGAAGGGAAGGGGTGCGCCGCCCATCGGCGGCGGAGCGCCGTAGGCGTACGACTGGGCCATGACGACGCGGACGTCGCTCGGATCGACCTCTATTCGCCGGGGTGCGTCCCCACTGCTGCCGTTGCCGTCCATGGTGCGTCCCTCACTTTCGCTGCGGCGGCCGTGGCCTCCTGCTCCGTGCGGAACAGGCCGAACACGACCGAGCCGCTGCCTGACACGCATGCTGCCATCGCTCCGAGCTCCGTGAACTGCTCGCGCAAGCCGCGACACCCCGGCTCGAGCGCCTCGGCCGGCACGGCGAGGTCGTTCTCGATCAGCGCAGCCATCTCCTCCAGGGTCTGCGGGAGCGCGATCGCGCCGGGCAGCGGACGCGCCTCGGGGCGGTAGCGCTGGTAGACGTCGCGGGTCGCGAGCGGACGACCGGGATGCGCGAGGGCGAGCCAGCCCGCCGGCAGCTGCCCGAGCACCTCGACGCGGTCGCCGCGGCCGCGCGCCACCGTCGCCTCATCGTGCAGCAGCGCGGGAACGTCAGAGCCGATCAGTGCCGCGAGCCGGTGCAGCTCGCTGTCGATCAGGGGACGCGGAAGCAGGTCGTTGGCGAAGCGCAGCGCTGCAGCCGCATCGGCCGACCCGCCGCCGAGCCCGGCGCCGACCGGGATCCGCTTGTCGATGTGGACGTGGAAGCCGGCACGATGGCCGGCGGTCTCGCAGAGCAGGCGGATGGCGCGCGTGACGAGCGTGTCGCCGCTGGGAATGGCGGGGCAGTCGACGGTGGTCTCGGCCGCGTCGGAGATCAGCAGGACGTCGGCCAGGCTGATCCGCGCGATCAGCGTGACGAGCTCGTGATAGCCGTCCTCGCGCTTGGGACCGACCCGCAGCAGCAGGTTGACCTTGGCGCAGGCGCGGACGATGGTGGCGTCGTCGGTCATGGCGCTCCCACCGTAGCCGCCTCGAGCGCGGCGAGCAGGGCCGGCCAGTCCCCGGGGGCGACGGCCTCCGCCCGGATGCGCGTGTCGTGCCCGAGGGCGGTCAGGACGGCCTCGGCCTGCGCGCGCGTGGCGAGCTGCGCCATCGAGATGCCGTTGGCCAGCGTCTTGCGGCGGTGCTGGAATCCGGCGTGCACGAGCCGCGAGAGGCGATCCCAGATCAGCGCGCGCTCGGGCCAGCTCGGCAGGCGGGAGAAGGAGACGAGCGCCGAGTCGACGCGCGGCGGCGGATCGAAGACCGCGCGGCTGACGGGGTGGAGGTCCGTGCGCTCGCAGGCGAGCTGCATCAGCACGCTGACGGCGTTGTAGGCGGGGGTCGACGGCACGGCGAACATGCGGTCGGCGATCTCGCGCTGGACCATCACGCACCAGCGGGTGATCGTCGGCAGCTCCGGGATCGAGCGCAGGACCAGCGGCGTGGCGACGTTGTACGGCAGGTTCGCGACGAACGCGGTCGGGCGCGGCTCGAGCTCCTCCCAGGCGACCTTCATCGCGTCGCCCCAGGTCAGGAGCACGTTGGGATGCTCCTCGGTGACGAGCTTCAGGGCGGTGCTGAGCAGCGGATCGATCTCGATCGCCTGCACCGTCACGACCGTCTCGGCCAGCAGCTCGGTGAGGATGCCGCGTCCAGGGCCGACCTCGAGCACGACGTCCTCGGGTACCAGCCCGGCCCGGTCAATCGCGACGCGCGCGATGTTCGGATCGCGCAGGAAGTTCTGCCCGTAGCGCTGGCTCATCGCGAAATTGCGTAGGCGGCGTCGGCGTTCGCCTCGACCTGCGCGGCGAGCTCCTCGGGCGACACGCCTCGCACCAGGGCGACGGCGCGCAGCGTGTCCATCACGAAGGCGGGCTCGTTCGGCGTGCCGCGATGCGGGATCGGCGTGAGGTACGGCGCGTCCGTCTCGAGCAGGATCCGGTCGGCCGGACAGCGCGCGGCGGCGAGCAGCAGGTCGGAGGCATTCGGGTAGGTGACGTTGCCCGCGAAGGAGCACCACCAGCCGTTCGCGATGGCCTCGTCGAGGCGCTCGGGCACGGCGAAGCAGTGCATGATCACCCGCTCGGGTCCCTCCTCGACGAGCAGGGGGAAGCACTCCTCGTCGGCGTTGCGGCAGTGGATCGAGACGGTCTTCTCGAGCTCGCGTGCCAGCGCCAGCTGGCGGCGGAAGACGTCGGTCTGGGTCGCGCGATCGACGTGGTCGCGGAACCAGTCGAGGCCGGTCTCGCCAATCGCGACGCAGCGCGGGTGCGTGGCGCGCTCGCGGATCTGCGCCTCGAGCGCATCGTCCCACTCGTCCGCGTGGTTCGGATGCAGGCCAGCCGTGGTGTAGATGCCGGGCTCGGCCAGCAGCGGCGTCACGGCGGTCATCTCGGCGGCGTTGGAGCCGATCGTGACCATCTGCTGGACGCCGACCTCGCGCGCCCGGGCGATCACCTGGAGCGGCGGATCCTCGCAGCTCGTGATGTGGGTGTGGGTGTCGATCAGGGTGCTGCGCTCCCGAGCGGCTCCTCCACCCGGGGGAACAGCGGACCAGTCGCAGCGGTCTGCGCTCCGGCGGCGAGCAGGTTGGGCGCAGCCTGCTCCCAGGCGACGTCGTCTCCGGCACCGAGCGCGGCGAGGATGCGCGGCGCGCTGTCGGGCAGCACGGCTGCGAGCAGGATCGCGCAGGCGCGCGTGCCGTCGGCGAGGGTGTAGAGGACCTCATCGAGCTCTGCTGCCAGCGCCGGATCCTTGGCCAGAACCCACGGCGCGCGCGCGTCGACGAAGCGGTTGAGGTCGCGCACGACGCTCCACGCGGCCTCGAGGGCCTCGGTCAGCTCCATGTCGGCGACGTGGCGGCCGATGGCCTCGCGTGCCAGCTCGACGGCGTTGGCGATGCCCGTCTCGCAGCGCGCGTCGGGGATGACTCCGTCGCGGTACTTGCCGATCATCGCGATCACGCGGTTGACGAGGTTGCCCAGGTCGTTGGCAAGCTCGGAGTGGTAGCGCTCGTGGACGGCCTCGTACGAGATGCCGCCGTCGCCACCGAAGCGGACGTCGCGCAGGAGGTAGAAGCGCAGCGCATCGACGCCGTAGGCCTCGATCACCGCGAACGGATCCAACACGTTGCCGATCGACTTCGACATCTTCGTATCGCGGACCGTCAGGTAGCCGTGGATCATCAGCCGCTGGGGCAGCGCGTAGCCGGCGCCCATCAGCATGGCCGGCCAGATGACGGCGTGGAACTTGAGGATGTCCTTGGCGAGCAGCTGCCAGCGCGGCGGCCAGTAGCGGGCGGTGAGGTCCTCGCCGGGGCGGGCATAGGTCATTGCCGAGGCGTAGTTGAGGAGCGCGTCGAACCACACGTAGCAGGTCTGATCGGGCGCCCAGGGGAGCGGGACACCCCACTCGATCGAGGCGCGCGACAGGGACACGTCGTCGAGGCCGCCGCTGATGAACGAGCGCGCCTCGTTGAAGCGCGACTGCGGGCTGACGAAGTCGGGGTGCGCGTCGTAGTGGTCGAGCAACGGCTGCTGGAAGGCGCTGAGGCGGAAGAACCAGTTCGACTCCTGCAGCCACTCGGGCTTGGTGCCGTGGTCGGGGCAGAGCCCGTCGACGAGCTCCTCCTCCTTGTAGAACGCCTCGCACCCGGTGCAGTACAGCCCCTCGTACGTGCCCTCGTAGACGTGGCCGTTGTCCTTCAGCGTCTGCAGGAAGTCCTGCACGAAGCGCATGTGGCCCTCGTCGGTGGTGCGGATGAAGAAGTCTTGGGTGGCGCGGACGTCTTCCGTCATACGCAGGAAGTTGGCGCTGTTGCGGTCGACGAAGGCCTGCGGCGTCAGGCCGAGCTCGGCCGCGACGCGCGCGTTCTTGTCGCCGTGCTCGTCGGTGCCGGTCAGGAAGAAGACGTCCTCGCCGCGCTGGCGCATGTGGCGCGCGTAGACGTCGGCCGCGATCGTCGTGTAGGCGTGGCCGAGGTGCGGCTGCGCGTTGACGTAGTAGATCGGCGTGGTGAGGAAGGTCGGCTGCACGGGCACAGGGTATCGGCGGGTGGGTCGGGCGGCGGCGGGCGCCGTCAGGGCCGGTAGAGGTCGCGCGTGGAGCGGCCGGTCAGGCCGGCGACGAGGCGGGCGGCATCCTTGGCCCCGAAGCCGCGCTCGCGCAGCTCGGCGAGTGCAGCCTCGATCGCCGCGGGTGCGACGTCGGCCGCGGCGAGCGGCTCGAGCACGAGGACGATCTCGCCCTTGGGCGCCGTGGCGAAGCGCTGCGCGAGCTCGGCAGCGGTGCCGCGTGCGATCTCCTCGTGCAGCTTGGTCAGCTCGCGGCAGACGGCCACGCGCCGCTCCGGCGTCCGCTCCGCGAGCAGCGCGAGCGTCGAGGGCAGACGGTTGGGCGATTCGAAGGCGATCAGGGTGACGCCCCAGCTGTCGGCCTCGTCGAGCGTCCTGCCGATCGCGCCGACGGCGCGCGGGAGGAAGCCGATGAACGCGAAGCGGTCGGAGGGCAGCCCGGAGGCGACCAGGGCGGTGGTGACCGCGTCGGCACCCGGCAGCACCTCCACGTCGATGCCGGCGGCGATCGCGGCGCGGACGGTGGCGCCGCCCGGGTCGGAGACGACCGGCATGCCGGCGTCGGTGGCGAGGCAGATGTGCGCGCCTGCCTCGAGCCGGCGCACGAGGTCGGGGATCGCCGACTCCTCGCGGTGCGCCTCGATCGACGTCATCCGGACGTCGATGCCGAGCAGGTGCAGCAGCTGGCCCGTGCGGCGCGTGTCCTCGCACGCCACGAGGTCGCAGGTGCCGAGCGCGGTGCGCACGCGGGGCGTCAGATCCTCGAGATTTCCGATCGGGGTTGCGCACACGGTGAGACGTCCGGACATACGGGCAGGGTACGCGGTCGATTCGGGGAATACCCTTTGCTTGTGAGCGATCGTCCGTACACGACCTACAAGGGCGGCAAGGTGAAGCCCGACGGCAAGGCCGGGGGCAACGTCTCCGTGCCGTCCGCCCCGCCTGAGCGCCGCGGTGCAATCGAGCTGCCGCCGCCTGGCGCGCCGCCGCCGATTGAGCCGCCGCGGTTCCGCTGGTGGAAGCGCGGCGACGGCCCGGGCTGGCGCCCCACGCGCAGCCAGCCGCGCTCGCTCAAGTTCTGGGTGATCACGATCGTCATCGTCGTGCTGGTGCTGCTGATCGGCTGGCTGACGCTCGGCATGCTGGCGGTCCGCAGCTCGGTGTCGCAGGCCAACGACCGGTTGGATCCGCGCGCTCGCGCTGCGCTCTCGCCGTCCGGCTCGATCCTCACCGACCCGACCACGATCCTGCTGCTCGGCGTCGACGCGTACGCCAACTCCGACACGCTGCAGGTGATGCGGTTCGATCCGAATCGCCAGCTCGAGTCCACGTTGGCGATCCCGCGCGACCTGCGCGTCAACGTTCCCGGCTACGGCGACGAGAAGATCAATGCGGCCTACGCCGCGGGTGGTCCTGCGCTCGCGATCAAGACGGTGGCCGACTACACGGGCCTGCCGATCGATCACGTGATGATCATCGACTTCAACGGGCTCGAGAAGGTCGTCGACGCAGTCGGCGGCATCACGGTCGACAACCCGGGCAACATGCGCTCGATCTTCGACGGGGAGCTCTACAAGTTCCCGAAGGGCCGCATCGCCCTCAACGGCGCGGATGCGCTGGCCTACGCCCGCATCCGCAAGAACATCCTCAATCCCTCCGACTCGGACGTCAGCCGCGGTCAGCGTCAGCAGATGGTGATCCAGGCGCTGCGCGCGAAGATCGTCAGTCCCGGCGGCCTGCTGCGGCTGCGCACGGTTGCCGGCTCGCTCGGCGGTGCCTTCTCAACGGACCTCACGATGGGGCAGATGCTCCAGCTCGGCTACCTCGACGCGCGCGCCTCCACGCGCCTGCGCTGCAACCTGGGTGGCTCGCCGGCACCGCTCGACGGACAGGACATGCTGATTCCCGACGGTGCGGGCAATCGCCGCGTGCTCGGTGAGTTCCTCGGCCATCAGGCCGTGCAGCCGGCGGCCTCGCGGTCGATGTTCGCCGCGCAGTGCCGCGTCAGCTGATCCAGATCTCAACCCACAGCTGTCCGCAGGTCGCGGATGCTGATCGCGGGCCCCTTGCGCGGCTCCCAACGCCATGCACCCGCGACGTCAGCAGACACTCCTCCGGCACGTGCTCGCCGTGGCGGGGCTCGCGCTCGGGCTGATCGCGTGCATGGCGGACAGCCGTGCGCAGGCGCAGACGCCGCAGCTGGGTCGCGTCATCGTCGTGCACACGACGTACCGCGCGTGGAACGGCGACGTGCGGGCGATGCGCATCGCCTACCCATCGAACTTCGCCCACCTCGGCCGGGGGCAGCGGCTCCCGCTCGTGATCGCCCTGCATGGGGCCGACGGCACGGCCCAGTGCGACGCGTCGTTCGGGCGCGCACCGGTGCGCTACGGATTCGTCGTGGCCTGCCTCGCGGGGCAGGGAGCGGCGACGCGCAGGTTCTCCTATGGCGCGCCGGGTCAGATCCGCGATCAGCTCCGCGTGCCAGAGCTCGTGCACCTGCGGGCGCCGCTCCTGCCGATCGACGCGAGCAGGATCATCGTCGTGGGTGCGAGCATGGGCGGGCTCGAGGCGCTGCTCGCCGCCGACCTCGCGCCGGATCGCTTCGCCGCCGTCGTGGCGCTCGACGCCCCGGTCGACCTCGCTGCCCACTATCGCAACGTCGCTCCGGCCGGGGCGCCGAACCTCAAGACCAAGGCGATGCTCGCGGAGTGCGGCGGCACCCCGGACGAGGCCGCCGAGTGCTACGCGGAGCGCAGCCCGCTCGCGAACATGACGCGCTTCGGTGACACCCGCGTGCCGCTGATCATGTGGTGGAGCGCCGCCGATTCGATCGCGGGAGCGGCTGATGAGTCCCCCGCGTACATCGCCGCCATGCAGGCGGACTTCCCCTGGCACCCGATCTACGCCCGCGTCGGCGGGTGGCAGCACGGGCGCGCCTGGTGGAGCCACGGCCGGCTCTGGCTGCGCGATGCGCTTGCGCTCGCCCGCGCCAACCCGCAACGCCGGGCCATGCAGTTCGGGTAGCATCCCGGCGTTCGGCGGCGTAGCTCAGCTGGTTAGAGCAGCGGAATCATAATCCGCGTGTCGTAGGTTCGAGTCCTACCGCCGCTACTCCCGGGGCCGCCCGCCGTGATGGCGTTCAGCGCCCGTTTTCTGAGCCATGGCCACAGCCCCGATCATCCTGGTGCCCGGCTTCTGGCTCGGTGCGTGGGCGTGGGACGAGGTCGTCGCCGCGCTGCGCGCGGACGGCCATGACGTGACCGCGCTGACCCTGCCCGGGCTCGAATCGGTCGACGCGGATCGCACGGGGATCCGCCTCGAGGACCACGTCGTGGCGATCTGCGCGGCCGTCGAGGCCGCGGCCGCTCCCGTGGTGCTCGTGGTGCACAGCGGCGCCGGCGTCGCCGCCTATGCGGCCAGCGATTGCCTGCCCACCCGGATCGCGCGGATGGTCTACGTCGACTCCGCACCGGCTACTGGAGCACTCAACCCCGACTTCGCCGACGCCGAGCTGCCGTTCCGCACGCACGCGGAATTGCGGCAGGAGAACCTCGACGGCCTCTCCAAGGAGCGCCTGCAGATGTTCCGGCACCGCGCGGTGCCGCAGCCCGGCGCGACGCTGCGCGATGCACCGGTGCTGATCGACGATGCGCGCCTCGACGTGCCCAGCACCGTCATCTGCACCGGCTTCACCTCGGAGCAGGTGCGAGCCGCGGTGGCGGAGGGCTATCCCTGGCTGGGCGGCCTCGCGGAGCTGACCGACGTGACGTACGTGGACCTGCCCACCAGCCACTGGCCGATGTGGTCGAAGCCGCTCGAGCTGGCCGCGATCCTCGCCGGGCTGGCGGCGGACGCCACCGCGGGCGCGTAGGCCGGACGCGCTGCCGCCGACCCGCCACCGGCGTGTGGCGTTCGCGGTACCGCAGATCCGTCCCAGCGCCCTATGGTCGTCGTATGAGTGCCCAGCACGCGCAGCGCGATGACGCGATCGTCGCCATTCACGGTCCCGGCCGCGGCGTGTGGATCGCGGCGCTCGTCTGGGCCATCCTCTTCTCGGTGCTGGC
>CANJXE010000037.1 GCA_947478745.1 Actinomycetota bacterium
CTATACGTCGGCGACACGCTCAGGTTCGATTCCGATGTTATGGAGAAGCGCGAGTCTTCGAGCCGCCCGTACGTGGGCATCGTCGGCATCCGCTCGCGCGGCCTGAACCAGCGCAAGGAGGTCGTCGTCGAGTTCCGTCGCAAGATGATGATCTACAAGCGCGAGGGCGCCAAGAGCCCGCAGGTCTTCCCGGTCACCGAGGCGGACTGGACCGTCTGATGCACGATCGGGCACACCTCCTGCAGGCACCGGGCGCGTACTTCGACGCCGTCGACGCGAAGGACATGGCTACCGCGCTGTCCTTCTTCGCGCCGGATGCCACGTTCACGATCCAGAGCGCCCACATCACGTTCGAGGGGCACGACGAGATCGCGAGCATGTTCGAGAACTTCTTTGGCGACTACTCCCACATCGAGCACAACATCACGAACATCGTGGTGGATGAGACCGAGGGGCGAGCGTCGACGGAGCAGTCGTGTCCGCACGTCAAGACCGACGGCGCGCTCGACCACGTGACCACGTGCAACTTCTTCTCGTTCGACGAGAGCGGGAAGTTCTCGCGCGTGATCGTGTGGATCGATGGCGCCTCGCCGCTGAGGGACTGACCCATGTCCCTCCGAGCACGGCTCAACAGCGGCAAGATCCTGGTCGCACCCGGTGCGTACGACGCCCTCTCGGCCCGCCTGCTGGAGCAGGCGGGCTTCGAGGCCGTCTACCGCGGCGGCTACGCGGCCTCGGCCGCCGCCTTCGCGCTGCCCGACCTCGGCATCACGACGCTGACCGACATGGTCGACCACCTGCGTCGCATGACGAACGCGATCGGCGTGCCCGTCATCGCCGACGCCGACACGGGCTACGGCGAGGTGCCGCAGGTCGTGCATACCGTCCACGAGCTCGAGGCGGCCGGTGCCGCAGCGATCCAGTTCGAGGACCAGGTGTTCCCGAAGCGCTGCGGTCACATGGAGGGCAAGAAGGTCATCCCCGCCGAGGAGATGGTGATCAAGCTGCGCGCCGCGCTCGCCGCGCGCCGCAACCCCGAGACCGTGATCATCGCGCGCTCGGACGCCACCGCCGTGACCGGCCTCGACGACGCCATCGCGCGCTCGCGCATGTACGCCGACGCCGGCGCCGACGTCATCTTCATCGACGCTCCGACCAGCGAAGACGACCTGCGGAAGATCGCCGCCGGCGGCATCGACGCCGTCCTGATGGTCAACGTGTCCGAGTACGGCAAGACGCCCGACCTCGGGGCCAAGCGCTTCGAGGAGCTCGGCTTCGGGCTCGTGATCTACCCCTCGTCCACGCTGTTCGCCGCGGCGCAGTCGACCAAGGAGCTCGCGGCGCAGCTGTTCGCCGACGGCTCGACGGTCGCCTCGGTTCCGCGCATGATGCCGTTCGACGAGATCAACGACATCCTGGGCAAGGACGCCTGGGATTCCCTGGAAGACGACCTGCGAGGCACCACATGAGCAACGAGCGCATCAGCGTCCTGCACATGCCGTCGATCGCGCTCGGCCCCGGTGCCGCGCTCGAGGCCGGCCACCATCTGAAGGCGCTCGGCGTGACGCGGGCGTTCCTCGTCACGGACGCGTTCCTGCTCAAGAGCGGGCTGATCGACCCGATCGAGGCGGCGGTCCGCGCTGATGGCCTCGACGTCGTGACGTACGCCGTGCCCACGGGCGAGCCGACCGAGGACTCGATGCGCGAGGTCGCCGAGGCCTGCGTCGCCAGCGGCGCCGATGGCGTCCTCGGCGTCGGCGGCGGCTCTGCCCTCGACTCGGCCAAGGTCGCCGCGCTGATCGCCACGCACGGCGGCACGCTGCGCGACTGGATCAACGCCCCGCTCGGCGGCGCCCGCGTGCCGCCCGGCCCGCTGATGCCGGTCGTCGCCGTGCCCACCACGTCGGGCACCGGCTCGGAGGTCACCGCGGTCGCCGTGCTCGACCTGCCGTCGGACAAGGTCAAGACGGGCATCGCCCATCCGTTCCTGCGTCCCAACATCGCGCTCTGCGATCCCGAGCTGACGCTCGGTCTGCCCGCGCCGATCACCGCGGCCTGCGGCATCGACGCGCTCCTGCACGCGGCCGAGGCGTACACCTCGATCTCGTACCTCGAGCGCCCCAAGCCCGCCCACGCCGGCGCCCGCCCGAACTACCAGGGCGCCGCACCGATGGCCGACATCTGGGTGTCGGAGGCGATCGCGCTGGTTGGCCGGCACCTGCGCCGCGCCGTCGAGGACGGCTCCGACATCGAGGCGCGCGAGGGCATGATGCTCGCCGCCACGGCTGCGGGCATCGGCTTCGGCAACGCGGGCGTGCACGTCCCCCACGCCTGCTCCTATCCGATCGCGGGCCTCAAGCACGCGTGGTCGCCGCCGGGCTATCCCGGCGAGGCGAAGTTCGTGCCGCACGGCCTGGCCTGCGCGATCACAGCACCCGCGGCCTTCCGCCTCGTCGAGCAGGCCGTGCCGGAGCGCTCGCGTCGCGCCGCCGAGCTGCTGACGGGCCAGCCCGTCGCCGCCGACGACCACGATGCCCTGCCCCGCGCGGTGGCGCAGCTGATGGCCGACGTCGGCTGCCCGACCACGATCACCGAGGTGGGCTACACCGAGTCCGACATCCCCGACCTCGTGGCCGGAGCCATGCTCCAGCAGCGCCTCCTGGCCTGCGCCCCGCTCCCGATCGGCGAGGCCGAACTCGAGCGCGTCTTCCGCGAGTCGCTGTAGAAGCGGGGATCAACGTTGCTGAGGGGTCTGACCCCTCAGCAACGTTGATCCCCCGTCAGGGGTCCATCCCCGACACGGGCTTGCGTGCCACGAAGGCGGATGCGACCGCGAAGACGGCCAGCGCCGCGAAGGCGATGCCTCCGACCTCGTGGTCCATCATCAGGCCGGCGAACGGCGTCAGGATCAGCGCGAAGACGGCGCCGGTCATGTTGACGAAGGCGATCGCGGCCGCCGGGTAGCGCGGCTCGGCGCGCACCGAGAGCACGAAGACCGCGCTGAACGGCAGCGCGTAGCCGATGCCGATGAAGACCGATTCGATGGCGGCCAGCCACGTCGGCGGCTGGAGGGCGATCAGCCCGAGCCCGGCCGCGGACAGGAGCGCCGCCCCCGGCCCGAGCAGCCGCCACGGCACGCCGCGGGCGAACAGCGCACCGCCGATCGGCCGGAAGACGGCGGCGATGGCGAGCAGGAGGAAGCCGATCGCGCCGGCCACGAACGTCGAGGCGTTGCCGTTGACGAGGTGCGTGACGATCCATGCCCCCATCACGAGGCTCGCTCCGAACGACGCGGAGTGGATCATCGCGAGGCGCCACAGCGGCCCCGAGCGCACGACCGCGCCGAGGTGCTCGATCGCGCTGCCGGTCATCGTCCGCGGCGCGTCGCTGTCCCGCGGCCCGAGCAGCGAGCCGAGGACGGCGATGACGGCGGCGATGACGAAGCTCCAGCGCCACGAGGCGCCTGCCGACTCGAGGCCTGCGCCGACCACCAGCGCGAGGCCGAGGCCGAGCGTTGCGGCACCGCCGAAGATGCCCGCGAGGAAGGCGCCGCCGAGCCGCCGCGTGCCCTCCAGCCCGCCGACGAACACCGGCCCCGTGCCGAGGCCGACGATCAGACGCGCCAGGCCGAGCATCCAGAACACCGGGCTGACGGCCGCCAGCAGGTTCGCGGCCGCCACGAGGATGAAGGCGAAGCGCACGAGCTTGAGCGGACCGAATCGCTGGGCGGGAATCGCGGCAGGCAGCTGCGACAGCGCGTGCGTCACGAGCAGCAGCGTCGTCAGCAGGCCGACTGCTCCGAGGGTCACCGCGAACGAGCTCGCGAGCTGTCGCGCGATCGGTCCGATGATCGCGAAGTTCCAGCCGATGCCGAGCGCGATCACGACGACGCGGGCCATCAGCTTCCACGACGGACGGGCGGTCTCAGGGGTCGATGTCATCGGCAGAAGTGGGCCGATCGTTTGACATCGGCACCCGAGGCACTCTATAACGCCTGCTGCGCGGAGGATTTACGGCGGGAGCATTTTGTACGCTGTACCTCGCGAGGAGAGAACCAATCGGAGGAGCGGGATGAAGCGCATCGGAGTCGACGTCGGGGGAACATTCACCGACCTCATCTACGTCGATGATGAGAAGGGCACGGTCTTGGTCCACAAGACGCCGTCGACACCGGCGGATCCGTCGATCGCGACGGTCGACGGCATTACGACGCTCTGCGAGATGGCGGGCATCAAGCCGTCGGAGCTGGACCAGGTCTTCCACGGCACCACCGTGGCCACCAACATCGTCATCGAGCACAACGGCGCCAACGTCGGCATGATCACGACGAAGGGCTACCGCGACATCATCCACATCGCGCGGCACAAGAAGCCGATGAACTTCTCGCTGTGGCAGAACCTGCCGTGGCAGGCGTTCCCGATCGCGCGCCGCCGCAACCGTCTGACGGTCAACGAGCGCATTCTCGCCGACGGGTCCGTCCAGATCCCGCTCGACGACCGCGAGGTCCGGGCGCAGGTCCGCAAGCTGAAGAAGGCCGCCGTCGACTCCGTCGCCGTCTGCCTCCTCTTCTCCTTCCTCAACGACGAGCATGAGAAGCGCGTTGCCGCGATCGTGCGCGAGGAGTTCCCCGAGGCGTACATCTCGGTCTCCTCCGAGGTCATCCCGCAGTACCGCGAGTACGAGCGCTTCTCGACCGTGGCGCTGAACGCGTTCGTCGGCCCGAAGGTCTCGAACTACGTCCGCCGCTTCGACGCCGAGCTGCGCCGCATGGGCGTCAAGACCGGCATCCAGCTGATGACCAGCGCCGCCGGTGTGGCGACGCCCGAGGCCGCCTCCGAGCGCCCGGTCAACCTGCTGATGTCCGGCCCGATCGCCGGCGTCGTCGGCGGCATCTGGGCCGGCCGTGTCGCGGGTGAGCGCAACGTCATCACCCTCGACGTCGGTGGCACCTCCGCCGACATCGGTCTCGCGCAGGACGGCAAGCTGCGCATGAAGCACCTGCTCGACACGAAGGTCGGCCCGTACCAGGCCATGATCCCGATGGTCGACGTCGACACGATCGGTGCCGGCGGCGGCTCGATCGCCTACGTCGATTCGGGTGGCATCTTCCGTGTCGGCCCGCGTTCGGCCGGCGCCATGCCGGGCCCCGCGGCCTACAACCAGGGCGGCACCGAGCCGACCGCCACCGACGCGATCATCGCGCTCGGCTGGCTGCGTCCCGAGCTGTTCCTCGGCGGCAAGAAGGATCTCCGCGTCGACCTCGCCCGCAAGGCCGTCGAGACGAAGATCGCCAAGCCGCTGAAGCTGACCACCGAGGAGGCCGCTCTCGGCATCTTCAAGGTGCTCGTGCACTCGATGGTCGATGCCATCGAGCAGTCCTCGGTCCGCAAGGGCTTCGATCCGCGCGAGTTCGCGCTCGTCGCCGAGGGTGGCGGTGGACCGCTGTTCGCGAGCCACATCGCTCCCGAGGTCGGCGTCAAGCACGTGCTGGTGCCGAACTACCCGGGCATCACCGCGGCGCTCGGCCTGCTCACCACGGACCTCGTCTACGAGTACACGAAGACCGCGTACGTGATGGCCTCGGGCCTGATCGGCAACGCGAAGGCCAGCGCCAACCTCGAGAAGCAGTTCGCCGTGCTCGAGAAGGAGGCGATGCGCCAGTTCGCAGTCGACAAGATCGACAAGAAGCGCATCCGCCTGGAGCGCATCGTCGATGCCCGCTACGAGGGTCAGGGCTACGAGCTCCGCGTCGATGCGCCCCGCACCGGCGTCGACGACAAGTGGCTCAAGGCCGTCAAGAACGAGTTCCACGCGGCGCACGAGAAGGAGTTCTCGCGCCGCTTCGAGGATGTCGATGTGCAGATCGCGAACATTCGCGTCCGCGCCATCGGCGAGATGCCGGGCCTCAAGCCCGTCCTCGTCAAGAAGGGCACCGCGACTCCGCCGAAGGGCGCGCTGAAGCTGACCGCTGACGCGTGGTTCGAGAAGAGCGGCAAGCTCGCGAAGGTCAAGACCAAGTTCTACGAGCGCACGGAGCTGCTCGCCGGCAACAAGATCCAGGGCCCGGCGATCATCACCCAGTTCGACTCGACGAGCGTCGTCCCCCCGGGCTATTCGGCCGAGGTCGACAAGCACGGCAACCTGATCATCAAGTACTCCGCTGCAGTGGCCAAGGCCGCTGAGAGCGGTCACTGAACCCCATCTGCGAGAGAAGAGGCATTCCCAATGGCTGATCTGCCTGAAGTCGGCATCAACCCCGGTAAGCCCACCCGCAAGCGGGTGCCGGTTGATCCGATCACACTGCGCGTCCTCGGTGGCGCGTTCGACGCCATCGCCCAGGAGATGGCGGGCGTGCTGTTCCGCATGTCCTATTCGTCGATCATCCGCGAGTCCGAGGATCTCGGCGCGGGGCTGTTCGACGCGCAGGGCCGCGAGCTCTGCGAGTCCGAGTCGACGCCGATGCACATCGGCTCGCTCCCCTGGTACATCCGTGGCTTCCTGCATCGCGTCGACAAGGACGAGCTGAAGGAAGACGACGTCATCATCCACAACCACCCGTATCTCGGCGCGTCCCATACGCCCGACATCGCGGTGGCTGTGCCGATCCTGTGGAAGGGCGAGCTGATCGGCTTCGCGGCCGTGACGGCGCACGTCGCCGACGTCGGCGGCTCCTACCCGGGCATCAACGCCGACGCGTTCGACATGTACGCGGAGTCGAAGATCTACAACGGCCTCAAGTGGTACGAGGCCGGCCAGCTCAACGAGGATCTCGACCGGATGGTGTTCGACAACGTCCGCACCGAGACGATGAACCGCGGCGACATGGAGGCCATGAAGGCGGCCTGCATCCTCGGCCGTGACCGCTTCTACCGCCTCCTCGAGAAGTACGGCGCCGACACCTGCATGTCCGCGGCGTACGACTGGATGGACTACTCGGAGAAGCGCCTCCGCGACGAGATCAAGAAGCTGCCCGACGGCGAGTACGTGGCGCCGACGGCCTGGCTCGACGACGACGGTCGCAACCGCGACGTGCGTCTGCGGGTGGAGACGAAGATCATCGTCAAGGGCGATCACGTGACGGTCGATCTGACCGGCTCGAACGCCGAGGTTCCGACGGGCTACAACGTGCCGTTCGAGGGGTCGCTGCTGGTCGCTGCGTACTTCGCGATCCGCACGATCCTGCTCGATCAGGACCGCCTCGACGAGCCGGTGCCGCAGAACGACGGCATCTTCCGCTGCGTCAGCGTGATCGCGCCGAAGGGCTCGATCTTCAACCCGAACTTCCCCCGCGCCTGCTTCTCGCGCTTCAACCAGTGCCAGCGCGTCGTGGACAACACGATCGTGGCCCTGTCGAAGGTCGTCCCGGAGCTGGTGACGGCGGGCAACTCCGCCGCCATCCACTTCTGCTCGTACGCGGGCTTCATCCCGGAGAAGGGCGAGTACTGGCTCTACCTCGAGGTCAACGAGGGCTCCTACGGCGGCCGCAAGGGCCGTGACGGCATGGACTCCGTCGACTGCCTGATGGCCAACACGCGCAACAACCCGATCGAGGAGCTCGACATGCGCTTCCCGATGCGGACCGAGCGCTACGAGCTGCGCGACGAGCCGGCTGCGCCGGGTCAGTGGCGTGGCGGTGTCGGCGTCGTGCGCATCAACCGGTTCCTCGAGCCGGGCGCGTACTCCTGCGAGGGCGATCGCCACACCGATCCCCCGCGCGGCATCTTCGGCGGCTATGACGGCCTGCCGGCGATGGTCCGCCACCACAAGGCGGATGGCAGCTACGAGGAGATCCCGGCCAAGGTCACGGGTCTGATGTGCCAGGCGGGCGACGCGATCCAGCTGATCGAGCCGAATGGCGGTGGCTACGGCAACCCCCTCAAGCGCGATCCCAAGCTGGTCGTCGAGGACATCCTCGACGACTTCACGACGCTCGAGCTGGCGCGCGATGCCTACGGCGTCGTCGTCGATCCCAAGACGCTCGAGATCGACATGGTCAAGACCAAGAAGCTGCGTGCGCAGATGACCAAGAAGCAGGGTCGCAACTTCCAGGGTGAGCTGCTCAACCTGGTCAAGCTCCCGCATCGCATGGCCGTGTCGCCGCACAAGGCGGCTCCCAAGGCCAAGAAGAAGACGGCGGCTCGCCGCTAGGTTCGGCGAAACGAGGGGGCGGCGGCTCGCGCCGTCGCCCCCTTTTTTCTTGCTGAAACCGTCGTATCTCGCACCCCTCCTCCCGACTAGGCTCTCACCCATGCGCAGACCCCTCGAAGACGTCACCATCCTCGCCGTCGAGCAGTACGGCGCCGGCCCGTGGGGCACGGTGCACCTGGCCGACCTCGGCGCCCGCATCATCAAGATCGAGGATCCGACGAGCAAGGGCGACATCGGCCGCTACGTGCCGCCGTTCCAGGAGGGCGAGGACTCCCTCTTCTTCGAGACCTTCTGCCACAACAAGGAGTCGATCTCGCTCCAGCTGCGTTCGCCCGAGGGCCGCGCGACGTTCGAGCGCCTCGTCCCCCACGCCGACGCGGTCTTCTCGAACCTCCGCGGCGACGGACCGGCGAAGCTGAAGATCCTCTACGACGACCTCAAGCACCTCAACCCCGCGATCGTCTGCACGTCGCTGACCGGCTTCGGCATGACGGGACCGCGCGCGGCCGAGGGCGGCTACGACTACATCGCGCAGGGCATGGCCGGCTGGATGAGCCTGACGGGCGATCCCGACGGCCCTCCGACCAAGTCCGGCCTGTCGCTCGTCGACATGGCGACGGGCTACGCGGCAGCGCTGGCGATGATGTGCGCGCTCTGGCGCGCCCGGCGCGACGGCGAGGGCTGCGACGTCGACGTCTCGCTGTTCGAGACGGCGTTCAACCTCGATATGTACGTCTCGACCTGGCACCTGTCGCGCGGCTGGGAGCCGATCCGCACGCGGAACTCCTCGCACCCCTCGATCGTGCCGTTCGGCAACTTCCCGACCGCCGACGGCTGGGTCGTGATCGCCTGCGCGAAGCAGAAGTTCTTCGAGAACCTCGTACACGCGATCGGCGTCGAGTGGATGCTCGAGGACGAGCGCTACGCGACGATGGCCGCGCGCCTCGAGAACCGCGACCAGTGCACGGCCGAGCTCGAGAAGGCGCTGACGACCGAGACCACGGCCCACTGGGTCAAGGCTCTGGCCGCAGCCGACGTGCCGAGCGGGCCGATCTACTCGATCGCCGAGGCCGCTGCCGATCCGCAGACCATCGCCCGTGACCTGATCGCCGAGACCGAGCACCCGGTGCTCGGCACCGTGCGGCAGATCCGCTCGCCACTGCGCATGCCGGGTGCCGCCGAGGAGCTCAACCCCGCTCCCAAGCGCGGCGAGCACACGCGCCAGGTGCTGCACGAGCTGGCGGGGATGGACGATGCGGAGATCAACGCGCTCGCAGCGACGGGCGCCTTCGGAGACGTGGAGGTCTAAAGATGGCTAAGAGCATGAGTATCGATCTGGCCCGCTCGGCCGAGCGCATCGAGAACGACATCGAGACGCTGGGTGGGCCGAGCTTCACCGAGACCGATGAGGCGATCCGCCGCTACGCGTACACCGACGTCTACGAGAACACGCTGCAGTACTTCACGCGCGAGCTCGAGCAGATCGGTTTCACCGTGTGGCGCGACCCGGTCGGCACGCTGATCGCGTCGAACGTCCCGAAGGGCGCGCCCGCCTTCGGCATCGGCTCGCACTGCGACTCGAACCGCAACGGCGGCAAGTACGACGGCACGCTCGGCGTCGTCACCGCGCTCGAGGTCTGCCGGCTCGCCCAGGAGTCGGGCCAGCACATCCCGCTGCGCCTGATCTCGTTCCTCGAGGAGGAGGGCTCCGGCTTCGGCCAGATGCTGCTCGGCTCGCGGATCATGCTCCAGCGTGTCACTGAAGAGGAGCTGAAGACCACGATCGTCGCGCCGGACGGCACTCCGTTCTGGGATGCGGCCAAGGCCGCGGGCTACGAGCCCGAGCGCTGGCGCGAATCGATCGAGGAGATCGACGGCCTGACCGGGTGGATCGAGGTCCACATCGAGCAGGGCCGCGTGCTGCAGGACACGGGCAACCGCATCGGCGTCGTGCACGCGCTACCGGGCTACGTCCACGGCGACTTCCACTTCACCGGCCGCGCGGATCATGCTGGCGCCACGCCGATGGACTTCCGCGTCGACGCCGTCATCCCCGCCGCCGAGACGATCCTCGAGGTCGAGCGTCTCGCCAACGAGATCGGCAAGACGACCGTCGGCACCACCGGTGAGCTCGAGACCCACCCGTGCCTGATCAACGTCGTGCCGGGCAGCGTGCGCGTCTCGCTCGATACCCGCTCGGTGACGGGCGGCCACGTCGAGCTGCGCGATCGCATCGTGCCGTACGCCAAGGAGCGGGCCGAGGCCCGTGGCGTCGGCTTCGAGTGGATCGAGCGTCAGGCGCTCCCCATCACCCCGATGGACGACGGCATCGTCGAGGCGCTGCGGCAGGAGGCCGAGGCCACGGGCGAGCCGTTCATGGTGATGCCCTCAGGCGCGGCCCACGACACGATGTGCGTGGCCGACAAGGTGCCGACGGCGATGGTCTTCGTGCCCTGCGTCGATGGCCTCTCGCACACGCCGCTCGAGGACTCCGACACGCGCGACGCGGCGCTCGCCGCCGAGATCGTGCTCGGTGCCATCATCGCGCTGCAGGGCTAGAGGTCGAGCACGAGCCGCTCGCCCTTGGCGCGCGACACGCAGATCATCATCACGTCGTTCGCGGCCTTCTCCTCGTCGTCGAGGACTTCGTCGCGATGGTCGACCTCGCCGGCCAGGACGTCGGTCTCGCAGGTGCCGCAGTTGCCCTCGCGACACGAGTTGAGCACGCGCCGGCCAGACGCCTCGATCGCCTCCATGATCGTCTGATCGGCAGCGACCACGAGCTCGCTGCCGTCGTTGAACTCGATGATGAAGGCATGGTCTTCCACCCCCGTAGTCTCCCACAGCGCGCTGGCCGCGTCACGGCGCATGCCCACCCCGCGGAGACCGCAGCAGGCTCCGCACGTGCCGCTCCGGTATCGTCACTCGAGGATGAGTTCCCCCGACGCTACACCCCACGGAGCGACCGAGCCGGCCCCCGGCATCAGCGCCATCGGCGACGACCCCTGGTCGATCCCGAACCTGACCGACCCATACCCGCTCTTCGAGCGCATGCGCGACGCCGGCCCCGCGGTCTGGCTCGAGCAGTACGGCGTCCACGCCTTCACGCGCTTTGAGTCGATGCGCGAGCTGCTCGTCGACCACGAGACCTTCATCTCAAGCGCCGGCGTCGGGCCCACCAACCTGCACATCACGCCCAACTGGCGCCCGCAGGGCATCCTCGAGTCGGATCCGCCGCGCCACACGCCCATGCGCACGGCGATGACGACGGTGATCGCGCCACGCAAGATGCGGCAGCTGCGCCCGGGCTTCGACGCCTACGCCGGCGAGCTGACGAGTGCCCTGCTCGGCGCCGGTCCGCTCGATCTCGTCCACGACGTGGCCGAGGAATTCACCCTGCGCGTCTTCGGCGACGCGGTCGGCATCGGGCGTGAGGGGCGCCGCGAGAACCTGCTCAGCCACGGCGCGATGAACTTCTCGTACTTCGGCCCCGACAATGACCTGCACCGCCAGCACGTGGAGGCCGGGGCTGGCACGCCCGAGTGGGTGCTGGCCAACTGCGAGCGCAGCGTGCTCACGCCCGATGGCATGGGCGCGCAGATGTGGGAGCTCGCCGACGCCGGCCTGATCCCGCCCGAGCAGGCGACGCTGCTGATCCGGGCGATGCTCTCGGCCGGGCTCGACACCACGGTCTTCGCGATCACCAACACGCTGCTCCTGCTCGCGCAGCACCCCGAGCAGTGGGCGAAGGTGCAC
This sequence comes from Actinomycetota bacterium, assembly GCA_947478745.1. GTDB lineage: Bacteria > Actinomycetota > Thermoleophilia > Gaiellales > F1-60-MAGs149 > F1-60-MAGs149. The sequence continues at coordinate 11,905 of CANJXE010000037.1, forward strand.
GCCGACCCGTCGCTGATGAAGTTCGCGATCGACGAGGCGCTGCGCTACGAGTCGCCGTTCACGTCGTTCTTCCGCACGACGAGCCGGGACGTCGAGCTCGATGGCGTGCAGCTGCCAGCCGGCTCCAAGCTGGTCGTCTTCCTCGGCGCCGCCAATCGCGACCCTCGTCGCTGGGGTGACACCGCCGATCGGTTCGACATCGACCGCGACACGGGCGGCCAGCTCGCCTTCGGCATGGGCATTCACCAGTGCGTCGGCCAGCCGATCTCGCGCCAGGAATCCCAGGCGCTGCTCGAGGAGCTGGCTCGCCGCGTCGAGTCGATCGAGCTGACGTCAGAGCCGACGCTCTACCTGCACAACACGCTGCGCTCGTGGTCGAGCGTGCCCGCACGGCTCACCGCCGCGTAGACCTCACGCAGCCGGACGGAACGACCGAGACGAGCTGATCGACGAGCGCAAGATGGTCGACCGTCGAGATGACGACTACCGACCGGCGCCCGGACTGATCGCGTCCGATGCCAACCCGAGGTCGGCTCACACGACCGCACCGGGCATGAGCGGCATCACCATCCCTCCAGGTCATCGCCGGAGGCGACATCCCAGATTCGCGTCTCCTCGCGGTATGCGGCCATCACCTCAGGCGAGGCGGACTTCATGGCCACCGCTGCTCGCGCCATGCGCTTGCGGCGCTCGTGCTCGTTCATCAACCGCGTGAGGAACTCGTTGATCGTGAGGTTCTGCGCCTGCGCGGCCGTGCGGATGCGCTCGCGCAGCGCGCGCTCCACCTTGATCGTCGTGTCGAGCGCCATTTCAAAAAGACATTGTCTCGGTAGACGAAGCCGTCATGTCCGCAGCGTGCCCCACCGCCAGCTGCGATCCGCACGTGCGCGAGAGCCCGACCAGCACGCGCATGCACCGGACGGTGACGTAAGCCAATCGAGTGCGCAGCGGACTCCCACTCCATGCGACCCAATCACCTCATTCCGCTTCCCGCGACGCTCGCAGCCTGGATCGCGGCCGGACATCCGCACGTCTTCAGCGAGGTGCGCGAGGGGCTCGGCTGCTGGATCGTCGGCACCATTGAGGTCGTCTGGAACGGCCCGGCGACGCCCGATCCGGTGACGCGCGTGCGCGTGGTCATCGCCTGCGCGCCCTTCGACCCGGACCTCCCTGGGCTGGAGCTGTCGGGCCACTACGTCATCCACCCGCCGGATGCACGCCTCGTCGCGGCGATCGAACGGGTGGAGCGCGCCCGCGAGCGCTCCCTGCGCGCCTGCGTCGGCTGCAGCGAGATTACGGCTCCGGAGCATGGCTCGCGCATGGAAGATGGCTTCACCTGCCATGGCTGCATGACAGGTGACCACGGCGTGATCTTCTAGCCGCTCAGGCCCAGAACGCGGGCAGCGCCTGCATGGCGACGGCCACGTACCAGGCGCCGAACAGGATGCTGGCCACGCCGAGCGGCGTGACCACGCGTCTGCTGCCAAAGCGCCGGCCGCCCCGCGCCGCGATCAGGCCGATGCCCGCAGAGCAGGCTGCCATCGAGACAGCGGTACCGACCACGAACACCGTCAGCGCGACGAGGGCGAGCATGGGATCTGCGACTCCCGTGAGCAGCAGCACCGTCGCCCCGGCGCTGCCAGCCGTGCCGTGCAGGAGCCCAATGCCGAGCGCACCGGCCGGCGAGCGCTCGGCCGACGCGGGGTGACGGTGCGCACGCAGGAGCCGGATGCCGAGCACGACGATGACGCAGCCGACTGCGACCTCCGCTGCAACGCGAAGCGGTTCGGGCAGATAGCGGGAGAGCAGGATGATCGGGACTCCGATCAGGATCACGGCGACGCCGTGGCCGAGTCCCCAGGCCAGACCGAGTCGCACTGCGTTGCGCCCGGGGTCCGTGCGCGCGGCCAGCCCCGAGACCGCGGTCAGGTGATCGGGGTCCGCCGCGTGCCGCAAACCGAGCAGCAGTGCTATCAGCGTCGCGAACAGCAACGGGTGGTGACCACCGATCCCCGCAATCAGCTCATCGATCGCCGTCATAACCCATCCCGCCTCTATTCCCTCTGAACTTATACACAGCATAAGTATTCCTGTAGAGTCTCGCCCATGTGCGACACACAGCATCTCCTCCACTCCCACCACCACGGCCCGGAGTTCATCCTTGACACGCCGGTGATGCGCGACTTCATCGCCGAGGTCAAGGCCGCGATCGCCGCGGGTGGCACCGTCGAAGAGGCGATCGAGCGCTTCAAGCCCGCGTTCTCCGCCCTGATGGAGGATCCGACCTGGCTGCCCGAGGAGTACATGACCGATGCGGTCGAGAGCGGCATGGGCGGCGGCATCGGGCAGTGGGCGCTCTACCGCGCGCAGGACGGCTCGCTCTGTCTCTTCTCGCTCGTCGTGCCGCCCGGCAAGTCGACGCCGATCCACGACCACCTCGCCTGGGGCCTGATCGGCCTCTACCGCGGCACGCAGGACGAGGACGTCTATGCGCACGAGGCAGGGCACGAGCACGTGCACCTGAAGTCGTCGAACAAGATCGAGGAGGGCGGGTTCTTCGCGCTGATCCCGCCGGATGACGACATCCACCAGATCACCACGACGAGCGATGTCACCAGCGTCTCGCTGCACCTGCTGACGAACGACACGGGCTGCATCTGGCGCCACCGGTTCGATCAGGAGACGGGCCTGCCCTCGCCGTTCCGCTCCGGGTACGTCAACGCCGAGTGCGACGACGACCACGAGCACGACCACCCGCACGACCCCGCCCATTCCCACAGCCACTGAGGAGCCGACCATGGCCCGCCGCGTCATCGACCTGTCCCAGCCGCTCTCGAACGAGTCGCAGCTGCACCCGTTCTTCCCGACCGTCCAGGTCCTCCGCCACATCCAGCACTCCGACGCCACCGGTGATCAGAAGTCGTTCGATGCGCAGATGATCATCACGTCGAACCACGCCGCCACCCACGTCGACGCGCTCGGCCACTTCGATCCCGACCCCACGGCCGCGAAGATCGCCGAGATGCCGCTCGACCTGTTCTGCGGCGACGCAGTCTGCATCGACGTGCGCGAGTACCCCAAGGGCCACGAGGTGACCGTCGCCGAGATGGAGGCCGCGATCGCGGCCAGCGGCCAGGAGATCCGCCACGGCGACATCCTCCTGTTCTGCACCGATCACTACAACAGGACGGCCGGCACCCCCGCCTTCCTCGACGGCTTCAGCGGCGTCGCCGCCGAGTGCGTGTTCTGGATGAAGGACAAGGGCGTCAAGATCTTCGGCGTCGAGACGATCAGCCCCGACCTCGTCTACCAGACCGGCGCGTACACGAACCACCGCGCCTGCGCCGAGGTCGGCATCACGCACTTCGAGAACCTCAACAACCTCAAGGACGTCGTCAACCAGCGCTTCCAGTTCTTCGGCTTCCCGCTGCGGATCGAGCCGGCCACCGGCTCGCCGATCCGCGCCGTCGGCATCATCGAGGACTGACCGCGCTACGTCCCACGTGGTCGATCAACGTTGCTTAGGGGTCTGACCCCTAAGCAAGGTTGATCGACCACGTCTGCGAGACTCTGCGGCATGAGCAAGCAGAACATCGCGCAGTGGGAGGAGAAGTTCTCCACCCCCGAGTACCAATTTGGCACCGCCCCCAACGGCTTTCTGGTTCGCGAGGCCGGGCGCCTGAAGCCGCAGGCCGACGTGCTCTGCATCGCCGATGGCGAGGGCCGCAACAGCACGTGGCTGGCCGAGCAGGGCCACCGCGTCCAC
>CANJXE010000038.1 GCA_947478745.1 Actinomycetota bacterium
CCGTCGGTGGCTCGTCTGCACACACGGTCACGCTCCGCGCGATTGGAGGGAAGGCCCGTAAGGGGACGTTCACGACGACCATCACGGCCACGGGGGCGACGACGGCCACCGCGACGGGTACCGTCACGGTGCGGGCGCGGCCGGCGTCCAAGCCAGCGCGGCCGGAGCCGGTGACCGGGTAGGGGCGGGGCGGCGGGGTTGCGGACCCGGTTTGGCGGGGGCGTCCTGCGTAGGCGGTGATGGCGGGATCTCGGGGCGGACACGGCAATCGCCCGGCTGCGGTGTCCTTCCCCGCATCGCGTGATCAGCTGCGGGTTCGGGCTCGGGGAAGCTCACCGCAGCCGCTCGGTCGCCGTGTCCGCCCACCCCGCTGGGTGCTGGCTTCGCACCGGCCGTTTGGTCGTGGTGTCGGCCGCTCGCGATGTCGGGGGTCTGGCCCCGCTGACCACGCCCGCCCGGGTGGTGATGAGACGAGGGGCGGCTTCTGCGGGGTGGTCATCCGGGCCAGACCCCTTCGATCTGAGGTGCTCTCCTGTCGGGGATGCGCGGCGTGGTCCAGAAAAGGAAAAGGCCCCCTGTCTGCACCGCGATGCGGTGCAGACAGGGGGCCTTGACGTTCCGGACTAGCCCTGGGCTGCCTCGGCGAGGAGTTCCTCGGCGAGCGCCTTCTTCTGCTCGGGCGTCATCTTCTTGGTCTCGTTCTTGATCGAGCGCTCGTTGACGACCTGGTTCCAGTAGTCGAGCGACTCCATGCCCAGCAGGGCGGTCTTGCCGACGAACTGGCGCAGGACCTCGTTGGTCGGGCCCATGACCCAGCCGGCCTTGCCGTCGCGCACGAAGCGCTCCAGCTCGAGCGGCGACTTCTTGTAGGCCGTGCCGCCCGTCGAGTGCAGCATCTCGTCGACGACGAGACCGCAGTTCTTGGCGGCGGCGAACTTGAGCTGCCAGAGCCAGTGGAGGTAGTTGCCACGCGCGTACTCGGACTGCTCCAGCTGGCGCTGGCCGTTGTCCGTCACGGCGTCCATGGCAGCCGCGATCGAGTAGTCCATGCAGCGGACGGCGTTCGTGTCGATGATCGCCTCGCCGACGGAGTCCTGGATCGTCGGGTAGTCGCAGACGCGCATACCGACGTCCTTGTGGACCTTGCGCGTCGTGTGCTGGATGCAGATGTCGATCGCGCCGAGCGAGATGCCGTTCCAGCAGGCGCTCGAGGAGATCAGGAAGAACGGATCGACGGCCTCGTCGTTGGACCAGGCTCCGTCACCGACCGCGCCGACCATGCGCTCCTCGGGGAGGAGCTTCCAGTCGAGCAGCAGCGAGCCGGACTGGTTGCCGCGCAGGCCCATCGCGTCCCACTCGGCGTGGCCGGACTCGACCTCGTCGTTGAAGACGAGCCAGCAGGTCAGGTCCGAGTACGCCTTGAACTCCGGCGACGTCGTCTGCAGGACGTACCAGTCGGCGAAGCCGCCCGACGTCGTCCACGACGACTTCTTGAGGACCTCGTAGCCGCCTTCGACCTTGCGGGCACCGGAGGAGATCGGGTACCAGAAGTGCGAGCCGGTCTCGGGATCCGAGTACGACAGCGTGCCGATCATCTTGTCGGAGACGACCTTCTTGAGGACGTTCTCGATCTGCCACTCGGTCGCGGTCAGGCGCAGGGCCTCAACGGCGCCCATGTGCATGGTGAAGCACATCGCGGTGGAGGCGCAGCCGTAGCGGGCGATGGTCTCCGTGGTGGCGACCAGCATCGCGTGGCCCTGGCCGAGGCCGCCCCATTCCTTGGGGAGGGTCAGGCCGAGGAACGGACCGAGGGCCTCGAGGCTCTCGCGCGGGAAGATCAGCTCGCGGTCGTTCTGCGCGGCGCGGGGCCGGATCTCCTTCTCGCAGATCTCGATCAGCTGCTCGCGCAGCTGCTTCTGCTCATCGGTCAGGAACCAATCCGGGTTGAACATCGGATCAAGTCCGGCCTTCGCGTTCTCAACTGCAACCGCCATGACGGTCATCCTCCTCGATGGTCCTTGCTCAGGAGGCAGAAAAGCCGCCCGCATTGCCGGAAAGGCTACCGCAACGACGGGGCAATGGCATGGCGCTCTCGTACATGACGGGCATTGAGGGGGTGGCGGGGGTGTACATGTTGCACACCCCCGCCGTCCGCGTCTCCTAGAACAGCGTCAGGTAGCGCTTGAGCTCCCAATCGCTGACCGTGGTGTGGTAGTCCTGCCATTCGGCCTGCTTGGTGTCGACGAAGTAGTCGAGGTAGTCCCAGCCGTCCATGCTGCCGAGCCAGTCGCGCAGCGGCTTGTTCTTCTGGGCGGCGCGGGTCGCGTCGAGCAGGTTGGCGGGCAGCGTCTTGATGCGCTTGCGCTTGATCTGCTCCGGCGACAGCTGATAGAGGTTGTCGTGGTTCGGCTCGCCGGGGTTGGCGTTCTGCGCGACCCCGTCGAGGCCGCAGCCGATGATCGCTGCGGCGGCCAGGTAGGGATTCGCCGCACCGTCTGTCGAGCGGATCTCGATCCGGCCCGGGGCCGGGATGCGGATCGACTGCGTGCGATTGTTCGCGCCGTAGGTGGCGTAGGCCGGGGCCCACGTGGCCCCCGACGTCGGGGCGCCGACGCCGATCCGCTTGTAGGAGTTGACCGTCGGTGCCAGGATTGCGCTGAGGCCCTCGGAGTTGTCGATGATGCCGCCGAGGAACTGGTAGGCGAGCTTCGACAGGCCGAGGCCACGCGGATCCTTCTTGTCCTCGAACAGGTTCTTCTTGCCGGTCGGGTCCCACAGCGAGATGTGCAGGTGGCCGCCGTTGCCCGTCAGGTTGGAGAACGGCTTCGGCATGAACGTCGTCAGCAGCCCGCGCTCCTGCGCCATGGCGTGGACCATGTAGCGGAAGAAGATCGCCTTGTCCGCCGTCCGCAGAGCGTCGTCGTACTCGAAGTTGAGCTCGAACTGCCCGTTGGCATCCTCGTGGTCGTTGGCGTAGTTGCCCCAGCCGAGGCCGTTGAGGTTCTTCGACAGCTGCGTGATGAAGTCGTACGAGCGCGTCAGGCCCTTCATGTCGTAGCAGGGCTGATCGAGGGTATCGAGGTCGTCCGCGAGGACGATCTGCCCGTCACGCTCCTTGAGCAGGAAGAACTCGAGCTCCATGCCCATCTTCAGGCGGTAGCCCATCTTGGCCGCGCGCGCATTGGCGTTCTTGAGGATCGTGCGCGGGCAGAAATTCCACGGATCGCCGTCGATCGTGATGTCGCATGCGAAGCGTGCCAGCCCGTCCTTGAACGGCACGGGCGTGTAGGACTCGGGGTCCGGGATCGCGGCGATGTCCGGCGAGGCGGGCGTCTGACCGATCGGGCCGGCCGCGAATCCGGCGAAGCCGGCACCGTCGTCGAACAGCATGTCGATGCGCTCGGCGGGGACGAGCTTGGCGCTCGGCTTGCCGTGCATGTCGACGAACTGGGCGAAGAAGAACTCGATTCCGTCGGCCTTCGCTCGACGGCGCGCCTCTTCCTTGTTCTTGGGCTGTGCCACGGTCATCTCCTCCGGTCGCGCCTGGTCAAAGGCATGGTAGTCGAACCTTTATCGGGATGGAAGGCCAGGGTCACGGCCATTTCGGATCCTCGGGGTCGTACGGCACCACGATCACGTCGATGCCGTCGCCGCGCAGCTTGCGCGCCAGCTCGCTGCCGACGTCCCCCTCGATCAGCCGACGGAGGCCACCGTACTGCGTCTCGTCGATGACGATCGTGCGCGGCTGGCGCGTGCGGGCGATCCGCGCCAGCGTCTTGGTCGCCTTGCGCGTGACGGCGACCTGGCCGTCGGCCTCGCCACCCGCCGCCAGCACGGCGTCAACCGCCGTGCCGACCCAGTCGTGGCGGGCCTTCAGCTCCTGCTTGGTCGGCATCAGCCCGGGGTTGGGGAGGCCGAACTGGGTGCCGTGAATCTTGGCGACGGTGATGACCGCCACCGGACCGGCGTCCTGGAGGGCGATCGCCTTGGCGATCGCCCTCTTCGAGAAGCCGCGTCGCCCGTCCGAGGCGAGCAGGATCGAGCAGGGCGCAGCGGGCTGGTCGTCCCAGCCGCGCTTCTTCCTGCGTCGTCGGATCAGGGACATGTCGTGCCGTGCCTCAGTGCGGGTGATCGATGTGATGCGGGGTCGCCCGGCCATGGCGCCGGTCCTCGACGCGGCGCCAGAGGTGCAGCGGCACGTAGAGCGCGAGCAGGATCAGGCCGACCCAGAACAGCCAGCGGTAGCCCTGTCCGACGGCGTAGTCCGCGGCGTAGTAGCCGCCGATCGCCCACAGCAGCAGCCCGCCGACGCCGAACACGATGGCGACGGGTCCCATGATCCGCGGCATCCGCACCGGGCGCGGGAAGTCGTTCCGCTTCCAGCGGAAGACGCCGAACCCGATCATCGCCACCGACAGGGCGAACAGGTAGCCCATGTTGCTGAACACGTAGATCTGCAGCGGCGATCCGACGAGCAGCACGAGCAGCGAGGCGACGAGCGACAGGATGATCGCCGTGCTGGGCGAGCCGTGCTTGTTGGTCCTGCCGAAGATCTTGGGCAGGACGCCGTCGATCGAGTTCTGCCAGAGCCCGCGCGATGCGCCGATCAGCGCGTTCAGCACCGACAGGAGCAGCGCCGCCACCAGCGCGAGGCCGACGAACCACCGCCAGAACTCGTTGGCGCCGAAGATCTTGTCGACGTAGCCGAGGAACACGACGTTGGCATCGCCCGAGCCGAGCTCGGCGAACCCGGCGGTGCCGAGCACGGCCAGCAGCATCAGCGGCAGGGTGACGTAGATGAACAGGCCGAAGAGGCCCTCGGCAGTCATCGCGATCTTGGCGTCGCGCGCCGGCTCACGGCACTCGCCGATGTAGCAGGCGGCAGCCTCCATCGCCCATACCGTCCAGACGAAGATGAAGGCCCAGCCGACGATCAGCTGCCACGACCCGGCCACGCCCTCGGGCAGCGTCCCGAGCTCGACGCGACCGAAGTCGATCGACGACGGATGGAAGAACGGCAGGATGATGATCAGGACGAGCGGGATGATCGAGCCGATGCCGAGGACGGTCGCGAACGTCGCGCCGAGGCGAATGCCGAGCCAGCCGGGGATGAACACCACGAGCAGGATGATCGCGGCCGTCACGAGCACGCCGACCGACCAGGCCGACCCGAACTTGTCCGAGATCGGTCCGTACGTGGAGCCCAGCGGGATCCCGAACAGATCGGTGATGTAGAGCGCCGCGAGGTAGGCGTTGATCGGCGCGACGGTGAACCAGCCGAGCCAGTACGCCCACGAGCTGAGGCCCCCGATGTGCTCCGAGGCGGTATCGCCCCAGGGCTTGAACGTCTCGAATGCATATGAGGGCAGGCCGCCGGCGCGATCGGGGAAGGCGGCGGCGAGCTCCGCGAGGCAGAAGCAGAGGAACACGCCGACCAGCGTCAGGACGATGAACATCGTCACGGCGACGCCGCCGAGCGCGAGCAGCGCATAGCCGGCCAGGCCGATCACGAGGATCGTCCCCGCCAAGCCGATCACGAAGGCGCCCCACCAGTTGGTGCCCTTCTCAAGTTCCACGGTGAATCGCTCGCCCGATGGGTGTGCAGCCATGACCCCTCCTGAGTAAATGGTGTGGTGAGCAAACCAACTGGTGGCTCGCGATGCAAGGACCAAAGGTATGTCTGGCATACGTCTTGCAACCAATGCTTATCTTCCAGTACATTGACGACAGCAAGTGACGTGTATCGCATAACGTCGACCCCCCACCGCATCGACGGAGGTCCGACCGATGGCCCTGCTGAGTCCGACCGCCAGCACCGGGATCGAGCTCCTCGACGAAGCGCTCGGCGGGCTGCTCTGGGGCGACAACGTCGTGCTGCGTGCCACCGGCGATCCGGTGACGGTGGCGGCGCTGATCGCGGCTGCGGTCGGTGCGCCCGGCTACACGGGACGGCTCGGCATCTCGCTGGGCGGCGCCGACCAGCCGGGTCTGGAGACGGAGGACGTCAGCGCGCTCGACCTCGATGCCGCGGTTGAGCGCATCGTCGCGCGTGGAGTGCAACTCGGCACCGGCGGGCTGCTGGTCGTCGACGATCTCGCCCACGCCGTGGAGCGCCATGGCGTCGACGGGGCCTGGCGCCTCTTCGTGCGCTCGTGCCCGCTCCTGCTGCGCTACGGCGCGGTCGCCTACTGGGTGCTGGGCCCGGGCGTGCCGATCGACCTCGCCGAGGAGATCCGGCGCATCACGCAGGTCGTGCTCCGCATCGCCGACGGCGCCCTGACGATCGACCGGGCCGAGACGCGCCCGCGCTCGGTCCCCGGCGCGGCCTTCGGGGTCCACGCCGCGGCGGACGGGGCGCTGACGCTGCGGCCGCTGGGGGAGGGCTCGCGCATCGGCGCCGCGCTGATCGCCGTGCGCCTGCAGCGCGGGCTCACCCAGACCGCCATCGCCCGGCTCGCCGGCGTCTCGGCCAGTGCGATCTCCCAAGCCGAGCGCGGGCAGCGGGGTCTCTCGGTCGACACGCTGATGCGGCTCGCCACGGGCCTCGGCGTGACGCTCGACGAGCTCGTGGTGGGGCCGCGCGCAGTGGCCTACCGGATCCGCGGTCGCACGGCACCGCACCGCGGTGGCGCGTCGCGCGTCGCGCTGCTCGACACGCAGGACGAGTCCCTGCGGGTCTACGAGTTCCGGCTCGACCCCGGCGCTCACGGCACGCCGCCCGCACGCGGCCGCGGCAGCGAGGCCGTGCTGCTCGGGCAGGGCCTGCTGCTGGTCACGATGACGGACGGCTCGACGCCGGTGATCCGGGAGGGGGAGGCGCTGTTCGCGGGCGAGGCGGGCATCGCGGATTGGCGCAATCTGGCCGATGACGACGCGATCGGATTCTGGGTGGGCGCCTAGCGGTGGGGTGCGGCGTGCCGCGCTTCGTGCTCGTGCTACGTTTCGCCGCGATGAAGGCCGACACGCATCCCGATTATCCCGTCGTGACGATCACGTGCTCCTGCGGGAACACGTTCGAGACTCGATCGACGAAGGGCGACTACAACGTCGAGCTCTGCTCGGCGTGCCACCCGTTCTACACGGGCACGCAGAAGCTGATCGACATCGGTGGCCGCGTGGAGCGCTTCAACAAGCGTCGCGCCCGGGCCTCGTCCTAGTCAAGGCCGGGGGTAGGCGATGAGCCACTCCGTTGGTGGGCAGGCGGTTGTCGAGGGAGTGATGATGCGCACGCCGTCCGCATGGGCGGTTGCCGTGCGCCGCCCGGATGGCCGCATCACCACGGTCGTCGAGGATCAGCGCTCGGTGGCGCTGCGCTCGCGCGTCCTGCGCTGGCCGGTCGTGCGCGGCGTGGTCGCGCTCGGCGAGTCGCTCGTGATCGGCATGAAGGCGCTGTCGCTGGCGGCGCGCCTGTCGAGCAGCGACCACGAGGGCGAGGGCGAGGGTGAAGGCGAGGAGCTGGGGCGCAAGGAGATCATCGTGGCGCTCGTCGTCGCGGTCGTCTTCAGCATCGCGTTCTTCAAGGTCGTACCGAGCGTCGTCGCGAACTTCCTGCCGATCGACGACACCGTCACGTTCGTCGTGGTCGAGGGCCTGATCCGCGTCGGGCTCTTCATCGGCTACCTGCTGTTCCTCACGCTGCTGCCCGACCTGCGCCGCGTCTTCGAGTTCCACGCAGCCGAGCACATGGCGATCAACGCGCTCGAGGCCGGTGAGCCGCGCACCGCGGCCGCCGCCGCCGCGCACTCGCGCATCCACCTGCGCTGCGGCACCGCGTTCCTGCTGTGGGTGATGGTCATCGCGATCATCGTCTTCGCCTTCGTCGGCCGGCCGTCGCTGCCCTGGCTGATCGCGTCGCGCATCGTGCTCGTGCCGGTGATCGCCGGCATTGCCTACGAGGTCATCCGCCTGGCCGGCCGCTACGGACACAACCCGATTGTGCACGCCGTGCTCTGGCCGGGCCTGCTGCTGCAGCGCCTGACGACCCGCCCGGCCGACCAGGAGCACCTCGAGGTCGCGGTCGCCGCGCTCGACGCCGTCCTCGAGCGCGAGGCGATCAACCGCCAGCGCAGCGCCGACGCCCCCGTCGACGTGATGGCCTGACGACGCGGCGCCCCGGCGCTCCCGCGTACCCTGCAGCCATGGAACGGCTCGTCACCCAGATCGAGAGATCCTTCGCCGAGACGGAGCAGGAGCTCGCGGACCCCGCCGTGCTCGCCGATCATCGCCGGCTCGCCGAGGTGGGACGGACGCATCGCCGCCTGCAGGGCGCCAACGAGCTGGCCAAGCGCTGGCGCACCGCGACGGCGACCGTCAACGACGCCCTCGAGGGCCTCGACAACGAGACCGACCCCGAGACCCGCGCCTACCTGCAGGACGAGCTCGAGGCCGCGCGGATCGAGCTGCCCGAGCTCGAGGAGGAGCTGCGCATCGCGATGCTCGAGCGCGACCCGGCCGATGAGCGCAACGTGATCATCGAGATCCGCGGCGGCACGGGCGGGGAGGAGGCCGCGCTGTTCGCAGCCGACCTCTTCAAGATGCTGGCGGGCTATGCCGACCGCCTCGGCTTCAAGCACCAGGTGCTGACCTCCGATCCCTCGGACTCCGGCGGACTCAAGGACGTCTCGTTCGAAATCACCGGCGACGGCGCGTACTCGGCCTTCAAGTGGGAGTCCGGCGTGCATCGCGTGCAGCGCGTGCCCGCGACTGAGACCCAGGGACGCATCCACACCTCGACGGCCACGGTCGCCGTGCTGCCCGAGGCGGAGGAGGTCGAGGTCACGATCGATCAGAAGGACCTCAAGATCGACGTCTACCGCTCAACCGGCCCCGGGGGCCAGTCGGTCAACACGACCGACTCGGCCGTGCGCATCACCCACATGCCGACCGGCGTCGTCGTGGCCTGCCAGGACGAGCGCTCGCAGCTGCAGAACCGCGAGCGCGCGATGAAGATCCTGCGCGCGCGCATCTACGAGGCCGAGCGCGAACGCGTCAACGCCGAGCGCGCCGCAGCCCGCACCTCGCAGATCGGCACGGGCGCACGCTCCGAGAAGATCCGCACCTACAACTTCCCCCAGAGCCGCGTGACGGACCACCGCATCAAGTTCACCTCGCACGATCTCGACCAGGTGCTGATCGGCGCGCTCGAGCCGTTCACCTCCGCGCTGCAGGCCGATTGGAACCGTCAGCAGCTCGAGGCCGCCTCCGCCGATGTCTGAGGCCATCCCCGGCGGGATGAAGAACGTCAAGGACGTGGTCGCGCTGTCGACGGCGTACCTCAACGCCAAGGAGCTCCCGAACGCCCGCCTCGACGCCGAGAAGCTGATCGGCAGCGTGCTGCACCTCGACCGGCTCGAGCTCTACCTGCACCACGATCGGCCCGTGACGCCCGCGGAGCTCGATGCGATTCGGCCGCTGCTGCGCCGTCGCGCCGACCTGGAGCCCGTCGCGTACATCCTCGGCGAGGTCGGCTTCCACCGGCTCGTGCTGCGCTGCGACGCCCGCGCCCTGATGCCGCGGCCCGAGACCGAGACGCTCGTGGAGATCGCCCTGGCCCGGCTGCCGAAGGGCGGCACGCTGCTCGACGTCGGCACCGGCGCGGGCGGCATCGCGATCGCCGTCGGGCACGAGCGTCCCGATGCCGTCGTGACGGCCGTCGACGTCTCCCCCGACGCGCTCGCGCTGGCCCGCGAGAACGCCGAGCACATTGGCGTCGAGATCGAGTTCCTGCCGTCCGACCTCGCCGCCGCCGTGGTCGGCCGGAGCTTCGACGTGATCGGCGCGAACCTGCCGTACATCCCCGTCGGCGACCCCCGCACCGAGGCGGGCGTGATCCGGCATGAGCCGCACCTCGCCCTGTTCGCCGGCGCCGACGGGCTGGATCTGATCCGCCGGCTGGTCGTGGAGGCGCCTGCGCTGCTCAAGCCCGGCGGCACCATCGTGCTCGAGGTCTCCGACGAGCAGGCCAGCGCCGTCAAGGCCCTGCTCGAGTCGGCCGGACTCGGCGACGTCGAGTTCCACCGCGATCTGGCCGGGGTGGACCGGGTCGTGGCGGCGCGGCGGGTCTGACCCTGGAAGGGGGATCGGCGTCGCATTGGGGTCAGACCCCAACGCAAACCTCTGCTCAGTAGCGCATTCCCCTGTCCCTCGACGATCGCCTCCGGCCTGCTCCGGGCCCAGACCCCGAAGGGGATCAGACCCCGTAGAATCACGTCCATGGCCATCAACGACCTCTCCCTCGCCACCCTCCGCACGGCCGGTCTCGAGACCGTCGACCCCGCCGTGGCGGCCCTCCTCGATCGCGAGCTCGATCGCCAGCGCGACGAGCTCGAGCTGATTGCGTCGGAGAACTTCACGTGGCCGGCGGTGATGGAGGCGGTCGGCAGCGTCGCCACCAACAAGTACGCCGAGGGCTATCCGGGCAAGCGCTACTACGGCGGCTGCGACGTCGTCGACGAGATCGAGACGCTGGCCATCGAGCGCGCCAAGAGCCTCTACGGCGCCGAGCACGCCAACGTCCAGCCGCACGCCGGCGCGCAGGCCAACATGGCCGCGTACCTCGCGCTGCTCAGCCCCGGCGATACCGTGCTCGCGCTGCGCCTCGACCACGGCGGCCACCTCACGCACGGCCATCCGGTCAACTCGTCGAGCAAGTACTACAACTTCGTGCACTACGGCGTCTCGCCCGAGACCGGCACGATCGACATGGAGGACGTGCGGCGCGCCGCGCACGAGCACAAGCCGAAGCTGATCGTGACGGGCGCGAGCGCCTATCCGCGCACGCTCGACTTCGCCGCCTTCCGGGCGATCGCGGACGAGGTCGGCGCGAACTTCATGGTCGACATGGCGCACATCTCCGGCCTCGTGGCCGCGGGCGAGCATCCGAGCCCCGTGCCGTACGCCGACGTCGTGACCTCGACCGTCCACAAGTCGCTGGCCGGCCCCCGCGCGGGCTTCATCCTGTGCCGCGAGGAGTGGCAGAAGAAGATCGACTCCGGTCTCTTCCCGGGGCTGCAGGGCGGACCGCTCTGCCACGGCGTGGCCGGCAAGGCCGTCGCCTTCGGCGTCGCCGCGACGCCCGCCTTCAAGACCTATCAGGGCCAGATCCGGGCCAACGCCCAGGCGCTCGCCGAGGCGCTGCTCGCCACCGGCAATCGCCTCGTCTCGGGTGGCACGGACACGCACCTCGTGCTGCTCGACCTGCAGGAGAACCCGTTCTCCGGCAAGGAGGCCGAGGATCGTCTGCACTCGATCAACATCACGGTCAATCGCAACTCGATCCCGTTCGATCCGCGCCCGGCGATGGAGACGAGCGGTGTCCGCATCGGCACGCCGGCTGCCACGATGCGCGGTCTCGACGAGGCCGACTTCACCGAGGTCGGCCGCATCATCGGCACGGCGGTCTCCGAGGGTGCCGACCTCGACACGCTGCGCGCCGAGACCGACGCGATCCTCGCGAAGTACCCGCTCTACGCGGGCATGCGCGGCTTCGCCAGCAATCACTCGGCGTAGGGAATGCGGCTGCGGATCAGCATCGCCATGGGGTCGGACCCCGTGGCGATGCTGATCCCGCCTGCCCCGCCGGTACCCTGAGCCCATGGTGCCCGACGCGTTCTCCCGGCTCGTCCTCGCACCCTCGGCGATCTACGCGCTGCTGATCGCAGGCATCGTCGCGTTCGCGCTGACGCCCGTGATGATGCGGGCCGCGTGGCGGCTCGGCGTGGTGGACAAGCCCGGTGGACGCCGCATCCACGATCGGCCGATCCCGCTGCTCGGCGGTGTCGCGATGTTCCTCGGCATCCTGGCGGGCGTCCTCCCGAACCTCGAGGTCGATCAGCGCTACGAGTTCATCCTGCTCGGCGCGGCGCTGATCTGCCTGCTCGGCGCACTGGACGATCGCTTCGGGATCCCGCCGCTGCCGAAGTTCATCGGGCAGATCGCCTGCGCCGCGATCCCCGTGGCGCATGGGATGACGATCGACTCGATCACGATTCCCTTCATCGAGCCGAGCACCGTCTCGTTCGGGATCCTCGCCTACCCGCTGACGATCATGTTCATCGTCGCCGTCGCCAACGTCGTCAACCTCGCCGACGGCATGGATGGGCTGGCCGCCGGCGTCTGCGCGATCAGCGCGATCACCTTCGCAATCCTGGCGCTCTCGCTCGGGCGCATCTCGGCCGGCGTGATGGCGGCCGCGATCGCCGGTGCCTGCCTCGGCTTCCTGCCGTGGAACTTCAACCCGGCGAAGGTCTTCATGGGCGACTCGGGCGCGCTCGTGCTGGGCTTCCTGCTGGCGTGCGTGTCGATCCAGGGCGTCATGAAGACCGCGGCGGCACTGGCGCTGGTCTTCCCGCTGGTCGTCCTGCTGGTGCCGATCCTGGATACGTCGTTCGTGATCCTCAAGCGGCTCAAGTCGGGCCGGTCGATCGCCAGCGCCGACCGCAGCCACTTCCACCACCGGCTCTTACGGGTGGGCTATACGCAGCGGCAGGCGGTGGGGCTGCTGTACGCCTGGTCGGGGGTGCTGGCGGCGTTCGCACTGGCGATCCGGCTGTTCCCGTACCGCACCGACGGCGACTGGAACCTGTGGCCGACGATCGGTCTGACGGTCTTCGGCCTGATCGCACTGGCGGTCACCTACTACGTGATCGTCGCGCTGGAGATCCTCAAGTACGGCCACCTGCGCAAGATCGGTCTGCTGCGCCGGACGGCCGCGCCGGACGACGCGCCCGTCCCGCGTCCCTTCGCGCGCCGTTAGCCTCGCCCACCGCGTGCGCCGATCATTCCACTGTCATGTGGAGGCCCTGCTAGATTTCCCTCCGGTCGGGCAACCGGCCGCGAACAGGACACCGGAGTTCAGCATCACCGGAACGGGAACCAACGGAGGGGCAGACGCCTCGGGGCTCGGAGCCGGCATGGTGGTGATCGCCGGGATCCTGCTCGGCGCGGGGATCGGGACGGCCGTCGGCCTCCTGATCGATCGTCCCGCACCGGCCATCATGGTCGGATCGAGTATCGGACTCGTGCTCGGGTTCTACCTTCTCTACCTCAAGTACTTCAAGCCACGATGACTGTCTCGCCCACCCGCCACCGCGCCGCCGTCGCCCTCCGCTTCGTTGCGGTCGTGCCCTGCCTCGTCGCGCTGCCGATCTTCCTGATCGCCGGCTGGGGCTACGACGCCTGGGCGCTGAGCGCCGGACTGCTGGCGCTGAACATCGTCGTGGCGCTCGCCTTCGAACGGATCGGCAAGGGTCGATCGCAGGTCACGATCGTCGGCATGATCGGCATCAGCCTGATCGTTCGCGCCTGGCTGATCTTCGCCACGCTGTTCGTGATCGCATGGTCGGGCGAGCGCGAACTGGCCATCGCCGCCGCCGGCGCGTTCTTGGTCTACTTTACCTTCGACATGGCGGGACGATCGTTCAGCCACGTACTGTCCCGCGACGAGAACCCGGTCACACTGCCGGCCTCTGGAGGAACCGCTTGATCCGCCGCCGTCTCAGCCTGACGCTCCTGACCCTCACGGGCCTGCTGCTGTTCCCGCTGACCGCCTTCGGCTCGGAGAGCGAGTTCAAGCCGGTCGACGAGTTCATCAACACGTACTGGACGTCGTTCAGCCTCGGCCCGGTCGAGATCGGCATCTCCAAGGCCGTCATCTACCTCTGGATCGCCGTCGTCGTGGCCGTCGGACTGACGCTGTGGATCGTCCGCGGTGGTCTGCGCACCGATCCCAAGCGCACGCAGAGCGTCGTCGAGGTCCTCTTCACGTTCTCCGAGACGAACATCGGCCAGGCCACGCTGCCGAAGGTCGCGTACGTCCGCTGGTTCCCCTACGTCGCCTCGCTGTTCGTGTTCATCTGGGTCCTCAACATGGTCAGCTTCATCCCGCTGCCGCTGGACACGCACAACCCGCTGTGGGGACCGATCCCGGGCCTGACCATCTACGCGGCCACGTCGAACCTCTCGGTCACGCTCACCCTGACGCTGCTGACGGTCGTCATCTCGCACGTCGAGGGCGTCCGCGCCAACGGGTTCGTCCCGTACTTCAAGAGCTGGATCCCGCCCAGCCCGACCGCGCTGCTCCCCGCGATGATCATCCTCGAGGTGCTCTCGCAGTTCCTCCGGATCATCTCGCTCAGCGTCCGCCTGTTTGCCAACATGCTCGGTGGTCACCTGTTGATCATCATGTGCATCGGCTTCGTCATCCTGCTCGGCAAGGTGTTCATCGCACCGGCGACCATTCCCGTCGCCGTTGCCTTCTACATCTTCGAGTGGGGTCTCGTGGCGTCGCTCCAGGCCTACATCTTTGCGATGCTCTCGGGCATCTACATTGGCTCGGCCATCGAGCCCCATCACTGACACCCAACGTAGTACCACACAGGAGGACACGGACAAATGGCAGTTACAGACGAAGGAATCGTCAGCGCAGCGAAGGTCATCGCGCTTGGTCTCGGCACGGGCTTCGGCGCGATCGGACCGGGCATTGGCGTGGGCTACCTGATCGGCAAGACCATCGAGGGCGTGTCCCGTCAGCCGGAGCTCCGCTCCGACCTGCAGGGCCTGATGTTCCTCGGTCTCGCGCTGACTGAGGCCATCACGTTCTACGCACTCCTCATGGGCTTCGTCGCCTTCTTCATCGGGTAACGAACGATGCTGCCCGCCGTTCTCGCCAGCGACGCGAGTCTGATCACGCCCGAACTCGGGCTCAGTATCTGGACGCTCGTCACGTTCCTGATCGTGCTCTTCGTGCTGAAGAAGTTCGCCTTCGGGAAGATCGCCGGTCTGCTCGATGAGCGGCGGGAGTCCGTCCGCAAGAACCTCGAGGCGGCCGAGCACGCCCGCGTCGAGGCCGAGCGTCTGCTCGAGGAGTACAAGGAGCAGCTCGCCAAGAGCCGCCACGAGGCGTCCGACATCCTCGAGCGCGCCCGCACGACGGCAGCCGAGCAGCAGCGTCAGCTGAGCGTCGAGCTCGCCGCCGAGCGAGAGAAGGGCATCGCGGCCGCCCAGCAGGCGATCGCCGCGGAGACCGAGCAGTCGCTCGACCGCATCAAGACCGAGATCGCCGACCTGACGCTGCTGGCCACCGAGAAGGTGCTCGGGCATGCGCTCAACGAGGCAGAGCAGAAGCGGCTCGTCGAGGAGGCGCTCGCGGGCGTCGACTTCTCCGCCCTGCACGGGGGATCTGACCGGGCGTGAGCATCGCCACCCCGTATGCAACGGCGCTCTATCGCGCCGCCGCGGACGCCGGCCACCTCAATGAGGTCGATGGCGAGCTCGCCGAGATCGCGGCCGCTGTCCGCAACAACCCGGCACTCGCCCGTGCCCTCACCAACCCGGCGGTGTCGGGCGAGGGCAAGCGCAATCTGCTCACCTCGCTCGCCAAGGGCTCCGATCCGATCGTCGCGCGCTTCCTGCAGGTCCTGCTCGAC
>CANJXE010000039.1 GCA_947478745.1 Actinomycetota bacterium
CCGCGACCACATGGTCAACGCCGTCACGCAGCACTCGCGCAGCGGCGTCGACGAGACGATCCTCAAGTCGCTGCTCGAGCGGGTTGACTACATCCAGGGCGACTTCACCAAGCCCGAGCTGTTCGCGAAGCTGAAGGAGCGCCTCGACGTCGGCGACAAGGCGATCGGCGGCCCGACGCGGCGGCTGTACTACCTGGCCGTCGCCCCGCGCTTCTTCGGACCGATCGCCCAGTCGCTGCACAAGGTGGGCCTGGCGCGTGGCGCCGACCCCGAGTCCGTGCTGATGATCGAGAAGCCGTTCGGCCACGATCTCCACTCGGCGATCGCGCTGAATGAGGAGGTCACGGCCGCCTTCGACGAGTCGCACATCCTCCGCCTCGACCACTACCTCGGCAAGGAGACGGTGCAGAATCTGCTCGTCTTCCGCTTCGCCAACGGCATCTTCGAGCCGCTCTGGAACCGCCGCTACATCGACCACGTGCAGATCACCGCCGCCGAGGACCTCGGCACGGGCGGACGCGCGGGCTACTACGACCAGTCCGGCGCGATCCGCGACGTGATCCAGAATCACGTCATGCAGCTCGTCGCGCTGACGGCGATGGAGCCGCCGGCCGTCTTCGACGCCGATTCGATTCGCGACGAGAAGGAGAAGGCGCTCAAGTCGATCCGCTGCGTCGCCTCCGCCCGTGGCCAGTACACCGCCGGCGACGTCGATGGCGGGCCGGTGCCGGGCTACCTCGAGGAGGACGGCGTCCCGTCGACCTCCACGACGGACACCTTCGCCGCGCTCAAGCTCGAGGTCAACAACTGGCGCTGGTCGGGCACGCCGTTCTACATCCGCGCGGGCAAGCGCATGCCCCGCCGGTCGACGGAGATCACGATCGTGTTCCGCCCCGTTCCGCACAAGCCGTTCGCGGACCCGAAGGTCTCGCAGAGCATCCGTCCCAACCTGCTGACGCTGTCGATCCAGCCGAACGAGGGTGCATCGCTGCGAATCGAGGCCAAGGCCCCGGGCGCCGAGACCGAGCTGCGTCCGGTCCGCATGGACTTCCTCTACGGCGAGACGTTCACGCGTGACACGCCCGAGGCCTACGAGCGGCTGATCCTCGACGCGCTGCGCGGCGATGCCACGCTGTTCACCCGCGCCGACGAGGTCGAGCAGGCCTGGCGGATCGTGGACCCGGTGATCGACGCGTGGAAGCAGAACGAGGTGCCGCTCGAGCCGTACACGGCGGGCACCCCCGGACCGCAGTCTGCAGACGACCTGATCCGCGCCGACGGACGGAAGTGGCGGCGGTTGTGATGCGCGTCGGGACCGCCATCCGCGAGCTCGACGCCAAGGGCCTGCACTGGCACGCCACGGGGACCTCGACCGACGTCGTCGCCGACGCCCTGGCCAAGCTCCTGCGCCAGGCCGATCACCTCGGCGGCGAGCACGTCTCGCTGCGGACGATGAACCTGATCGTCGCGCCCGACCCGCACAAGACCAACGCCCACCGGGCGAGCATGCATGAGACAGCGCTGCATCCGGCGCGGATGATCCGCCTGAACGAGCACAGCATCGACCGCCTCGACGCCGACGTCCGCGTGCGGCTGATCGAGATCGGCGACGCGGGCATGCACGTCCTGGTCGAGGACATCGTGATCACCGCCAACCGCAGCCGCCTCGAGCACGCGACCTCGCTGGTCGCGCCGCTGCTGGCGCGCGGCCTGCCCACCGTCGCGTGGCTGCCGGGCTACGACCACGGCAAGGTCGCGGGCGAGCTGGCGATCATCGCCCACGTCACCGTCTTCGACAGCGACCGCGACCCCGATCCCGCCCGCGCCATCACCTTCGCCCACGACACCGCGCTGAAGCACCCGTCGCGCGACCTCGCGTGGCTGCGGACGCTCGACTGGCGCCGCCGCATCAGCGCGACGTTCGCCTCCGAGCATGCCCAGGGCACGCTCGCCTTCGCGCCGTCCGGCGACGTCGTCGGCAACGTGCGCTCGCCGTCCGCCATGCTGCTGGCCGCCTGGGTCGCCGCCCGCGCCGACGTCAACGTGACGCTGCGCCCGGGCTCGGGTACCGAGCCCGTCGAGGCCGTCTCCGTCGCGGGCATGACGATCCCGCCCGGCAGTGGCTCGGCCTGCAGCGTCGGCATGCTCGGTGAGGCCCTCGACACGGTCTACTCCGCGCCGCTCGGCTACGAGGTCGCGCTGACGTCGCTCGACCGCGTGGCCATCGTCGAATGACGCCGACGGTCGTCCTGGCGGGTGACATCGGCGGCACGCACGCCCGCTTCGCCCGGGTCTCCCCCGGCGACGGCTCGGTCGTCCTCTCGCAGGCGCGCACCTACGACGTGCCCGGCGCCGCCTCGCTCGAGGCACTGGTCCGCCAGTACCTCGCAGACCACCCCGGCGAGGTCGCTGCGGCAGCGATCGGCATCGCGGCGCCGATCGTCGGCGGCCGCGCCAACCCGATCAACCTGCCGTGGGCGGTCGATGATGCCGAGGTGCAGGCGGCCATCGGCACGCCGCACGGCCACCTGCTGAACGACCTGCTGGCCAACGCCTGGGGCATCGGCGAGCTCGCTCCCGATCAGGTCGAGGAGCTGCAGCCCGATCGCATCGGCCTCGGCGGCAATCGCGCCGTCTGCTCGGCCGGGACCGGCCTGGGCATCGCCGGCATGGTCGCGACCGGTGACAGCTGGCAGCCGTTCTCCAGCGAGGGCGGCCACATCGATTACGGGCCGCGCGACGCGGACGAGGTCGCGCTCCTGGTCTGGCTCCGCGAGCGCCACCCCGAGTGGGGCCACGTCAGCGCCGAGCGCATCGTCTCGGGCCCCGGCATCCACGCGATCTGGCGCTTCGTCACGGACACGGGCCGGGCCACGCCCACGCCCGAGCTGCTCGCCGCGATCGCGGCAGGCGACCCGGCGGCTGCGATCGCCAACGCAGCCCTCGCCGATGCCGACGTCAGCGCCGTGCTCACGCTCGAGCACTTCGTCCGCGCGTACGGCGCGCAGGCCGGCAACCTCGCCCTCGTCCTGCTCTCGACCGGCGGCATGTACATCGGCGGCGGGATCGCGCCGCGCATCCTCCCGATCCTGCGCCGCGGCGCGTTCCTCGACGCCTTCCATGCCAAGGGCCGCTACAACGGCATGCTCGAGCAGATGGCGGTGCGCGTGATCCTCGACGACCAGTGCGCGCTGCGCGGGGCCGCCCGCTACGCCCTCAATGCGCTCGAGGCCCGCTGAGCATGCAGGTACGCAATCTCGAGCGCGACGCCGAGCCGTTCACCACGGCCGACGGCTCCACGATCCGGGAGATCCTCAACGTGCAGCACCCGCCGACGGCGCGGCAGAGCCTCGCCGAGGCCTCCCTGCCGGCCGGCGGCGCAACGGAGCGCCACTACCACCGCGACGCCGAGGAGATCTACTTCGTGCTGACGGGCACGGCGCGCATGGAGCTCGCCGGCGAGGAGCGCGAGGTCGGTCCGGGCGACGCGATCCTGATCCCGCCCGGGGCCTGGCATCAGATCACCGCACTGCAGGACCTGCGCTTCCTCTGCTGCTGCGCACCCCCGTATCGCCACGAGGACACGTACTTCGCCTAGCCGGGTCGGCGGCCGATGCCGCACCGGCGACAGGGCGACCCGGTATTGTGCCGCTATCTCAACGGAGGGACGACCGTGGCCGGAATGGGCATCGATGGAATCAGCGAGATCCTCGGCGACAAGGCCGATTATCTCCTCGGGCATACGTGCACGACGATCGACAAGGGCCGCCTGCATCTGCCCGGCAACGATTTCGTTGATCGCGTGCTGCGCGATGGCGATCGTCCGAACCCGGTCCTCAAGAGCCTGCAGCAGATGTACAACCACGGCCGTCTGGGCGGCACGGGCTACCTGTCGATCCTCCCGGTCGATCAGGGCATCGAGCATTCGGCTGGCGCCTCGTTCGCGAAGAACCCCGACTACTTCGATCCGGCCAACATCGTCGAGCTGGCGATCGAGGGCGGCTGCAACGCGGTCGCCTCGACCCTCGGCGTGCTCGGCTCGGTCTCGCGCAAGTACGCGCACCGCATCCCGTTCATGCTCAAGCTGAACCACAACGAGTTCCTGAGCTACCCGAACGGCTACGACCAGATCATGTTCGCCTCGATCCAGCAGGCCTACGAGATGGGTGCCACCTCGGTCGGCGCGACGATCTACTTCGGCTCCGAGGAGTCCAAGCGCCAGCTGATGGAGGTCTCCGACGCCTTCCAGGCCGCGCACGAGCTGGGCATGGCGACGGTCCTCTGGTGCTACCTGCGCAACTCGGCGTTCTCGCCGAAGGACGGCGGCCCCGATTACCACACGGCTGCCGACCTCACGAGCCAGGCCAACCACCTCGGCGTCACGATCCAGGCCGACATCATCAAGCAGAAGGCGCCCGAGACGGCCGCCCCCGGCTTCCTCGACCTCAAGTTCGGCAAGACCGACAAGCGCGTCTACGAGAACCTGATGACCGATCACCCGATCGACATGACCCGCTATCAGGTTGCCGGCTGCTACATGGGCCGCTCCGGCCTGATCAACTCGGGCGGCGCCTCGGGCGACAACGACCTGCACGACGCGGTCTACACCGCCGTGGTCAACAAGCGCGCCGGCGGCATGGGCATGATCTCGGGCCGCAAGGCCTTCCAGCGTCCGCGCGCCGAGGGCATCCAGCTCCTCAACGCGATCCAGGACGTCTACCTGAGCGACGACATCACCGTCGCCTAGCGATTCGACGACGAACGGGGCCGGGCGCCGCTCACCGCAGGGTGACGGAGCCCGGCCCCTTTTTCGTTGGGCCTCTACTCGGGGACGAGGCGCGTGAGCGGTCGCGCCAGCGCCAGCACGGCGAGGGCGGCCACGAGCGCGATCACGCCGAGCAGGGCGAAGAACGCCTGCTGACCGAGCTGGTCGTAGTAGACGGCGATGCGGCCGCCGATGGCGTCGCCGACGCTCGTGGCGAGGAACCACACGCCGAGCGTCTGGGAGACGCGATCGGGCGGCGACAGGCGCGTGGCGGCGGCCATGCCGACCGGGCTGAGCATCAGCTCGCCGACGGTCTGGATCGAGAACACGGCGATCAGCCACATCGCGGCGACGCGACCATCGATGGCGGCGTGCGCCGCGAAGACCATCACCAGCATCGAGACGGCGACGAGGAACAGGCCGCCGAAGAACTTGTACGGCGTCGCGGGCTGCTTGCCGCGCGCGCCGAGCGCCGTCCAGATGACGGCCATCACGGGCGCGAGGATGATGATCATCAGCGGGTTGACGGACTGGAACCAGCTCGACGGGAAGCTCAACCCGAAGGCCGTATCGCGGGTGTTGTCCTGCGCGAAGATCGCCACGGTCGAGCCGGCCTGGTCGTAGACCATCCAGAAGACCGCCGCCGCGATGAACAGCGCCAGCAGGACCAGTACCTTGTTCCGCTGAGCCGGGTTGCCGCGCTCGTCGCGCAGCGTGCGACCGAACCAGGCGATCGGGATCAGCACGATCACGATCGTGATCAGCAGCTCGATGACGTCGGCCGACAGGTGCAGCACCTTCATGTCGAGGGCGATCAGCGCGGCGGCGACGACGACGGCGATCGCCACGCCGACGCCGAAGCGCCGCTTCTCGCCGCGGTCGAGCGGATTCTCCGGCTTCGCACCAATCGGACCGAGGCCGCGGATGCCGATCGCGTACTGGACCAGGGCGAGGATCATGCCGAGCGCTGCGACGCCGAAGCCGAGCTCCCACGAGACCTGCTGGCCGAGGTAGCCGCAGACGAGCGGTGACAGGAAGGCCCCGAGGTTGATGCCCATGTAGTAGATCGAGAAGCCGGCATCGCGCAGCTCGGGGCGGTAGTCGTAGATCCCGCCGACCATCGCCGTCATGTTGGGCTTCAGCAGGCCCGTGCCGATGATGATCAGCAGCAGCGCCGGGAACAGCCCGGCACCCCCGAAGATGGCCAGCACGATGTGGCCGCCGGCGATGATCGCCCCGCCGAGGAACACCGTGCGCCGCGCTCCGAGCAGGCGGTCGCCGATCCAGCCGCCGGGCAGCGGCGTCAGGTAGACGAGCGCGACGTAGATGGCGTAGATGCCGGCTGCCTTCGGCGCGCTGTAGCCCATGCCGCCGTCGCTGGTCGGCGTGATCATGAAGAGCACGAGCAGCGCGCGCATGCCGTAGTAGGAGAAGCGCTCCCACATCTCGGTCATGAACAGCGTGACGAGGGCGCGCGGCTGCTTGATCAGCGTACGATCGAAGGGGTTGTAGGCGACCGCGCTCATCCGGTGCAGCCCCTCAGGTCGCTCGCACCCGACAGACCGCGGAGCGGATTCGTCTGCGTGCCCGCGCCGATCACGATCGTCCGGCCGGCGTTGGCCTCCCAGCAGCCATCCTTGTCGATCGCCACGGCGTAGCGGATCTGGACGACGGTGTTGCCGACGCCGAGCGACACGAGGCAGTCGTACGTCGGCCGCTCCCCCGTGCAGGCGACGGAGCGGACCTCGACCAGCGGAGCCTCATCGCTGAGGACGGCGCGCATCGACGACGCCAGCGACTCCTCGATGCGCGCGTTGGGCCCGTCGCCCATCGTCCCGCAGCCAGCCGCGAGGACGCCGACGAGCAGGACGAGCAGCAGGGCCGGACGACGCATGGCGCGAGAATAGCCGGAGTGGCCACCGATCCGGGCACGACGACCGCTAGGATTCGACCGCACGCGACCCGAGGATATCGATGGCTGACACGGCGAAGACCCCTCCCCCGCCCAAGAAGGCAACGCACAAGAGCTCGGCGAGCTCCAAGCGTCGTCTCTGGACGATCCTGATCATCGCCGGCGTTGCCGCGATCATCGTCGCCGGCGGGTTGATCTTCGTCTCCCAGCGCGACAGCAGCTCGACCAGCGGCGCGAGTGCCGCCGACGTCGCGGCAGGCAAGCTCAAGGACGTCAAGCAGGTCAAGTCCTTCTTCGACGGCGTTCCGCAGAGCGGCAACACCCTCGGCGACCCCAATGCGCCCGTGACGGTCACCGAGTTCGGCGACCTCCGCTGCCCGGTCTGCAAGGACTTCGCGGCCAACACGGCCAACCCGATGATCGGCACGTTCGTCAAGACCGGCAAGGTCAAGTTCGTCTACCGCATCTGGCCGATCCTCGGTCCCGACTCGGTCAGCGCCGCGCAGTGCGGCATCGCCGCGCAGCAGCAGAATCAGCTGTTCCAGTATCAGGATCTCTGGTACATCAACCAGCAGGACGAGACCACCGAGTACGCGACGCCCGCGTTCTGCGACGGCATCGCCAAGGCGCTCGGCCTCAACCTGACGCAGTTCGAGCAGGACCGCGTCGACGAGGCCCTCTGGACCCCTGAGGTGCAGGACGTGCAGGTGATCGCGGCCCAGGAGAGCTTCGGTGGCACGCCGTCCTTCATCGTCGAGGGTCCTGGCGGCACGAAGGTCCTGACGGGCTCGCTGCCGGACATCAAGGCGATGACCGACGCCATCAAGTCCGTCCAGTAGCCGCGTGGAGGCCCGCCCCGTCGAGACGGTCGCGGAGTCGCCGAGCGCGATCTGGCGACGGATCGAGGCTGCGGTCCGCGACCTCGGCGGCGGCATCGTCGAGGGTGAGGTCCAGAAGGCGACGCGGGCGGCATCCGGCCACGTCTACATCGATCTGACCGACGGCGAGGCGAAGATCAGCTGCATCATCTGGGCCGACGCCGCGGCGAAGATCATCGACCTGCCGCGCGAGGGCTCGCTGATCCAGGCGCGCTACCGGCGCGTGCGCACCTACGCCAAGGGCGGCAGCCTATCGCTCGAGTGCGATGCGATCCGCGGCGCGGGCGAGGGCGAGCTGCTCCAGCGCGTCCTCGACGTGCGCGAGCGGCTGCGGGCCGAGGGCCTGACGGATCCCGCCGCCAAGCTGCCAATCCCCCGCTTCCCGCGCCGCGTCGGCATCGTCACCGGACGCGACTCCGACGCCGAGGCCGACGTCATCCGCGCGCTGCGCGACCGCTTCCCCCCCACCCGCATCGCCGTCTGCCACTCGCTCGTGCAGGGCGTCGGCGCGGTCAACCAGGTGATCGGGGCGCTGGCCACGCTGGCCGCGCTGCCGGATGTCGACGTGATCATCCTCGCCCGCGGCGGTGGCAGCGTCGAGGATCTGCTGCCCTTCTCCGACGAGGCGCTGTGCCGCGCCATCTCGGCCCTCGGCACGCCGGTCGTCACGTCGATCGGCCACACCAAGCAGCGGCCGAACTGCGATGAGGTCGCCAGCGCGGCTGCCGAGGTGCCGGCGCGGGCCGCCGAGCACGTCGTGCCGAGCGCCGCCGAGCTGGCCGAGCGCATCGATCGGCGCGCCAGCGATGCCGCCGGCTACGCGGCGGCGATTCTCGCCGAGGCCGCGGCGCGCGTCGATCGCTCGGCCATGCGCCCCGCGGGCCAGGCCGCCCTCGTGGCGCGCGCCAGCCGCATCGATCTGGCGGGGCAGACGCTGCGGCACGCTGCCGGCCTCGCGACCGGGCCGCTGCGCGAGCGCATCGCGGCCGGCACGCTCGCCGTGCAGCAGGCCCTCGCCGCGCTGCCACGCGCCACGACCCTCGACGTGCCGCGCGAGCGCCTCGCCCAGGCCACCGCGGGCGTCCGCCACGCGCTCGCCCTCACCACGGCGGCCCTGACCGCGACCGAGAGCCTGATCCGCGCCCGCGACTGGCGCGAGCGCGGCTTCGCCCTCGTGCGCCTCCCCGACGGCACCCTCGTGCGCGATGCCGCGGACCTCGCCACGGGACAGGCCGTCGCGGTCCAGATGAAGGGCGCTACGCTCGAGGCCGTGATCGCGGCCATCCACCCAGACCCAACGGAGGGCGACGCATGAGCGAGCCGCAGAAGGTGTCGTTCGAGCTCGGGCTCGAGCGTCTCGAGGAGATCGCCGAGAAGCTCGGCGAGGCAGAGCTGAGCGTCGAGGAGACGATCGCGCTGCTGCGCGACGGCAAGGGGCTGGAGCAGGCGCTGCGCGCCTACCTCGAGACCGCCGAGAAGGACCTCCAGGAGATCGAGCAGGGCAAGGGCCTCACCGAGTTCGTCATCGAGCGCCCCGACTCCGCCTGAGGCGCCGCGGGCCGCGCCTGTCACCATCCGCACCGTGAGCGAGCCGATCATCCGCTGCGAGGGCGTGTCCCGGAAGTTCGGGTCGCGCGCCGCGCTCGACGACATCACGCTCGAGGTGCTGCCGGGACGCTGCTTCGGCTTCCTCGGCCCCAACGGCGCCGGCAAGACCACGCTGATCCGCTGCATCCTCGGCCTGGCCCGCCCCACGGCCGGCCGCATCACCGTCCGCGGGCATGACATCTCCCGCGATCCCGCTGCTGCGCTGGCGCGCGTCGGTGCGATCGTCGAGGAGCCGCGCTTCTACGGCTACCTGTCCGGCCGGCAGAACCTCGAGCTGTGGGCGGCCTACGTCGGCAGCGAGGCACCGCGCCGCGTGGAGACCGTGCTCGATCGCGTCCATCTGATGGATCGCGCCGGCGACAAGGTGTCCACGTACTCGCTGGGCATGCGCCAGCGCCTCGGCGTGGCACGTGCGCTGCTGTGCGATCCCGAGCTCCTCGTGCTGGACGAGCCAACCAACGGCCTCGATCCCGACGGCGTTGCCGAGTTCCGCACGCTGATCCGCGACCTCGTCGAGACCGACGGCCGCGCGGTCTTCGTCTCCTCGCACCTCCTCGATGAGGTCCAGAAGGTCTGCGACGACCTCGCGATCGTCGATCACGGCCGCCTGCTGATGTCCGGCACGCTCGCCGACCTGCTCGACGGCGGGACCAGCTCGCTGCGCATCGAATGCGACGATCCGACCCGTGCGCAGGGCGTGCTCGCGGCCCTGCCGGCCGTGACGGCCGTGGCCGCCGAGCCATCGGGCATCCTCGCCGTCCAGCTCGATCCCGATCAGCCGACGACCCGTGCCGCGATCAACCGCAGCCTCGTCGAGGCCGGACTGGGCGTCAGCCGCCTCGAGCCGCGCAGCCAGTCGCTCGAGGAGCGCTACCTCGAGCTCGTCCACGAGGAGGGTCGCTCGTGATCGCCATCGCCCGTGCCGAGCTGCGCCGCATGCTCAAGCGGCGCGGGCTGATCCTCGCGGGCCTGCTCGCACCGGCGCTGATCGCGCTGGCGATCGCGGTCACCTTCGAGATCCTGCACATCGTCAACCCCGGCGAGCATCCGGTGGTGGGCGGCACGGACCTGCTCGGGTTCGCGTCGGCGATCGCCATCATCTCCGTCATCTTCGGCACGGTGATCGGCGCGATCTTCGGTGCAGAGGACGTCGCCAACGGCACCCTGCGCTACCTCCTGCTGACGGGCTGCTCGCGTCTGCGCCTCTTCCTGATCCGCGTGCCCCTCGTCGCCCTGGTCGCGATCCTCGTCGCGCTGCCCGCGCTGGTGATCCTGATCGTCGGCGCGTTCGCGCTGCCGCACCCGGGCGAGGCGGCTCCCACCGCCGGCGACGTCTGGCAGCAGGTGCTGGGCCTGCTCGTGAACGTCGGCGTCTTCTCGCTGATCGCCTACGGGATCGGCGTCGCGATCCGCTCCACCGGCGGCGCTATCGCCGTGGCCCTCGGACTCAACCTCGTCGGGCTCAACCTGATCGGTTCGATCACGCTGATCCTCCCCGCCGCCGAGCGGTGGATGCTCGATCCCGCGATCACGCGGATCACGAACGGCGGCGACTCGAGCATCCTGATCGCGCTGCTGGCCACGGTGATCTGGGTCGCCGCCTTCCTGCTGCTCGGCCTGGTCCGCGCGCTGCGCACCGAGGCCTGAGGCCGGTTCGTTCCGCGGTTGGGCTTGGGCCGGCGGCATATGCGCAACGATGCAGGGTGATGGACCACCGCTCCCCCGAAGTCGGCGCCGACTGCCGCGCCACCCCGATCGCCGCGCTGCTCGACGACCGCAACGATGCGGGCACCCACTTCATCCGGTCGCACCACGGGGTACCGCAGCTTGCCGAGGACGAGTACACGCTGTCGGTGACCGGCCTCGTCAAGCGGCCGATCCGCTGGACGCTCGATGATCTCCGCAAGCTGTCGCAGACGACCGCGCACGTCACGCTCGAGTGCGCCGGGCATCGCCGCACCGAGCTGGACCCGCCCGCGGCAGGCGTGCCATGGGCGCTCGGCGCCGTCGGCCACGCCCGCTGGGCCGGCGGTCAGCTCGCCGACCTGTTCGAGGTCGTGCGTCCGCTGCCCGAGGCCACCCACGTCGTCTTCCACGGCTGCGATCTCGGCGCGATCGAGGGCTACGACGCACCGCAGCCTTTCGCGCGCGCCGTGCCCCTGCGCGATCCGGTGATCGGCGAGACGATCCTGGCCTGGGAGATGAATGGCCGCCGGCTCGAGCCCGAGCACGGCTATCCGGTGCGGGCGATCGTGCCCGGCTGGTACGCCGTGGCATCGGTCAAGTGGCTCACGCACATCGAGTTGATCGAGGGCGAGTTCGACGGCTTCTACCAGGCCATCGACTACCGCCTGCGCGAGGAGGGCGAGGCCGCACCGGGGCGCGAGCTCACGCGCATGCCCGTCAACTCGCTGATCACCTCCCCCGAATCCACGACGCCGCTCGCTGCCGGCGAGATCCTGCTGCAGGGCATCGCCTGGGGCGGCACGGGCGGCATTGGCGGCATCGACGTCCAGGTCGACGACGGCGAGTGGCGCTCGACGCGCATCGATCCCGGTCCGGGGCGGCATGCCCCGACGCGCTTCTCCGTACCCGTCACGCTGGAGCCTGGCACCCACGTCGTGCGCTCGAAGGCCCGCGACCGCGACGGCAACCGTCAGCCGGACAAGGTCGCCTGGAACAGCCGCGGCTACGGCGTCAACGACGTCTGCGCGATCACGCTGACGGTCTCCTGACGCGCCGCTAGCGCGCTCCGGCTGTCATCACGCTGCGCGAGGCGGCCTCGATCGCGCGCTCGAGCGCCAGACCGAGCGGATCACCCGCCGCGAGGCACGCGGCCAGCGTGCCGCAGAGGGCGTCCCCGGCCCCGGTCGTGTCCACCACCTCGACGACGGGGGCGGCGACCTGCGTAATCACCTCGCCGTCGACGAGCAGCGCACCGGCGGCCCCGAGCGTGACGATCACCGGAGCGCCCGACAGCGCCTGCAGCGCGATCGCCGCCGCGGTGACGTCGGCGATGCCGGTCAGCTCGACGACCTCGTGCTCGTTGGGGATCAGCACGGGGTGGGCGTCGAGCAGCTCCTGCGGGATCGCGCGGGCGGGCGCCGGGTTGACGACGAGGCGCCAGCCCGCGTCGAGAGCCACGGCCGCGGCGTGGCGGAGGGCGGCATCCGGTGCCTCGAACGAGAGCAGCGCGACACCATCCGGGCCGAGCAGCGCGCCCGGCTGCATCGCGATCAGGCGGTTGGCGCCCGGCGCGACGGCGATCTGGTTGCGCCCGTC
The DNA here is from genome assembly GCA_947478745.1 of Actinomycetota bacterium. Lineage (GTDB taxonomy): Bacteria > Actinomycetota > Thermoleophilia > Gaiellales > F1-60-MAGs149 > F1-60-MAGs149. Next base: position 12,446 of record CANJXE010000039.1, read on the forward strand.
GCGATCAACCATGATCAGCGCGATGCCCGTGGCGGCCTCGGCGCTGCGCGCCACGTGCTCCACGTCGATGTCCGCCGCGCGCAGCTCGGCCAGCGCTGCATCGCCGATCGCGTCATCACCGACGCAGCCGACCATGCGCACCGTGGCGCCCGCGCGCGCGGCCGCGACCGCCTGGTTGGCGCCCTTGCCGCCGCCGTGCCGCGTGAAGTCACCGCCAGAGACCGTCTCGCCCTCGCGCGGGAGGCGCTCGACCCGCACGACCTCGTCGACGTTGATCGAACCGACGACGGCGACGAGGCCCACGCTGCTCCTACGCGATGACGGGCGTCTGGAGGATCTCGTCGACCGTGCCGGTCGCCGCGCCGTACATCTGCTCCATGTAGGCGATGCCGCCTGCGTTGGCCTCGGGGGTGAAGGCCGAGATCGCGTCCTCGGCGAGGACCACGCGGTAGCCGGCGATGAAGGCGGCGCCGGCGGTGTGCTGGACGCAGATGTGCGCATGCTGGCCCGTCAGGATCACGGTGTCGACGTCGTGCTGGCGGAGGTACATGTCGAGGCCCGTCTCGTGGAAGCCGGAGTACCAGCGCTTGGCGAACTCGACGTCGCCGGGGTGCGGGGCGAGCTCCTCGATCACCTGTGCACCGGGCGTGCCGGCCAGCGCGTGCGGCCCCCACAGCCCCGCCTCCACGTCCCCCGGCAGGTGGGCGTCGTTGACGTAGCAGACGGGCCAGCCCCGCTCGCGTGCGCCATGGAGCAGGCGGGCGAGCGGCTCGATCGTCGCGATCGACGGCGGATTCGCGAGCGCGCCGGTGACGAAATCGACGAGCATGTCGGCGACGATCACGGCGGGACGGCTGAGCGGTTCCATGGGCACCAACGGTACCAAGTTGGAAACACCGGTCCAACCCAGCGGGATATCCGTGGTCCTGTGTGGCACGATGAGACCTGTTCCCGATTGAGAGGACCATCTATGGCCCAGCGCCGAGCATCCGCCCGACGTCTCCTGATCGCGATCGCCGCTCTGACAGCGGTGCTCGTACTCCCCACCTTCGCCAGCGCGAAAAGCAACCTTCAGGTCGGTTTCCTGGATAACGACTACGCAGGCACGGATCCAGCAGGGTTCTGGTCGGATGCCGTCGACCTCCAGGTCGGGTTCATGCGCTGGGACATGCAGTGGGGCGAGATGGCGGTCTCGAAGCCGGCCAACCCGCGCAACCCCGCCGATCCGGCCTACCACTTCGCGCAGACCGACCAGTTCGTCCTCAACGCAGCCTCCCATGGCCTGCAGGACAAGGTCATGTTCACGCTGTGGAAGACGCCGACCTGGGCCACGAAGGCCACGTCCGCCAAGGCCACGCAGATGCCGAACCTGACGGACTGGAAGAACTTCGTCGCCGCCTGCGCCACGCGCTACTCCGGCAAGTACATCCCGTCTGGCTCCACCACGCCCCTCCCGCGCGTCACCGCGTGGGAGACGTGGAACGAGCCCAACGCCAGCTTCGCCTTCCGTCCGCAGAAGGTCAAGGGCAAGTTCGTCTCGCCAGGCAACTACGTGAAGCTGCTGAACGCACTCAAGTCCGAGGTCAACAAGGCCGTGCCGTTCAAGCCGACCTTCGTCGCCGGCGCGCTCTACAAGCAGGGCAGCCCGGGCAATCCCAGCCCGGTCGACTTCATGAAGGGCATGAAGGCGGCGGGTGCCAAGTTCGACGTCCTGTCGATGCATCCGTACAACAACACGCCGCGGCTCGGCATGAGCGACGGCTCGGATCAGAGCACGAAGAACCCGCGCTTCATCGGCGTGGGCAACTTCCAGACGTTCATCACGCTGGCCAACCAGACCTTCGGCAAGAAGTACCCGATCTGGGTGACCGAGTTCGGTTGGGCCACCCCCGCTGCCGGCAAGTCGCAGTACACGGTGTCCTTCGCCCAGCAGGCGCAGTTCGCGTACGACTCGATGCTGCGCTTCAAGCAGCTGCCGCAGGTTGAGAAGATGACCTGGTTCCTCGTCCGCGACGGGGTGCCGAAGCCGGGTGCCTGGTACACGACCGGTCTCGAGAAGTCGAGCGGCGCGCACAAGCCGTCGTTTAACTCGTGGATTGCCGGCACCGGCAAGCTCATGAAGTCCCGGATCCACTAGCGATCCGATCGTGAACGGCTCCGCTGCCCTCGGGTGGCGGAGCCGAATCGTTTCCATGTCCTTCCGCCGCCTCCCCCTCCGCTCACTGCTCACCGCTCTGGCCGTCGCCGGCGTGCTCGCGGTGCCCGCTGCCGCGTCGGCGAAGAGCACCCTGCAGGTCGGCTTCCTCGACAACGCCTACGCCTCGACCGATTCGGCGGGCTTCTGGAATGACGCCGTCAAGCTCCACGTCGGCTTCATGCGCTGGGATATGCAGTGGGATCAGATCGCCGTCCAGCGCCCGCGCAATCCCCGCAATCCGGCCGATCCCGCCTATTTCTGGGCTCTGTCGGACCAGTTCGTGCAGCAGGCTGCCGCGCATGGCCTGCAGGATCGTGTGCTGTTCACCCTCTGGAAGACCCCGAAGTGGGCCTCCTCGACAGGCTCCACCAAGGCCCGCGCCACCCAGATGCCGCGGCTGCGGGACTGGCGCTCGTTCGTCTACGCCGTGGCCCGCCGCTACTCCGGCACGTACACGCCGCCGGGCGCCTCGTCCCCGCTGCCGCGCGTGACGGCCTACGAGACGTGGAACGAGCCGAACGCCTACTTCGCCTTCCGCCCCCAGTGGCAGCATGGCGTGCCGG